>JAWOBU010000160.1:0-45330 GCA_046484135.1 bacterium
ATCTTGTCGGCCACCCCTTCGCAAAGCACGAGCTTGCCCCGGCTGTTCCTTTCGAAATAGGGCAGGGTGTCCAGCTCCTGCAAGTCTTTCAGCACCATCTCGTAAGCGTGCGCAGGCAAAGACGCTGAGAGAAAAGCGCCCCCGGCCCCGGCAAAACTAAACCCCAACCAATCACGACGATTCATAACAAACCTCCCTTTTCAGCGGTTTCATTAAGTGAACCGCATCTTAGCCGGCCAACCCGACCGATAAAGCATTATAGCCGCATCTGCCGACAGGATAAAATCCAGGCCCGTCTTACCCCTGCGCCTGTTTGACTTAAAGGGGCTTTGCGTGATTATATTTACTTGTTCCACTTTGCTTAGGAGGTCCTTTTTAAGATGAAGTTCGGAGTAAAGTACCGGCCTTCCTACTCGCTTCTGGGCGTGAGCCTGTCAGGCGGTGAGGAGGTCCTGGTCGAGGCCGGGAGCATGGTAAGCATGTCCGCGGACATGAACGTATCCACCAGGCTCTCCGCCACCGGCGGCTTCTTCCGCGGGCTTTTGACTGCCTTGGGCCGGAAGTTCCTGGGAGGGGAGACGACTTTCATCAACATCTTTCGAGCGGGCGACAACGGCGGCCAGATACTTATCGCGCCCTCCATGAACGGCGACATCATCCACTTTCCGCTCCAGGGCAGGCGGCTCCTGGTCCAGGCGTCCAGCTTTTTGGCCTCTTCCCCCGACATCAGGGTCAAGCTCCGGTTCGGAGGCTTACGTACGCTTTTGGGCGGCGAAGGCCTGTTCCTGCTTGCCGCGGAAGGGAAAGGAGACCTTTTCTTGAACTCTTACGGCGCCATCAAGGAGATGGACCTAAACGGCGGTTTTATCGTTGACACCGGCCACATAGTGGCCTTCGAGGAGTCGCTCGATTTCAACGTGAAAAGGGTAGGGTCGTGGAAGTCCACGTTCTTCTCGGGCGAGGGCCTGGTCACCGAGTTCAGCGGACAAGGCAAGCTTTACCTTCAAACGCGGAACCCGGGCGCCCTGGTTTCCTGGCTCCGGCCCATGCTGCCGTCTTGAGGAGGTCCCGGATGAAGTTCGATATCTCGTACAGTCCCAGCTTTGCCATGGCCACCGCCCGACTGGAGTCGGACGAATCAGTGGTGGCCGAGTCCGGCGCCATGGTCAGCATGAGCGATAATATCAGTATCCAGACCTCTTCCCGGCAGGGCAGAAGCGGCGGTGTTTTCAAGGCCCTGAAAAGAGCGGCGCTGGCAGGCGAGTCGTTTTTCCTGAACACCTACACCGCGGCGGGCGGACCGGGTGAAGTGACCTTTGCTCCCGCCCTTCCCGGCGACATCACCACCATCCCCATGACCGGCGGATCGGTCATAGTGCAGTCCACCTCGTTTCTGGCCGGCAGCGCGGGCGTCAACATAGACAGCAAGTGGGGAGGCTTCAAGACCTTTTTCGGCGGGGAAGGATTTTTCATGATCAAGGCCACAGGCCAGGGAGAGATGGCCGTGAACAGCTTCGGGGCCATTCACGAGCTCGAGCTCAACGGGCCCTACGTGGTGGACACCGGCCACATCGTGGCCTTCCAGGAAACCCTGGGCTTCAAGGTGCAAAGAGTGGGATCATGGAAGTCCACCTTTTTCTCCGGCGAAGGGCTGGTGTGCCTGTTCGACGGGCAGGGCAAGCTGTGGATACAAAGCCGGAACCCGGGCGCGTTCGGAAAAGCCATCGGCTCGAAGCTGCCGCCGCGGGAGTCTTAATATAAGCTGAACAGGAGTCTGAAAGATGGAGATACGCCTGGTTAACCAGCCTGACTACGCCATGGCCGAGGTCGAGCTTTCGGCCGAGGAAGAGATAGTGGTGGAGTCCGGGTCCATGGCGGCCATGAGCACCAACATCGAGGTCGAGACCGAGGCCAGGGGCGGGGTATGGTCTTCGGTCAAAAGGATGGCCGGCGGCGAGAGCTTTTTTATCAACACCTACACCGCGCAGGGCGCGCCCGGCAGCATTTACCTGGCGCCGGGGCATCCGGGGGACATGCGCCACCTTCAGCTTGCGGGAGACGAGCTCATGATCCAGTCGGGCTCGTTCATTGCGAGCTCGCCGGGGGTCGAGCTTGACACCAGTTGGGGCGGGGCCAAGACCTTTTTCGGCGGCGAGGGACTTTTCATGTTGAAGGCCTCTGGTACGGGCGACGTTTTGTTCGGCGCTTTCGGCGCGGTGCACGAGGTTGACGTTAACGGCAACTATACGGTGGACACCGGTCATATCGTTGCTTTTGACTCTTCTTTAAGCTTTAACGTGCGGAAGGTGGGCGGGCTCAAGTCTCTTTTTCTTTCGGGGGAAGGATTGGTCTGCGACTTTTCCGGCCAGGGCAAGCTGTACCTTCAGACGCGCAAGCCCGCAAGCTTTGTCTCGTGGATACACCAGTTCCGGCCGGTTAAGAAGTCCAACGACTGACCGAGGGCCGGCCCGCGATTGTCTTTGCGTTTATGATCTTTCCCGGTTGTTTTTTACGAGTGCTGTATTATTTTAGGTGGTAACTTTCTTTTTGGAGGACTTGACATGTATCCCGGTCATGCCTGGGAAGGCGAAGAGTTCGGGCCCATCGAGTACGAATGGTACATGGCCCGGCACTATGTTTTCAACGTCGAGTTCGACGTGTCCATGAAGCCTTTTATAGACTTCTGCAAGGCGAACGGACACCGGACCCACGAGCTCATGATGAAGGTCACCACACGGCTGTCCGCCAACCATCTTCCCCAGCGGACCATCTCCCTGAACTGGAAGTCATATCCGGCCCGCTATCCGGCCGGCTACATACGGGCCAGCCGGCCGGGAACGGACATGCTCGAGCACATCGGGGTCCGGGAGAAGGACGGCCAGTTCCTGGAGCGGGACATCCGTGCCCAGATGCAGCCTTTTGCCAGGAACCTGGCCATCAAGCATCCCAAGCTGGCGGTGTGGCTCGCCAAGCACGTCTTTCCCCGACAGGAGGTCAAGCACAACTACGCTCTCATGGTGACCCGGAACCCGTTAAAGAGTCTCAACACCCGCGTGGTCTTTCACGGCACCCACTACCGGACCTTTCTGCTCCTCGTGCCTTTCGGCGCGGAAACCACCTGCACCTTCGGAGCGCCCCACGCCTTCGGCAACATCAACTACTACGAGCCGTTTCTCAAGAACTTCAAAACATACATGGAAGACCCCGAACAGATCCCCTCCGATCTCTTGCAAAAGCCTTACAAAATGGTCCCGCAACAGAGCGCTTAAGACGGGACTGTTCTCCTTCGGAGCCATGATGTATCCCGACCATCCCTGGCAAGACCATGAGCTGGGAAGGTTCTACTACGAGATGTACCTGTCCCTCCTCGTCTGCTTTAACGTGAAGTTCGTCGTACACATGCAGCCTTTTATTGACTTTTGCGCCGAGCGCGGCATGAAGACCAACCAGACCTTCATGAAGGTCGTAACCAGGCTTTCTGCAGAGCATCTTCCGCAGAGGATCGTGTCCTTGAAACGCAAGGTCTACCCCGCCCGCTATCCCGCGGGTTATGTAAGGCCGCTCCGCGACACCGGCGACATGCTCGAACACGTGTCAGTACGGGAGAAGCCCGGCGGGTTCTCCGAGCGGGCCATCCGGGCCAACATGCAGGAGCTTCCCAGGAAGGTTGCAGCGCGCCGGCCTCGGCTTTCCATGAAAATCGCCCGGGTCATGTTCTCGTCCCTCGAGGTCAAGGACCATTACGCTCTCCTGGTCTCGCGCAATCCTTTAAAAAACCTGGACGGCGACTACTGCTTCCACTCGACCCACCACCGGACCTGCACCCTGAACGTGCCTTACGGCGAGTACTCCAAGGTCAGCTTCGGAGGGCCGCTCGCATTCGGCACGCCCGCGCACTTCGAGCCCTTCCTGCTAAAACTGAAAACCTGCATGGAAGACCCTAATAAAATCCCGGAGGACGTAATCCAAAAGCCTTATAAACAAGCGCCGCCCGGCAGGTGAAAAACATGACCAATAAAAATAAAGACAAGACGGTCTGGATTTACGGGGTCCACTCGGTCGCGGCAGTGCTTAAAAGCCGGCCGGACGAGGTTTCCGCCATGATGATTGCAGAGGGGGTACGCGGCTCCCGTGATCAGCATATCGCGCAGGCGGAAAACAGCGGGATCAAGATCAGGCGGGTCCCGCCGGCCGATTTGACCGAGTGTTGCGGATCGGACGCCCACCAGGGTATAGCTGTATTGACCATGCTTCCGGAGTACGTTTTTCTCGAGGACGTGCTTGCAAAGGAACCGTCCGTCCTGGTGGCCCTGGACGGCATAACCGATCCCCAGAACCTGGGCGCCATCGCCCGGAGCGCGGAAGCCCTGGGAGCCGGAGCCTTGGTCATTCCCCGCGACCGCTCCGCCGGCATAACACCCGCGGCCCACAAGGTAAGCGAAGGAGCCTTGGAATGGCTGCCGGTCTGCCGGGAGACCAACCTTGCCCGGTCCCTTGAAGCTTCAAAGAACAAAGGCTACTGGGTCTATGCCGCGGACCAGGATGCTGAAACCGACCTCGGAAAAACGGATTGGGAAAACAAGACGGTTATAGTAATAGGCTCGGAGGGAAAAGGTATAAGGCCGGGAGTACTGAAGCGGGCCGACTTCCGGCTCTCCATCCGGACTCCGGGCAAAACCGAAAGCTTGAACGCGGCCCATGCCGCCGCCATCATGATCTGGCATGCCCTCTCGAAAACCGGTACAGGTTAATGGTGTCTAATCACAAAGCGCGTGCTCGAAATAAACCAGGTCGGCTTGTTGGTTTGTGGGTTCCTGGTATTGACATTTTCCATTCCCGGTGGTATGGATAATATACTTACGGCCCGGTTTGGGGGGAAGAGAAGAATCCAGCCGAGGCAAAGCCATATAATCAGCACGGAAAGAATTGGCAAGGAAGGCAGCTATGAGCAAGGTAAAAGGCACGGTACTGGTTGATTTTGTAAAGACCATCCGCAGCGACAAGACGGGCGTATACGAGCCGTATCTCACGGAGGGAGACAGGGAGGTCATCTCCTCCCGCATCCTTCCCAGCGGCTGGTATCCCTTCGAGACCTTCAAGAACTGTTTTCAGGCGGTCGCGGAGGTGCTGGCCGGCAACGACATGGAGAAGGTCCGCCAGTGGGGCCGTCTTTACGGCGAGAACATCCTCACCAGCGTTTACAAGGCCATGATCAAACAGGGACAGCCCATGGAGAGCCTGGAGAAGTACGGGACCTATATCCGGAGTTTTTTCGATTTCGGCGACATCGAGGTCGAAAGGGTCTCGGACCGGAAGGCCACGGTAATTATAACCGGTTTCGGCGACGACTTTCCTTCTCTGTATTATATAATGGCCGGCTGGATCGAACGTTCCCTGGAACTGAGCGGGGCCAGGGATATCAAGAGCGGGTTCGACTCCAAGGCTTGGGAGGGAGCGCCCGAGACCAGGATACGCCTGGAATGGACCATGTGATACCTTTTCCCCGGGAGGCGCTTCTGTAACTGTCAATCCGGCTCTTCAAACGGACCGCCTTTTTCAAACACCCCGGAAAAGCCGTGCACGTCCGTCCGTAAAACCTCTGTCCCTCGTTCATGAAACCTCTCCAGAACTTCCGGCGAAGGAAGGCCCGTCCGGGAAGGACCGGCGGCCGACACCAGGGCATAGGCCGGAGAAACCGCGTCAATGAAAATTTCTTGCGAGCTTGTCTTGCTGCCGTGATGAGGAATGGACATAACCTCCGAAGCCAGCATCCCCGCCTTGACCGAACCTTCCGGGCCGTACTTCTCAACAAGTAGCTTTTCAACCTCTTTCTCGATGTCGCCGGTAAGAAGAAGCGCGAACTTCCCCAGCTCAACCCGAAGCACGAGACTGGAGTTGTTAAGGTTCTCCGGCGCATAGTCCGCCTGTGGAGGAGGGTGGAGGACTTCGATCCCTGCCGAGCCGAACTCGAACCGGCGGGAAGACTCGGTAAGCCGTCGTATCCTGATGTCCCGGGAGGCCGCGATGTTGACAAGCGTTCGGGAGAGTTCACTGGAAGGGGGACCGAGCCAGAACTCGGAGACCTGGAAGTTCCGCAGTATATAAGCCAGGCCCCTGCCGTGGTCCGGATGAGGATGGGAAAGAACCACCGCGTCTATCCTTTTCAAGCCAAGGAAAAGCAGGCACGGCGCAACCACGTTTTTCCCCACGTCCCAGTCGCTAAAGAAAAACCCGCCGCCGTCAACCAGCAGATATCGGCCGGAAGCGGTGCGGACCAGCAGGGCCTGCCCCTGTCCGACCTCGATGGCGGAGACCATGGCGCCGCGGCCGGCAAACGGGTCGCGCGTCCGATTGAGGTCATAAACTGAAAGTGCAAACAGGACAAGTCCGGCAAGAACAGCCGACCATGCCCGCCGCCAGCGGGCGTCCAGCACCGGCGCAGGCCAGGTGCCGAGCCGCCGGTGCCGAATTCTCTCCGGAGAGTAATAGCGCCATGACCACGAGCCGCACCTAAGAGCAACCATCCCCTCCAGAAGAATTATTCCGCCCAGGTACCAACAGACCACTCCGGCGGGGGACAAGGAGGGAAGGATCAGGCTGGTTGATGCCGCCTGCGAAAGATACTCCAGGATGTCAACGAGCACCGTGCCCGAAGCCGCCGGCAATTGCAGGAGGACCTCTCCTCCCTCTGGAAAAACCAGACCCACCAAGGAAAAAAGAAGACCAAAAGGAATCACGACCAGCCCGCAAACCGGCACCGCTAAAAGGTTGTAGAAGGGACTTAAAAAATTGGCATGATGAAATAAATAAGCCTGTAAAGGAAAAATACTCCATAACGCCACCACCGAAACCCCGAAAAGGCCCAGGAGATAACCGCCCGCTTTCCGGAGCGGTAACCACCGCTTTCCGCCCTCTTTTTCAAGACGCACAAGCATATCTTCCTGTGGAGTGCTTCGTCCCTTGTAAAGGGCCTCGAAGCGGGGCATGGCGTACAGGATGCCGAACAGGCAGGTAAAGCTCAATTGAAAAGAGACCTCGTAAAGCGCCTCGGGCCAGATGAAAAGAACCGCCAGGGCCGCCAGGGCAAGCGAGTTCCAGGTGTCTTTCTCCCGCTCCGTGGCCAAAGCGAACATAAGTACCAGTACCATCACCAGTGCCCGCTGGGTCGGAAGCCGCATGCCGGTCAGAAGGGCATAAGCGATCACCGGCGGCGCGGTGAGAAATGCCGCGGCCCTGGGAGCGGGCAGCCGACGCGTTATAAAAGTCAACCTTTTAAAAAGCCGGTGGAAAAGGAAATAGAAAGTTGCCGCCAGAAGCCCGAGGTGGAGTCCCGAGATGGCAAGCAAATGGGAAAGGCCGTTCTCTTCAAAAACCGATTTCACCTCGGGGGGCAGAGACGACCTGTCTCCCGCCAGCAGCGCGGCAAGAAGGGCCCCGCCTTTGCCCTCTATTTTATGAAGGTAAGTAAGGTATCGGGAGCGGGCTGAATCCACCAGTCCGAGCGGGTGCCGGTTCGGTCGGTCAATCTTGTGCAAAAGGCCGGGCGAGTCCACCCAGCCGGTAACCGCCACGCCTCGCCGGGCCAGCCAGGCTTCATAGTCGAAACCGCCGGGATTGTCGTATGTCCGGGGCATGTCAAGAGATGCCAGTGCCAGGAACCTGTCCCCCCGGTACGCGCCGGAAATGGAGCCGGCCACCGAAAGCCGCAGGGAAGAGTTAAAAGCCAGCCACCGCCCTTTATTCCTGATCCGCTTGACCGTGCCGTAAAGAACGGTGTAGCGGGTACGGACATCCGGCATCCGGTCCACCTCCAGCACCAGCCTGACCCGGCCGTCACCTGTATAAGGCAGAAGCTTCCGGCCCCGTTCATAAGCGGCCTGCGAGGACTCCTGCCGAGCAAACCCCAGAACCAGGGCGCAACCGATGAGCAGAAACAGGAGAAGTCTGTTTCCGGAAAACAGGGCGCAAACGAGTCCGGCCGTTGCCACCGGCAGTATGTAAAGACTTGTCTCCGGCTTTAGGCCTGATGCCTTGGATATGAAAAAGCCAAGGACATAAGCGGTAAGCAGAATCCAGATCACTCTGGCCCTGAGCAGGGTCAATATGCGAGCGCGAGTCACTTTCCCTGCCGGTGCCTCCGCTCGCATTCTTTTTTCACTGCCTTGGTCACCATCATGGCGGTGATCATGTTAACGCCCGTCATAAAGTCCGGCTGGGCTTCCATGAGCGAGCCGATTCCCCAGCCCAGCTCGGTGAGGTTCGAAAACAGGGTATAGAAGATCATGGTTTTATCATCCACAGGAACCAGGTCCCATCCTCCGTAAGTGCCTTGCAACTTTCCCTCCACATGATAAAAACGGATTCCGGTCTTCGGAGTCGCGTGCTGGGAAAGCTTATACGATACGTTGATGCCGGGAAGACGCCAGATTTGGACGCTGATGTCCTGGCGCAAAAGATAGCGGTTGCCTTCCTGCTCCAGGATCACCTGCTTCTCCGTCTGAGGTATGAACTCCTCGTAGCTTTCATAGTCAATCAGGGTTGACCAGACAACGTCCAAAGGGACATCCACCACCTGGCCCGACGTGACGTTAATCAAGCTCATGTCGTCCCGGGTCCGGACAATCATAAGTGAACCCTGCGATAAAAGTTTTTGCAGGGTGTCCTCGTTAAGCTCGGAAAACCCGTACTCCGCTTGGACATCTTCCGGAGGCGGCGGAATCTCGCCGCTGCCCGCCAGGGGAAAGGCCAGAAGACTGATCAGTAAAGCTGTAATCATCTTAGTCGAGCTCATGCTTATCCTCCCTTTCGTGCTTTCAGGCCCCCTCTTTACGACCGGAAAAGGTCCCTTCCAGCCGGCCGTACAAAGGCGACAAGAGCCGGTATAAGGTAACCGCGGCAAAAATGATAAGGCCCCACTCCAGCACCATCCGGAACCGGCCCTGGCCGAAAAATACCGCGTAAACAGACGTTATGGTGATGAGTTGAAAATAGATTATGCTAAGGCGCCGCCACTCTCGGCGGGAGATGACCATTCCCGCTACTGCAAAGAGAACAAGGGAGAGGTAAACCATTGATCGCAGGGTGCCGTAGCTGGAAGGCATATAAGGGTCAAAGTACCACAAAGCCCTGAGCCGCGGCGGTACAAGTTCCAGAAACCGGCCCGGGTTGTGCTTTATAAAGGACATAGCGCGTTCTTTGAAAATATCATCCTGTGCCGGACTTGTAGGCGCCGACCGGAGCTCTTTTTTCAACTCCGGTGAAATGGTTTCGGTAATATGTTTTTGATCGGGAAGAAAAAGTCCGCCGGTTGCATGAGGGTTGTTCCCGAGCCACAGGTTGAATCCGGTGTTGTCGGTTATAAAGACGAACCGTTCCAGGGATACTGCGTTCCGGACGGTCCAGGGAGTGATGACCAGTAAAGCGAAAAAGAGAGCGCCAAAGGAAAAGCCGAGAGCCTGCCTCCATGACACGTCCCTGTGAAGCCCGGTCCACAGCAGAAAGGAAGGGAAAAAGGCGAGGTAAAGGGTCTTGGACAGACCTGCCAGTCCCAGCAACACACCGGGCAGTACCGATGCTTTCAGGCCTTTCTTGTACACGCCCCGCTCCCAGGCCAAAACCAGGCCGATCAAAAGCACGACCTCGATGGTAAGGGCCTGGCCCTTGGTCACCCAGTAGACATAGAACGGGTAGACCGAGTAGAGAAGACCGGCTATCCAGCCCGGGCCGCGAGACGTAAGCCGCATAGCCAGAAGAACCAGAAGAGGAGCGCCCAAGGCGCCGATAAAAGCCTGGCTGAGCTCCACCGGCAGCCACTCATGTCCGAACACTAAAAAATGGCCCGCCAGGAAAAACGTATAAAGGGGATACATGAAAGCGGTGGGCATTTGCAGTCCAAAATGCTTGAAGCTGTATCCCTCGCCCCCCACCAGGTTCAAGGCTATCTCTTCGTTCTCGAACCCTGTTACGCTGTCGAAGTTGGAAAAAAGAAAAACCGCGGCCGCTCTAACCAGAAAGGCGAAAAGGAAAAGCAGAAGAAGCGGCTTCCATTCCTTTTTCCAGGTCTCGCCCCTTTGGGCAGGCTGTTCAACAGCATCGGAGTCCGTGTTCATGGAAACATAACTAGCACGGCGTGCTCAGGGGTGTCAATCAGTCAGACCTTTTGAAGAAGGCCCTCCAGGCCGACAAAGCAAAGACACCGGCAAGAAACAAAACCGTGGCCAAAGAGATCGCACGTCCCAGGTAGTACAACTGAGGTTCGTACTTGAACACCACCTCGTGGCCGCCTGCATCCAGGCGGACGGCCCGGACCAGGAAGTTGGCATGGTAAATCCTGGCCGGCTCTCCGTCCACCTTTGCGGTCCAGCCGGGATAAAAGGAGTCCGAAAGAACAAGATAACAGGCGGACGGAGCTTCAGCGCGGAGCACGACTTCGGTCGGCTTGTAAGAGACGACTTCGGCGGGCGTAAGCTCCATGTACTGCTCTTCCCCCGCCGGCGGAAGCGCAGGGTCTTTTTTCAGGATGACCTCTTCGGTGAAGTCATGTCTTTTAATGATGTCCGTGTGTTGAAGGGGATCGGAGAAGCGCCTGCTTTCTCCGACCATGTAGGCTCGGGGGAACGGACGTGGTATCCGGTAGACCCCGAATCCGGCGGGGTCCGCTGATATCTCGTCCAAGTGCGGCTCTCGGCCGGGGTCATAAATGGGTTTTATGAGGTAATGAACATTGAAGATGCGCATGGTTGCAAGGGTGAGGTGCTCTTTCATCAGGCGGTCGTAATCACGGGTTATGGCCGCGGTATAGCCGGTGATCTCCTCGATGCCGTGGAGGAAGTTGAAGTTCGGAGCCAGGGTATGTCTTTTCCATCTTTGGAGATTTTCATAAGCGTAGTCTCCTTTCATCATGGCGCGGGAGTAAGAAGGAGGTTCTCCGGGCTCGCGCATGACGCGGAACCTGCCGGGGACCGGCGCGCCCGAAGGACTGAAAAGACTCTTGCCCGAGCGTTGCGAATGTTGTTTTATAACTTTCAATGCCTTGGGCTCGTAGTGAAATATCTCCGGGTCGGCGTAAGGGATGATCCAGTAGTTGGCCAGAAAAAGATCAAAAGCGCAAATGATCATGATTCCCGCGCCCAGGCACCGCAAGGCTTTCCCCCACTTTGCCGAAAGAAGCGCCAGTGCGGCCAGGGCCGAGAGTATGAAAGCGGCGTGGACGATCTGGAAAGACAAATGCTTCCATGAGATCGTATCTGCTCGTGCGGAGGGAAATATATAAACGGTTATTAAAGCCGCGAGCGGCAGCCCGATCCCGAAGGCTGCAATCCGGTAGGTCTGCCCGGAAGACAGCCCCTTTCGCAGTCGGGCGATTATCACGTCAAGCCCGTACGCTCCGCAAGCCGCCAAAAGCAGAACGCAGAGCACCATGTACTTCTCGGGGTAGCGAAAGATGTGCAAAAGCGGAACCAGCTTGAATAAAACAGGATAGATAAAAAAGAACTTCCCCGCGCTGTAGCCGATGACTGCCACAAGCATGATACTTACTGCGACGGTCTTTTTCCCGGGCGCCCGGAAGAGAGCGGCTGCGGCCCCTGCGAGCATGACTAGGCCCAGGTAATGAGAGAGCGCCCACGGGTAATGGTTCTCCCACCCCGTAAGAGCGGAAGCGCGGTAGTCGGCCTCCGGCCAGAAACGGCCCCAGGGAGACGACAGGAAGAACTCCAACAGCCGGCCCGGATGGAAAGACCACAAAGTGGACTCGGAAAGCGTGAACCCCTGGCCTTTCAAGCTTAAGCGGCCCAGCTCGAAGCTGGGAAGAAACTGGACCATGGAAAGCAAAAGCGCGAGGAGGCCCCCGCCGGCAAAGACCTTGAAAAGCATGAAAACGCGATCTCGCAGCTTTTCCCCTCCCGAGCCGGAGAAGAGGATCACCGCCGCAGAGGCGGTCCCGTTAATGAGCACAGCTTCCGCCCGGCCCGCCAGGAAAGGCATGGCCAGGCTGACCCCGAAGGCGGCGAGAAGGGGTATGTTGCGTTTCTTGAGATACAGCGACAAAAGCCACAAAGAGCCCGGCAGCCACGCCGCGGCAGCCAGCATGTCCGGCATGCCGTGCTGGGAAAGGAGGTACCCGGAAAGGGTGAAAGCCAGGGCCCCGCAAGAAGCGGCAGCACGGGACCTTCCTTCCTCCCGGAGCCACAGCCAGGTGAAGAACGCGGCCATCAAAAAATGAGAGAAGATGAAAAGCCGGTAGGCGTGCTCAGAAGAAAATAACATGTAAAAGACGTTGCCGGGGTAAAACCAGCCGGTGGCGAGTTCTCCCACGAAGGAGGAGCCCAGGACCTCCCAGGGGTTCCAGAGACAAACGGACAGGTCCCGGAGATACGGGGCCTCCAGCGCCTTGTAAGGATAAAAGAGATTGAAGGCGTCGCGGAAGATAAAGGTATTGGTCAGGGCCGGCAGAAAGAACAGGGCCACCATTCCCAGGGTGGCGGCCAGGTAAGCCAGGCTCTTTCTGTGCTCGGTGTTTGCCATGTTTCCGGAAAACCGGACCTGCGCCGTTCCGCCAGGCTCAGGAGCTTAAGCCCCCGGTTTAATCGGCCAGCACGGACCGGGAGATCACGATCCTCTGTATTTCCGAAGTTCCCTCGTAAATGGCCGTGATCTTGGCGTCGCGGTAGAACCTCTCGGCCGGGTACTCCTTGGTGTAGCCGTATCCGCCGTGAATCTGGACCCCCTTGTTGGTGACCCGCTCGGAGACCTCTGCGGCGTAGAGCTTGGCCATGGCCGACTCTTTCGAGTAGGGGGTGCCTGCCATCTTCATGCCCGCAGCCCGCCAGGTGAGAAGCCTGGCCGCGTCTATCTCGGTGGCCATGTCCGCCAGCATGAACTGGATGGCCTGGAACTTGGCGATGGGCTGGCCGAACTGGTTCCTCTCCTTGGCAAAGTCCGCCGCGGCCTGCAGGGCGCCCTTGGCGATCCCCACCGCTTGCGCGGCTATTCCGATCCTTCCTCCGTCCAATGTATACATGGCCACCTTGAAGCCCTTGCCGCGCTCGCCCAACAGGTTGTCCTTGGGAATGCGGCAGTCCTCCATGACCAGCTCCGCGGTGGACGACCCCACAATGCCCAGCTTCTCCTCGAGCTTGCCCACCGAAAAGCCGGGCGCGTCAGTGGGAACTATAAAGGCGCTGATTCCACGGTGGCTCGGGTCGTCCTCGGTGCGGGCGAAAAGCACGCAAACGCCCGCTTCCTTGCCGTTGGTTATGAAAAGCTTGCTGCCGTTTATGACCCACTCGTCGCCGTCCAGGACCGCCTTGGTCTTTATGGCCGCGGCGTCCGATCCCGCCGAAGGCTCGGTCAGCCCCAGGCAGCCGATCTGTTGTCCCCGGGCCAGCGGCTTTAAGTATTTTTCTTTCTGATCGTCCGTGCCGAACTCGAGGATGGGGGCGATGGCCAACGAGTTGTGCGCGGAAAGGATTACGCCCGTGCTCCCGCACGCCGCTGATATCTCCTCCACCGCGATGGCGTAGGATAAAGCGTCCATGCCGGCGCCTCCCCACTCCTCCGGGACCTCGACACCCATGAGGCCCAGCTCGGCCATCCTGTCCACCAGGTCCTGCGGAAACTCGTGGCTCTTGTCTATCTGGGCGGCGCGGGGGGCCACTACGTTCTTTGCGAAGTCCTCGGTCATGTCCTTTATCATCTTCTGTTCTTCAGTAAGCTCAAACATGAAACCTCCTGTTACTCTCTTTTTTAAGCCCTTTTTATGAACTCACTTGCCCTTGAAGTTTGGATCGCGTTTGGCAATAAAAGCGGCCATGCCTTCTTTCTGGTCCTCGGTGTCAAAGCACTGGGCGAACAGGGACCTCTCTATCAATAACGCCTTGGAAAGGTCCAGGTCGAAGCCGCTCTCGATGGATTTCTTGGCGAGCTCGAGGGCCACCGGTCCTTTGCTCATAATGGTCCGGGCCAGGTTCCTGGTCTCCTCCATGAGCTCTTCCGGCGGGCAGACACGGTTTATAAGACCGATCGCCAGCGCCCGGGTCGCGTCGAACATCTCTCCCGAGAAGATGATCTCCTTGGCCCGCGCCTTTCCGAGAAGCCGGGTGAGGCGCTGGGTGCCGCCGAATGCGGGGAACACTCCCAGGTTGACCTCGGGGGTCCCGAACCGGGCCTTCTCGGAAGCCAGGGTAATGTCGCAGGCGATGGCGAGCTCGGTGCCGCCTCCCAGGGCGTAACCGTTCACCGCGGCCAGTACCGGCTTGGGAATCTGTTCGATCAGGCTGAACACGCTCTGGCCGGTCTCGGCGAAGAGCATTCCGTCGCGGGGCGTCATCTCTTTCATCTCCGCTATGTCTGCTCCCGCTACAAAGCTCTTCTCTCCGGCGCCGGTTATGATTATGACCTTTACGTCCTCCCTGCGGCCGCACTCGAGGAGCACCTCCCGCAGCCGGTAAAGCAAGTCCGTGTTAAGCGCGTTCATCTGCTTGGGCCGGTTGATGGTTACTGTGCCTATATACTCCTCGACTTCCAGAAGTACCAGGTCCTCGCTCATGGTCCTCTCCTTACTGCCGGTTTTCCACTATCATGGCGGTGGCTTCGCCCCCGCCGATACACAGGCTCGCCATGCCGAGCTTCGCCTGTTTGCGCTTCATGGCGTAAAGAAGCGTCACCAGTATGCGGGCGCCCGAGCAGCCGATGGGATGGCCGATGGACGCCGCTCCTCCGTTTATGTTCACCTTGTCCCAGTCCAGCCCGCCGAACACCTTGGCCGCGGCCAGGACCTGTACGCTGAAGGCCTCGTTGATCTCCCACAGGTCCATGTCGTCGGGTTTCATGCCGGTCTTTTCCAGGAGGTCCTTCATGGCGAAGGCGGGAGCGGTGGTAAACCACTTGGGCTCCTGGGCGAACACGGAGTGGTCAATGATCGTGGCGAGGGAAGTACAACCGAGCTCCTTTGCTTTGTCGGCGCTCATGAGCACCAGCGCCGCGGCCCCGTCGTTAATGGACGAGGCGTTCCCCGCGGTGACGGTCCCGTCCTTGTTGAAGGCGGGCGGCAGCTTCTGCATCTTTTCCCAGTTGAACTTCTGGGGCTCCTCGTCTATCTCGACGGTGGCGGTGCCTTTTTTGCCTTTGATCTCGACGGGCACGATCTCGTCCTGGTAGTATCCTTTGTCGGTGGCCTCGATGGCCCGCTCGTAGCTTCGCTTGGCAAACTCGTCCTGTTCTTCCCTTTTTATTTCGTACTTTTCGCCGCACAGGTCGGCGAACGATCCCATGTGCTCGTCCTGGTAGGGGTCCCACAGCCCGTCGTTAACCATGGTGTCCACCGCTTTGCCGGGGCCCATGCGCAGGCCGGTGCGGGCGCCCGGCAGGGCATAAGGAGCCAGGCTCATGCTCTCCATTCCTCCGGCCACCACTATCTCGGCATGACCGGCGCGGATCATGGAGTCGGCCAGCATGACCGTGCGCATGCCGGAGCCGCAGACCTTGTTCACGGTTATGGCGCCGGTTGATGATGGAATCCCCGCGTGGATGGCGGCCTGCCGTGCAGGGGCCTGGCCCTGGGCCGCGGGAAGAACACAGCCCATCAAGACTTCGTTTACCATCTCCGGAGAGAGCTTGCCTCCGGCGCGCTCGAGAGCGGCCTTGATGGCGGTCGCGCCGAGCGTGGTCGCAGGAACAGTGGAAAGATTGCCCAGAAAAGAACCGACCGGCGTCCGGGCCGCGCCTACGATAACGGTCTCACTCATTTTTTCACCTCTTTTTCAGCTTGCCTTTTACTGAATAAATTATTCTATGCCCTCCCTCATACGGAGTCAAAGAGCGCCGGCTTGTTCTTGTCCCCGTCAGTTGATGGGCTGGAAGAAGCGGTCCCAGCGGGGAAGGTAGTAGTTGTCCGGGTTCAGGGGCAGATGGATAAAAAGGGCCGAGCCTTTAAGGTGGCTTACGGGCACGAATCCCCACTCCCTGCTGTCGGAAGAGCAGTCCCGGTTGTCTCCCATGACATAGAGCTTGCCGGGCGGCACGGTCACTGATCCATGCCGCCACTCGCGGGAGGTGGAGTCCCAGGATTCCCGGTGCAGTATCTTGTGATTAACTTTCCCCTCGGAGTTTTCCAGGGTTTCCCGGTAAAGATCGAACTCCGCACTCCCCCTCATGTCGGTAGGTCCGTTATATGGCCCCAGCTTTTTGAGGGGGACCTCTTTACCGTTTACGTAAAGCTTTCCTTTTTTTAGTTCCACCTTGTCTCCGGGCAGACCGATGACGCGCTTGATGTAGCTTTCCTGTGAGTCATAGGGGTGTCGGGGGTCGCGAGGATATAAAAACACGACCACTTCTCCCCGGCGGGGAAGTCTCCGTTGCCAGAGCTTCTGGGACACCACCATGATATTGTGCCCGGCCAGTTGAAAGGAGAACCTTGGGGATCCTTTTTTCAGGATTTCCTTAATACCCTGGTCGGTCATGGGCGGGTCTACGTAAGGGACCCAGAAGGAAGGCCCGAACGCAAGCTTATTTACGACCAACTGGTCCCCTATGAGCAGGGTCGGGATCATGGACCCGGAGGGTATGCGAAAGGTCTCCACGAACATCCAGCGGATAAAAAGGGCTATGGCCACGGCTATGACTATGCCCTTGAACACCTCCCACGCCTGGTTGGGGCGGTAGCGCGACAGTCGCCGGTCCACGAACTCCTCCAGGGAGGAGAGGTGAGCGCTGATCTCTTCCGGGTCCTTTGATTTAAGCGAGGTCTTAAGCTTTGCCTGAAGCTCCTGTGCCGTTTTTATATCTTCTGAATCAGCACCCTTTTTGCGGGCCCGCTTCAAAATCGTCTTTAAGTCCGCCAGGCACCGCCTGGCTCTTTTTTTCCGTTTTCTAAGGCTTGACATATCAGTATTTAGACCTCTTTTTTTTACTTCTTAGCTTTTAACGGCACTGCCTTTACTTTGAGGGGGATGGTACTTTTCCAGCCTCAGGGTGTTGGTGGTTCCCGGATCGGAGGAGGACGTGCCTGCAGTTATTATGATAAGCTCACCTCGTTTTACTGGCAAACACTTGCCCGCCAGGGCGAGGGCGTGTTCGGTGACATCTTCTTTTTCCGTAAGCTCGGGAATGAGGAAGGGGACAACGCCCCAGGTCAGGCACAACCGCCTTTGGGTTTGCAGGGAGGGCGTAAACGTAACAATAAGCGGGTCCGGCCGGTAGCGGCTTATCCTGCGGGCGGTGGCCCCGGTGCGGGTAGGCGTGAATATGGCCCGTGGCGACAGCTCTTCCGACATGGCGTAGACGGAGTAGGAGATGGCGTCCGGGACCGGCTCGCGGGCCGGAAAGGCCTTTCGCAAGGGAGACCCCTCTGCCATGTGGGCCTCGACGTTGCGGCAAATCCGCTCCATCATGCGGACGGCCTTGGCCGGATGCTTGCCCACGGCTGTTTCTTCGGAGAGCATGACTGCGTCGGTTCCGTCCCAGACAGCGTTGGCCACGTCCGTAACCTCGGCGCGGGTGGGCCGGGGCTGGTCCACCATGGACCGGAGCATCTGGGTGGCGGTGATAACCGGCTTGCCCACTGTGTTGGCCTTCCGGATGAGCATCTTCTGGACCACCGGCACCTCTTCGAGCGGAATCTCCACACCCAGGTCGCCGCGGGCCACCATCAGACCGTCCGCCTCTTCGATGATCGCGTCTATATGGTCCAGGGCCTGCGGCTTTTCTATCTTGGCTATCACCGGAATGTCCCGGCCTCTCTTTTTAAGTAAACGCTTCAGCCTTTGCACGTCCTCTGCGCTGCGCACAAAGGAGAGAGCTATGAAGTCCACGTCCTCGGCAATGGCAAACTCGAGGTCCTTTTTGTCCTTCCTGGTCAGGCCCGACACGGACAGCCCCCGGGTGGGAACGTTCACGCCTTTGCGCGACTCGATTACGCCACCGGCCACCACCTTGGAAACCACCTTGTTGTCCTCGACCCGGCTAACCCGAAGCTCGATGCCGCCGTCGGAGAGAAGAATGGCGTCCCCCTTTTGTACGTCTTTTGCAAGACCAGAGTAGCTTATCGGGACCTCGTTCCCCTGGCGGGGCCTGCCGGGGACCAGCACGATCTCCTGCCCGTGCTTGACCCACAGCCCTTCAGCAGGCAGATCACCGGTCCTTATCTTCGGCCCTCCCAGGTCCTGGATCACTGCCACTTCCCGGTCCAGCTTTTCGCTCACCTGCCGGACCCGGTAGAGCTTCCTTTTATGCTCCTCGTAAGTGCCGTGGGAGAAGTTCAGCCGGACCGCGTCCATGCCGCCGCGGAAGAGTTTCTCGAGAATGCTCTTCGACTCGCTTGCCGGTCCGATGGTACAGACGATCTTGGTCTTTTTGGGGTCTTTCGTGGGCATTTCAATCTCCGGAAGCCCGCTCTTTTACGTCAAGCTGAGTGGGAATGCCGTGGCAGGTTACGGTGCAGACCGTCTCTCCGCCCTGGTTCCTGGCGGTGGTGACATAGGTGATGCGGTTGTTTTCCCGGTCAACATGGGTGACCTCTGCGGTAAAGGTGATGGTCTCGCCCGTGTACACCGGCTTTAGAAACTGCATGTCCGCCTGGAGCGCCAGTATGGCCGGGCCGGGAAAGAAGTCTCCGCCGAAATGGGTAAACGCGGCTGCCACCAGCAAGCCGTGGACAATGGGTCTTTTAAAGCGGGAGCGGGAGGCAAAGCCGTGATGACAGTGATAGGGATTATGGTCCCAGGTCAGGTCAGCGAACTGTTGTGCTTCCTCCTCGGTGAAAACCCGGGTGAAGATCGCCTTTTGGCCCACCTCGATCTCGTCTATGTGTCTTCCGATCAGAACCATAAAGAAACCTTGACATCATATCATACAACAGGCTTCCCTTATTTTACAGGGCCTGCCTGCCTTATGTCCGGGTTTTACCGGCTGGTGGCGGAGACGGGATTACGCTCCAGGAAGGATATGAGCCGTGAAGAGACCTCTTCCGGCTTTTCGGTTACGCAGGAGTGCCCGCACCTTTCAATCACGTAAAACTCGGAGCCGGGCATCATGCGGTGCATGCTTCGCATGTGGTCAAGAGACGGCTCGTCCTGGTCCCCCACTATTAGGAGTACCGGCTTTTTTATTCTTTCGAGCTCGCCCGTCCAGTCTTCCTGTCGGCTCAGCATATGGACGAACTTTTCCAGGGTATGCGGGTCGTTCTTCAAGAAAGCCTGTTTTCTTTTTTCCAGGGTTTCCATACTGACCTCGAGGTCCGGCCCCACCGGCAGGGCGGGATGTTCGAGCAGGTGTTCGAAAAGTGCCTCGATCCCTTTTTCTTTTCCCAGTCGAGCGTGTCGGAAAAGCCTTTTTTGCAGGTTTTGCGATACTCTTCCGGCAAAGGTGTCCATGAGCGACAAGGTCGCCGTCCTCTGCTCATGGTCCAGGCAGAAGCGCTGTGCGATCATTCCTCCCAGGGAGACGCCGGCGAGATGGGCGATTTTTATGTCGAGCCTGTCCAGGAGTGCTTCCAGGTCGCGGGAGAGGGTTTGCATGTCATGGCCGTGGACTGGATGGTCGGTGTCGCCGTGTCCGCGCAGGTCATAGGCCAGCACTTGATAACGCTTCCGCAGCGCCTCTACCTGGTGCTCCCACATTCCAAGCTCCGCGGTAAAGCCGTGGATAAGAACCACCACCTCGCCGCTTCCTTCCAGGCGGTAATTCACGTTTATTCCGTTTGCGGAAAGTCGGGGCACTGGTCGGTCCTGCCGGGGGAGCTTTATTGCAGGCCTGGTTTGCGGACTTGCCGGACGCCTGTTGCAAGCGAGCCCGCGAACTCGCGGACCTCGTCAACCAGGCGGGGGGAGTCGCCGTGTTTTCCGATCACGCTTACAATGGCGCTTCCCACCACCACTGCGTCGGCGTGCTCGGCCACCCGTGCGGCCTGTTCGGGCGTGGATATGCCGAACCCCACTGCCACCGGCAGGTCGGAGAGCTTCTTGATGCGTTTGACGTCAGCGGCGATGGTGGTTGACACCTCGGTCCTCGCGCCGGTCACGCCGGTTACGCAAACGTAATATATGAACCCGCCGGCCACGCGGCAGATTTCCTCCAGCCGGTCATCCGGGGTAGTGGGAGCAACCAGGTAGATGACCTCCATGCCCGCGGCACGGGCCAGGGAGCGCATATTACTGCCCTCCTCGGGCGGAAGGTCCACCAAAAGAAAACCGTCCACCCCGGCTTCCTGGGCCTCGCTCGAAAGCCGCTCCTCCCCGTAGGAAAAGACCGGGTTGTAATAGCCGAACAGGACCACGGGAGTGTCCCTGCCTTCCCGGAACCGGGCCACCACCTCGAGGACCTCGGCAATCCCGAAGTCGTTTTTAAGGGCCCGCTCCGATGCCGCCTGGATGGTGGGCCCGTCCGCCATGGGGTCGGAAAAGGGCACGCCCAGCTCGATAAGGTCGGCGCCGGCATCAGAAAGGCAAAAAAGCAACTGCAAGGTAGTGGAAAGGTCCGGATCGCCCGCGGTAATAAAAGGAATGAACGCAGTCCTCCCTTCACTCCTCGTCCTTATGAAGGTTTTTTCGATTCTTTTCATGTTAAATGGAAGTTACCGTGCATTAAAAAGTAATGTAGAATGTGCGCGCTACTTTAGTCGCGAGAGAACTCGCTCGCACATCTCATAATAACATTTATCGGGTTTTCTTTGGCAGCGCGCTACCCGGCTTTAACGATAAACTCGGACAAGGTTGACTTCTGCTCGGGGGTGAGCTCCGTGAACTTGACTCCCAAGAGATATTTTCCGCTGTTCTGGTCCACGTCGTTTCTTACCACCTTTCCCTTGAAGCTCATGGTTCCCTGTTCCGGCATAAGGGGAAGCTGTAAAGAGACCTCGGTGCCTTCGGCCAGGTCGTTCTCGCACTCGACCAGGACCCCTCCCCGGGAAAGGTTGCGGGAGAGGCCGGTAAAGGAGTTGCCGGAGGCTTCCCCCAACACCTGCATGTTGACCTCGACACGGTAGTGGACCCGTTCGGGGACCTCCAGGATGGACGCCGCCTTGCTGAGTATCTCCTTGGCGTTAATGGGCTTGGTTACGTAGTCGGTGGCTCCCGCTTCAAAGCATTTGTCTATGTCCGTCGAGTCCGCCGAGGTTGACACGATCATGATAGGGATGTCCCTGGTGGACTCGCTTGTCTTCAACTGCTTGCATACCTCGTCTCCCATCATGTCGGGCATGATGTAGTCCAGGAGGATGAGGTCCGGCTGGTTGTCGCGTGCGGAGGAGATGGCCTGCTGTCCCGACTCCGCGGTGATGATCTCGCAACCGGTGCGCTTGAAAAACGTCTCCTCCAGCCGAAGGAAAAGCTTGACATCGTCAACCAGTAACACCTTCTTTCTCATGGCCTCACCCGCCTCGCTTTTGTCCCAGAAACTCATTCGGATCGCGCCTGCCTTTGTCCGGCTGCCCTGCCGCCGGAGATTTTTTCTATAGCATATTCCATTAAGGCCGCTGACACAAGACTTGAATTGTCAAAAATCATCTCCGTCCATGGGCCGGTTCTTTTACTCGACCAGGTCTCTATCTCCGATCTTCTTTATAACTCGGGCCGGCCTTCCCGCGGCAAAGGAACGAGGAGGGATGTCCTCGGCGACCAGCGATCCGGTACCTATGACGCAGTGGTCGCCTATGGTAACGCCCTTGAGCACGGTTATATAAGAAGGCATCCACACGTGGGAGCCGATGAAGACCGGCTCTGGTTCCGGCTCCGGCGAGTCGTTGTCCATGCGGTGAAGCGGCGAATCCAGCACCATGCATCCCCATCCTATCAGGGTGTGGTCTCCCACCACAATCTCGCGGGAGGCCCCGAAGATGCCGCCGGAGAACCAGCACCTTTCTCCCGTCGCGATCCGGGCCCCGCGCTTGCAAGAGAACACGGTATGACCGTCATGGGTTTGTATCCAGGAGCCTTTGCCAAGGGACACCCGGCTGCCTTGTTCCAGCCGGAAGGACACCTTGTGGATGCCCCGCTCGATTATTACCTCCTCGCCGAACTCGACCACGCCCAGGCCGCGGTGGTGGAGAGTCCGGTGGTCCGCCTGGCACCCTTTGCCGAAGCTGATCCGGTGCCGGTAGCGAAAGCGCATCCAGCTTTGGCCGGCCAGGTTCTCGAGCTGATGAAGCCTTAGAAAAACCTGCTCCCGCCGCGTAAAACGGTCCGACCCGAATTTTCCGTGTTCGCCCTTCATGTCCGGTTCCACCAGTGCGCAACTAAACTTTCTTTCTCGAGGTTTCAGTAAGGCCGGCCACTGCATCCTCCAGTGTTTGTGCGCCGGTTACCTTCATCTGTACGTCGGCGCTGTTCATCACGTAGGAAGGACCTTTATGGCTCATGTCCTCACTGGTGAGCACTATGTCAATCTTGTGGGACAAAAGCCATTCCGCCACCTTGATGCCTTTGCCGGTCTGGACCTCGGTATGGGGGTTCTCTACGATCTCCTGCCTGTCCATTTTAGAATCCGAACTCCTGATCCGGACGATAGCGAAGTAGGGGGCTTCTCCGAAGTGGCCGCTGACGGTTCCGGCGGTGTCGGAAAGCGGCACCGCAACTTTCATGTACTCCTTGAGGCGGGGCTCGTAATGGACGACCACCCCGGCTATGTGCTCTATTTCTTCCCTGATCATGCTTTCGATGTTCTGGCTTATGTGATGAGCTTTTTCAAGATCGGCAGTCCGCAGGGACACCTCGATTTCGAGGAACCGGAACCTGCCGGCGTTCCTTCCGGCCAGGCTGCGAATCTCGTCAACCGCTGGTTCCGACTCGACGATCTTTCTTACCTGCTCCAGGGTTTCCGGCTCGACCGACGCGTCGAGCAGGACCCGCATGCCGCTTGCGAGCAGCTCCCAGCCGGCCCGGCCGATAAAGATAAGGACCAGCGCCGCGCCGATCTGGTCCACGCTAAGACCGTAAAAATCGAGCTCCACCTGAAAGTAGCTCAGGGTTGCCGAACCGAGCACCACCAGGGATGAAAGCACGTCCACCTGGCGATGCCGTCCTTCAGCCTTCATGGTGGGCGAGCCCGTCTTTCTGCCCACCCGCAGAGCATATTGTCCGAAAACAAAGATGACCAGCACCGTGAAGAAAAGCCACCCGATCACCGCAAAGGATATGTCCGGCGGCCCGGATTTTGCCGTAAAAGCCTGCCGGGCGATCTCGTAGCCGGCAAAGAAGATGAAAAAGGCGATGAGTACGGAGATCAGGTTCTCGATCTTGTAGAGGCCGTAAGGGAAGGCCCTTGTCTTGCGGGTGGACAGCCGGAGGCCTCCGTAGACCGCTGCCGAGGCGACCGAGTCGGTGGCCGAGTCAATGGCGCCCGCGGTTATGGCCAGACTGCCGGTGATAGCTGCGAGCGCCGCCTTGATGCCTGCGAGAACGAGGTTTACCAGAAACGCCAAGAGGGCCACCCTTTTGACCTGGCGGCTTTCCGGGTCGGCTTCGCTTTTCACGGCGCCCTGGTCTTTAACTTCTTTTTCGTTCATCTTAAACCCGGCATCATATCGCGCGGAGCAGGACCACGAACAACACTCCGGCCATCAGGGAAAAGATGGTGCTGTGGGAGCCGGCTTCCTGGCAGGCAGACGGTATGAGCTCGTCCGCGGCAATATAGATCATGAGTCCCGCGGTGGCTCCGGTAATGACTCCCAGCACCATGGGGTCTATGTCCATGAGCAGGAACCTGGCTACCAGGAAGCCGACCAGGAGGGGGACCGCGGTGGAAGACGAGTACAAGAAGGCCTGGAGCCTCTTGCCGGTGATGTTGAAGTAGGGCGAAGAGGTGCAGATGCCTTCGGGGATGTTGTGGATGGCTATGGCCAGCGCTATGGTTATGCTGACCTTTATGTCGGCCATGCCGCCGATGGCGATGGCCATGCCTTCGGGAAAGTTGTGCAGGAAGATGCCCATGATGAGGTAGATCGAGGTCCGTTTAAGCCGGGTTCCCTGCTCGGGTACGCAAAACTCGGGATGAATGTGGGGAATGGTCTTGTCCAGGGTGTACATTAGGGCCGTGCCCAGCAGGATGCCCAGCGCGCACATCCATACCGACGATATCCGGAGGCTTTCCGGGATCAGGTCCAGAAACGATATGGACAGCATGACGCCGGCGGCGAAACAAAGCATGTTGCAGATATAAGAAGTCGAGGTCCGCTTCATGACGCCGATCGCAGACCCCAGAACCGGCCCGAGTACGGAAATGATGACTATAAGGTAAATGGTCTCCATGAACGGCCGCCTGTAAACATGATAAAGAGCCGGGTTGAACCGGCTTCCTAATAAGTTAACACACTACGGGAAGGCGCAAAAACCTTTTTGGCTTTACTTTACCAGGTCCTGCTTGTCCTGCAGGCGAAGGGCCGCTTCCGTGGATTGCTCGAAAACGCGCAAAGCGCTTAAAAGCTGGGACCCGCTTATCCCCTCCGAGTACTTGATCCAGTAGTCGAACCTTAAGTCCCCTTCTTCGTCCAGGGAGGCCCGGGTAAGCATGATCTGCGAGTTGATCCGGTTTACGAGATCGAGCTTTTGTCTCTTAAAAGCAAGCTTTTCGAACTCGTACCACATGACAAAGCTTAAAACCTCTTTCTCCGGCGTCCAGTTTACTCCTATGACTCGATCAGACTTCGGGTGTTCAAGCTTTAACCCGCCTTCCACCTCGCGGACCTCCCAGCGGTCCTTTTCAAACACAGGCTTCAACACCGACGGCTTCACCCGCTCCGACGGTAAAAAGTCGGGGGGCTGTTTCGCACGCGCTTCCTGCCGCACCGCGCCGGAATTCTCTCCTTCAGTAGACGGCGTAGCGCTTTCCTCCTCTTTTTCCGCATCCTCGCCGAAAACAGCCAAGGACAGAAATATCAGACATGCGGCAAAAGCGAGTGGCCTTATCTTCTTTCCCATCGTGTTCCTCCCGTTGTAAAAGGATTCCTCTAATCATGTTCAGTTCTGTTCGTTTTCTCCCAGAAGCCTCTCGTATAACCGTTCGTAGCGCCGGGCCATTCGGTCCAGGCTGAAGAGCTCCGCTCTTTTACGGCCATGCTCCCGCATGGACCCGGCCCGGCCGGTGTCCTGCAAAAGCGAAAGCACGGCCTCTGCCAGGGCACCCGGCTTACCGGGTTCGACCATGGTCCCGGCATCCTCTGCACCGCTTTCGGCGCCGAGGATTTCCGGCACTCCTCCGGTGCGGGCCGACACCACCGGCACTCCCGCGGCCATGGCCTCCAGCAGGGCGTTGGGCATGCCCTCCCACCTGGAAGGAAGCACGAAAACATCGAGCAGAGAATAAAAGTCGGCCATTCTCTGCCATCGGCCCAGAAAGCGGACGCTCCCTTCCGGCAGGCTACGGGCCTGTCTTTCAAGTGCCGTTCTTTCCGGGCCGTCGCCCGCCACCAGGAGCACGGCGGCAGGGCTGGATTCCCGGATGGTCTTCATTGCTTCCACGAGCACGTCCAGCCCTTTCTGTTTATGAAGTCTTCCCGCCGCGCCTATCACGCGCGCTTTGTCCGGCAGTCCCAGCTCTTGCCTTAAGCCCTCGCCAAAGCCGCGTGCGAACCTGTCCACGTCCACCCCGTTCTCGATGACCTCGATCCGCTCGGCAGGGAACGCAAGCTTTTTGCAGTAATGGTCGGCCACTGCCTGCGCCACCGCGGCGTAACGGCTCACCAGAAAGCCGGTGGCCCGGTCCAGAGGATATTGGATCATCCGCTCCTCTTCCAGCACCCGGAGGCTCGAGATATTGACGGGCACTCCCGCAAGCCGGGCGGCCATCCTGCCGGCCAGGTTGGCTTGGAACAGCCAGCAGTGAAGCACGTCCGGCCGGTCGTGCCGAAGGTCTCTACAAAGCCGGGCCAGGGCGGGGATAAAGCGGAAGGCGTAAGACGCGCCGATGTTTGCCGGAAGACCGAGAGAGCGTACCGGTATTCCGGCTTCGGAAAGTTTTGCCGCGGTTTCGCCCGGTTTCTTCATTACGATGATGCGGCATTGGAAGCGGTCCTTGTCAAGCCTGGTTGCGAGCTCGAAAAGCATGTTTTCTGCTCCGCCGACGCCGGAGTCGGTAATAAGGTGGCACACCTTGACGGGCCGTTCTCTCCTGGTCTCCTGGCCGCTCATGCTTTCCTTTCCCTTTGCCGCTTCCAGGTAAGGGCCTTTTTTACAAGCCCGGGCCCTGCCAGGCTTGCCGGGAACAATGCCCACGCGGAGGGCAGGAAGAAATGGTGGCGCAGAGCAGAGAGGAGCTCTTTGCGCGCGCCCCTGGTGTCCAGGCCGGCCAGAAGGCGCACCGCGCTTTCCAGGTAGCAGTTGGCCAGGGCTTTTCTGCGTACAGTGTCGGGCACGTCTCTCAGTTTCAAGGCGCGGGAGATCACGTAGAGGTTATCGTCGCGAATGGACGTACCCTGGTTTTGGACCGATGGTTTCTGCTGCCGCCTGTACTCCACGGTGATGCGTGGGGAATGGACCACCGGGAATCGGGCGGCAACGCGGAGCCACAGGTCCCAGTCCTGTGCTCTTTTCAGTCCGGGCATAAAGGTGCCGGTCTCTTCGAGCACCTCGCGTCTTACCGCTGCCGCGCTCGTGATAACGTGGTTGGCTATGAGAAGGGAAAAGAAGGTGTCCCTCCCGCTGGAGGGAGCGGGCTTCTTTTTGATGCGGTTTCCTTCGCTGTCTATAACCAGCGCATCGGTACAAACAAGGCCGGCTTCGGGCTCTTGCCGGGCGGCTTGTTCGATGGCGTTGATATGACCGGGCAGCCATCGGTCATCCGCGTCCAGGAAGGCTATCCATTTGCCGCGGGCCTCCTCGATCGCCCGGTTGCGGGCCACGGACACGCCCTGCTTTTCCTGGGTTATGACGCGGACGGGAAAGGAGTACGCGGACAGTATCTCCGGCGTGCGATCGGTAGAACCGTCATCAACCACCACGATTTCCAGGTCGTCCCGAGCTTGGGCCAGCGCACTCTCGACAGCCTCGGCTATCCACATTTCCTCGTTATGCACGGGCACCACTGCGCTGGCGAAAATATTTTCCTTCTCTCGCTTCATGGCAAAAGTGTCATCCTCTTTCGGTTATGTGTAAAACCTAATTTTTGTTTTCCTTGGACAAAAGTTTCAAGACATTGTTCTTGTGCAGGGTCTCATACACGTTTTCAGCGATCAGCTCGTATCCCGCGGCCCGCGCGTGCATGTCCGGGAAGAAGAGCTTGTCCCGGGCCTTTTGGTCAAAGGTCCCGTCCGGTTTTTGCATCCGGTCCTGCAGGGCCCGGTCATTATCGGCAAGCGGCACTTTGTACCTCTTTGCCACCCTCCGGAGCAGCGGGTTACAGCCGGTGAAGGAGTAGTCCGGGCCGGTTACATAGGTCATGAGCACGGGCACGGCGTGCCGGTCGCGTACGGTCCGGATGATCGCTTCCAGGTCGCGACGAGCCCGGTTTATGTTCTCGCCCGGCTCGGCTCCCCCCCGGATTTTGCGGTGAAGCAGGGTTCTTCCCGAGCGGTCCCGGGCAAGCTCCTCGGGCGCCCGCGCCCATTTTAACCGGTGTAAAAGCACGTTGACTCCGCGGAGGATCATGACCCGGTTCCATGCTTCTTCCGTAAGCCGTTCAAGTGTTGAAACGGGCAGGCCGTCCTGCGCGTCCGACCAAGCCGCGAACCGGTGGTTCCAACTGTTGTTTACCACCGCCAGCACAATCACACAGACCGGCTCATAGGTCTCCATCCATTCGGGCAGCTTCCTCCTTATCTCGCTGGTATTGGTCCCGGGCGCGCCCAGGTTTATGACCTCGGCCGCGAAGCCTTTTTCGGCCAGCTTCTTCTCCAGCAGGGCGGGGTAGGCCTCATCCTCGGAAACTCCTGCGCCATAGGTGTGGCTGTCTCCCAGGCAAAGGACCACCGGCGCGTTCGAGCCGGCCGCGCCTTCAGGCAGGGAGCCGCGGGCCGCCACATGCACGACCTGGAGGGAGAGCTCCAGGCCGAGAACCAGCACTGCCACAAAGGTTATGATCCGGAAGAACCAGCGTTTCTTGGCGCCGGCGCGGGTCTGCTTTTCACTCTTTCGGGCCATTTTCCTCAAGCCATCTTTGATATGCTCGCCACTCGTGTTCGAAGTTTTCAGTGAAAACGTCTTTGCCGAGGGAGTCCTCTATCTCGCGGCAGGTCCATTCCCGCACCGCTTCGATCTCGAACCAATGGGGGAAAACCTCTCCCCCGTAGGTTGTCAGGTAGGTCCTGATGTCCTCGCTCTCCTTGTCCGTCCGGTACTTAAGATCATAGATGTGCCGGAGCGGAACCCCTTCCAGGCCGAGCTCTTCTTTCATCTCCCGGCGGGCAGCGCTCAGGTAGTCCTCGCCCGCGTCTACGTGGCCGCCCACCGACGTGTCCCACTTGCCGGCCCCGATGTCCTTACCCGCCACCCGCTTTTGCAGAAGCAGTCGGCCGTCCGGACGGAAAACCAGAACGTGGACCGCCCTGTGAACCAAGGACGGATCGGAGTGGACCTCTTTGCGGCTGGCGCGGCCTCTCCAGCGGCCCTCTTCGTCATATACGTCGTAAAGCTCGTCGCTTCCGGGAAAGTCGTCCATGAAAAAAGTGTAGCGCAATAGCAGCGAAGGATAAAGAAGCCATTTCTCTTTTGTCCGGAATTCTGATTTCGGGCAGAGCCGCATCTGTATATAGAGAGCTTCGTAGCGCAGGTCTTGGAAATCGCGGCTTACGCCGCTCGCACTTGCGGGTTATTTCCCGGCTGAAAAGACACCGGTTTTTCGGAGCACGGGTAGAATGAATACATTGCGAGCGTCGGAATTCGCGGTTGAAGAGGGCACGACCGGCATACATTTGGGAGGAGACATGGAGCGCTTGTCGGGGGGGATGGAGTTCAGTCTTTCAGCCTCTCCACGGCTTCCTCCAGCCCTTCGATGGTGAGGTCGTACATGGGGAAGACCTGGCGGATGTGGGCGATGGTTTCCGCTCCTTCGGTCCACTCCCAGCGGTCGCGCCTTTTGGGGTTCAGCCAGACCGAATGGGGAAAGGTGTCCGCCAGGAACTGGAGCCACTTCAAGCCGGTGCGGGACTGTCTTTCATAGTAGTAGATGCTGCCGTCCGCTCCCATAAGCTCGTAGGGCGCCATGGACGCGTCTCCCACGATGATGAGCCTGGACTCGGGGTCCTTGCGGGCGAAGTCGAGAGTGGGCACTCTTTTTCGGATGCGCATGGGGTCTTCCCACACGTAGTCGTAGATGCAGTTGTGGAAGTAGTAGACGGAGAGCTCCTTGAAGTTGGACCGGGCGTGGTGAAAGAGGTTTGAGCATACCTCGATGTAGGGGTCCATGGACCAGCCGCCGTTGTCCATCATGAGGATGACCCGCAATCGGTCGCGCATGGCCCGGTCGAACACGATCTCGATATCGCCTCCCTGCCGGCAGGTCTCCCGGATGCTCTCTTCGATGTTGACCTCGTCGCGCGGCCCCACCGGCCGGAGGTTCTTCAAATGTCGGAGAGCCTCGCCCATCTCGGAGGCGCCCAATGTGCGGCCCCTCGAGTAGTCCTTGTAGCGCCTTTCGTTTGCGATCTTGATGGCGGTCTTGCCCTGCGAAGAGCCTCCCACCCGCATGCCCGCCGGGTTCTGGCCCGAGTGGCCCACCGGCGATGTCCCGCGGGTGCCGATCCAGCGGTTGCCGCCGTGATGGGCCTCGGTCTGCTCGCGCAGGCGGTCGAGGAAGTACTGGACCAGCTCGTCGGGTGACAGGTTCTTGATGTCCTCCGGGTCCATGTCCAGCATCTCGGCGAGGTCTTCCGGGTCCTTGAGCCATTCTTCGAGCATAGCGCGCATGGCTTCCTCCAGGGAGCGGTCAAGGTCGTCCACGAACTCGACCCCCTCGAAGTAGGACGCGAAAATCCGGTCATAGAGATCAAAGAGCTTCTCGCTCTTTACCATGACCGACCGGGTGATGTAGTAAAAGTCGTCCAGGGAGCTCACCAAGCCCATGTCCAGCGCCTTTTGCAGTCTCAGAAACGAGGTCGGACTTACGGGCACTCCCTTGTTTCTTAACTCGTAGAAGAACTCGACGAACATGGATTTATCCCCTTTCCATTGCCGGCAAAGCGCGGCTCCTGCTTTTGTAATAAGGGTTGAGGCCGGGCGCGGCCTTTTCCAGGAACTCGAACTGAGCGGGCTTCCACTGGGGAATGTGAAAATGCATTATCATGTCCGTCTTGACCTCCTCGATCGTCCAGTCCTGGTAGGCCATGCGATAGAGGGCCACCATCACGCCGGTGCGGTCGGCGCCGCCCAGGCAGTGGACGAGCACGGGGTAGTCAAACTTGTAAGGCCCGTCCGGCTCGAGCCCCACTCTCTGGGTGATGATGTCCTGGTATTGCCCGAGCTTAACTGTATGGCCGCTCATCATGTCCAGGAACAGGCCGACCTGCGCCGCAGTGGGGGGCTCGTCGGACTTCATCCCGATTGCTATGATCTCGACCCCCTGTGCGCGCGCCCAGTCAATCACCGGTTCTTCTTCCGAACCGTTCAGGCAGAACACGGTGCCGAGCCCGTGCTTTTCACGGATTCTTTCAAGGTCGCCGGTTCCGGGCTCTCCCGAGCGAATGAGCTTGCCGGGCTCCACCACCTCGAGGTTCAGAAGAAAGGCCCGGTCCATGGCCGCCATGGTGCCGGCATACGCCGCAATCAGCGCGGGAACCAGCACCACCGCGGCCAGGGCCGCCTTGTTTTTCTTGTTCAGGTTTTTTTGCATCTACATGGTATCAACAAGTCATGATAACCCATGCGCGCGCGATGACAAGACTGGCCCCGTCTTTATTAATCCATGCTGATGTTTTGTTCTTCCCAGAACCTGCACTTTTCCCGGTTGCCGGTGGTCCGGACGTTCAGCGGGTCGTCCAGGAGCATCCGTTGCATGGTGTCCGGGTTGTAAGCGGGCCATTCTTTTAGTCCCTCGCCGTTGGGGTCCCCCTTGTAAGCGAAGTTGCTCCAGTAGTCGGTCATGGTGCGCGACAGACCGTTTGCCTTTTTTATGTGATAGTTGCTCATAAAGTTGCTTACCGGCGGCCGGTCCATGGTATTGAAGATGAAAGGTATCTCGAAGGCATGGCACGCCCCTGCCATGTCCGGCAAAAAATGGCGGTCGTAATCGAACCGGTAGTAGTACACGTCCTGTTGCGGCGCGGCCGCTTGTACGGCCTGGTAGCACTTGCATCCCAGCATGGCGTCTCCGAGGGCGTCTATCACAGCGTCCGCGGGCCGGTTGTAATCGCGGTAAGGATAGTGTTGCTCGATGCCTGGCAAGAGGTCTTCCCCCCCCGAGTCTTTTACAAACCATCTTATGAGCGACTTGGGCGCGAGCCTTATGCCGGGCATGGTAAGGGTGAACAGCTTGGCCTCGTCCCGGTTGCTGCCGACCATGAGCGGCACCCGGTTGTACTCTCCGCTTCGGATGGCTTGAATGGGGAACTGTTCGAGCGCGTATCCGTCCAGGTGGGGAATCCAGGTAAAGCCCATGTCATCGAGGTTCAGCAGGTCACCGCTGTCCTCCTTTACGCTCTTGTTCTCCTGGATTTCCAGCGCCGGTTTCGAGCGCAGGCAAGAGAGTTCGTCTTCACCGGCGCAGTCCAGGTTGCGGGCCAGCTTTCGGCCGTGCTTATAGCCTTTCTCCAGCGAGGTCACGGTATTGCATCCGCCGCTTTCGATCACCGCCCGGTGGAAAAGTCCGTCGGCCGGGGGCGAAGCCAGGAGGTTGCACACGCTCCAGCCGCCCGCGGACTCGCCGAATATGGTTACACGGTCGGGGTCTCCCCCGAAGCTCGCGATGTTGTTCTTGACCCACCTCAAGGCCTGTACCTGGTCCAGGAGCCCGTAGTTGCCCGAGCTGCCGTGCGGGTCTTCCTCGGACAGCGCGGGGTGGGCCAAAAACCCGAAAGGACCCAGCCGGTAGTTGATGGAAACCACCACCACTTTGCCGGCGGGAGCCAAGCGGTCGCCGCGGTAAAGCCCGTAGGACCCGGAGCCGGTGGTCAGGGAACCCCCGTGAATCCATACCATGACCGGGTAGGTCCCGGCCTCGCTCGGACGCCAGATGTTAAGATACAAACAGTCCTCGCTGCGCGGCAAGGGGTCTTCACCGCGCATGACAAAGGAATCGTCTTCGCCCTGCATGCACTTGGCGCCGAACGAGTCGGCCGGAAAAAGCGTGTCCCGCGCGGCCGGGGGCTGGGGCGCTTTCCACCGCAGCTCTCCCACCGGGGGGGCGGCAAAAGGCACGCCGCGATAGGAGCAGGCTTTGCCCTCGTTCACGCTGAGGCCCGCCACCGGGCCCTGCTCGGTGTCCACCGGCTCGTCGCATACTCCGGCCGGCGCCGGAAGCGCCGGCAGAAAAAGAACGATAAACGCGGCAATAAAGATAAAAGGTTCAAACCGTTTCATGCTTTCTCTCCCGGTTACTGGTTTATGCCAAAGTAATGTAGAAGCCGCCAAACTCCGGAGCTTGAGCTTGTCGCGGCTTAAGCCGCTCGCACGTATTTCGTGATCATTACTTTCTATCCATTACATCATTATCAACAGGAACTGCAAGCCGGGAATTTTGAAGGTGCCCGAGCTTGGGGCTGAAGTGAAAATGGAAAAACGCACAAGCTGCCGGGACGTGCATGAGCCGCGGATTTTGGCGTAGGGCATGATTCCTTCCCGCAAGCCGGCCCGCACAACTCCATCTGCGCTGTGCGAGCGACTTTAGTCGCGATCACACAACCCCCCGCAAGCCGGCCCGCACAACCCCCGGACGATGGCCCACACAACTTGTTGTGTGGGTACTCGAAGATCACGGGAGAAAGCGCTTCGTTTGGCAAAGTATGTGAAGAAGGCCAAATGGTTTAATGAGGGAGGGGTGCGGCAAACATCTTTTACAATGTACCTGCAGACCCACTTCGTGAGTCTGCCCACACAACGAGTTGTGTGGGCTATCCGGATGGCCGAGTTGGGGGCAGTCAATGGCCGAGTTGGGGGCAGTCAATGGCCGAGGATGGGGGCTGGTCAATGGCCGAGGATGGGCTATCATGTCGGCTGAGTGGTTCAATCCATTTGACGGAGAGTTGTATGTTTCCCGATTGGAAACAAAGCCAAATGTCCTGATTGCCGGAGACGCTTATGGAGGGACTGACCGGTCATAAAAAATGGGGGAACTTCACGAAGCCCCCGAGCTTGACAAAATGCTTCGGAGTCTGTCAATCTTGATATAAAGAGTTCTATAAAGACCCGCCGGCGTTCCTTATTACATCTGATCAATAATATTCTTCTGGAAGGAGACAGTAGTGCCACACGCTTACGAGACCCGGGAGACGGTAGCAGGATTATTTTTTTATCAGGCGGAGAGATTCGGCGACCGCGTGTTTTTTTACAGCAAGTATAATAAAGGCCGGCCCTCCCCGGACTGGACCGGCATGACCTGGGGGCAGGCTGCAAAAGAGGTCCGGGACCTGGGCGCCGGTCTTATCGAGCTTGGTCTTGGGGAAGGCGAGCGGGCCGCGGTGTTTTCTCATAACCGCCCCCGCTGGATCATCTCCGACCTTGCCGTATCCGCCGCGGGCGGCATCAGCGTTCCGGTGTACCCTACCAGCACGGACGATCAGCTCGAGTTCATACTCAAGGACTCGGGGGCGCGCGCGGTAATGGTCGAGGACCAGAAACTCATGGAACAAGCGTTGCGGGTCAAACCACAGACCGGTCTCGAGTACATCATCAGCCTCACACCGGTGGACGACCCTCCCGACCCGTGCGTGATAAATTACGAAGAGGCGCTGGAGAAAGGCGCCGGCTCGGACGCGGCGCAAAAGGAGTTCGAAAGGCGCATGGAGAACCTCTCCGGCGAGAGCGTGGGCGCGATCATCTACACCTCGGGGACCACGGGGGAGCCCAAGGGTGTAGTGCTTACTCAGTCGAACTTCATGGCCCAGATAGACCAGCTTCTTTCCGGGACCCTGACCGGCGCGCTCCTGGAGAGGGAGATCGGGCTTGTCAGTTTGTGCCATCTGCCGCTTTGCCATATATACGGCCGGACCGCGGAGTACTTTGTGCAGATTGCCATGGGCGGCCGGATGTACTTTGCCGAGAGCATCCAGAAGGTGCCGGAAAACCTGTTGGAAGTCAGGCCCCAGATGCTTATCACCATCCCCCGGCTCTACGAGAAGGTGTATGAAACGGTACAGGTAAAAGCCGGCCGGATGAAGGGAATCGGCAAGCGTCTTTACGACTGGGCCTTGAAGGTCGGCTTCGAGGTGGTGGACCACATGAGCAACGGCAGGCGCATTCCGCCTTTGACCGCCATCAAGTTCTCCCTGGCCGGGACCCTGGTTTACAACCGGATCAAGAAGGCGGCGGGGCTTGACCGGCTGGTGTTCGCCGCCAGCGGCGGCGGAGCGCTGGCAGAGGAGACCAACCGCTTCTTCCGGGCCTTGAACATCCAGGTGGGCGAGGGATACGGTCTCACCGAGACCACCTCCGCCATTACCTGGAACCACCTCGAGTTCATGGAGCCTCCGCCCGACAAGTGGATTTACCGGAAGGGCCTCGAATGGCTTATTGACACCATGGTGGTCATGCAGGGCCGAGGGAAAAACCCTTTCAGCCGTCCGCTGGGAATGATTAAGCTCACGGTGGCTACCAATACGGTGGTCCCGCTTCTGGTCATGAAGCCGGGCACGGTGGGCCGGCCCTGCAAGGACACCGAGATCAAGATAGCACAAGACGGCGAGATTTTGGCCCGCGGTCCCCAGGTGTTCCATCGCGACAAGGGGTACTTCAACCGGCCGGATTACACCGCGGAGGCTTTTACTGAAGACGGGTTCTTCTTGACGGGGGACATAGGCGAGTTTGACGAAGACGGGTTTTTAAAGATAACCGACCGCAAGAAGGAGCTTCTGGTTACCGCGGGCGGAAAGAACGTGGCGCCCCACCCCATCGAGCTTCTTTTGACTCTGGACCCCTACGTCGAGCAGGCCTGCGTGGTGGGAGACAAAAGAAAATATTTGTCGGCGCTCATAGTGCCCCAGTTCGAGCTTCTCGAGAAGCTGGCCCGCGAAAAACAGATCGAGTATCAAACCGTACAAGAGCTCATCGAAAGACCGGAGATCGTAAACCTCTACCGGGAAAAGGTGGACCAGGCGAACCAGAAACTCGCAAGATACGAGCAGATCAAAACCTTCCGGCTTCTGCCCGTGCCCTTTACCGAAGAGACCGGTGAGCTGACCCCCACCCAGAAGATGAAACGAAGAGTGATAACAGACAAGTTCAAGGACGACATCGAAGCCTGTTACGATAATTAAAAACCGCCTCGCTCCGGCATAAAATTCCTGATCCTCTGCGCTTGTGCGGGAGATAAAGAGTTATTGGAACAAGAGCGAGTGGGTGGTATTGCTCACATGCCCCGGCGGGCTTCTGCCTGCTTTCTTACCGATATCACGCTGTTCACTTTTTCCATGCTGTTTATGAGCCTGTTCAGTTGGGATACGTTTTTCATGTTGATACGGAAGGTGTGCATGGCCTTCTTTTCCTCGGTGGTCCGCACCAGTGCCCTCTCGATGTTTATGTTCTCTTCGCTCAGGATGGATGACAGCTCCGCCAGGAGTCCTCTCCGGTCTTCAGAGACGACCTCCAGGGTTATCATGTTTTCACCTTCCACCTGCTGGTCCCACCTGGCGGGATAGACGTTGTTGCCGGGAGTCTCTTCCAGAAGGCGGGAGCACTCCGCCCGGTGGACCTCCATGGTCCCGTCTTCCTTCTCCAGGGCCTTTACCGCTTCTCCCGCCAGCGGCGAGCAGCAGGATGCAAACGTAAAGCCCGGATCGTTGAAGCTGGCTATGGTAACATACGGCCTTGTCTCCGCCGCGGCTTCTTCTTCCTCGCTTTCGTGCTCTTCCTCACTTTCCGCTCCCGGGTTGGCCGCTTTTTTCTTCTCGGGCGAGGCCGCTTTTTTGGTCTCGGTTTTTAAATCCTCGGGCGGCACGATCTGGGCCAGGACTTTCCGAAGGGGGAACCGGTTTACTCCCAGGGCCTCCAGCAGCCGGTTTTGCGAGCTGAAGTTGAACCTCTCCGCCACCCGTTCCAGGGTTCCGTCCTTGGCCAGGGCCCCCATGTTTTTGCCGTAGCGCAGAAGCTCGCTCTCCAGCACCTGTCTTCCCAGCTCCCGGTTTCTTTGCGTCTCCTTGGTGGAGAGCCAGTGGTTGATCTTGTTTCTGGCCCGCGGGCTTTTGACGAACTCGAGCCAGGCGCGGTTGGGCTCGACGGTGTTGGAGGTCAGGATTTCCACGGTGTCTCCGCTTTTCAAGTTGTGGTTTAAGGGCACGATCCTTCCGTCCACCTTGGCGCCGGCGCAGTGGTTCCCGATATCGCTGTGGATGCTGTAGGCCATGTCAATGGGGGTGGCCCCGGAGGGAAGCTCGACAATGTCTCCGTCGGGCGTGAACACCGCGATGAGGTCGGGCAGGACCTCGGACTTGATGGACTCGAGAAAGTGATAGGGGTCTTTCAATTCTTCGTGGAGCTCGACCAGGTTGTTCAAGAACATCTGGGTCTTCTCGTCGGTCTCGGGCGACTCCGGTATGCCTCCGGTTTGCTTGTAGCGCCAGTGGGCGGCGATACCGTACTCGGCCACCGCGTGCATCTCGGGGGTCCGGAGCTGGATTTCTTCTCTTTCACCCGAGGCCCCCAGCACGGTGGTGTGCAGGGACCGGTACATATTGGTCTTGGGAAGAGCGATGTAATCCTTGATCCGTCCGGGCACGGGCGACCTGATGGAATGTATCACCCGGAGCGCGTCATAGCAGTCCGGTATGGTCCCCACTATTATCCGGAAGGCGATAAGGTCGTAAACCTCGTCGAAAGAGAGGTTCTGCTTTTCCATTTTGCGGTAGATGCTGTACAGGTGTTTGAACCTGCCGGTGACCTGGGCCTGGATGCCGGCTTCCTCCAGGTTGTCCTTGAAAAACTGCTGGGTCTTTTCAATGTAATCCTGCCGGGCCTCCCTGATTTTGGCCATCTGGGAAGCGAGCCGGAAGAAGATTTCCGGCTTCAAGTGCTGGAAGCTCAGGTCCTCGAGCTGGGCCAGTATCCAATGGATGCCAAGCCTGCCGGCGATGGGCGCGTAAATGTCCATGGTTTCCCTGGCGATGCGGGATTTCTTTTCTCCGGACAGGTGCTCGAGGGTCTGCATGTTATGGAGCCGGTCGGCGAGCTTGATGAGAATGACGCGCACGTCCCGGGCCATGGCCAGGATGATCTTCCGGAAGTTCTCCGCCTGGACCTCGATCCTGGAGTCCTCGGTGGGGATTTTCCCTATCTTGGTTACTCCGTCCACCAGCCGGACGATCTCTTTGGGAAACTCCGCTTCCAGCTCGGGAAGGGTTATGCTGGAGTCTTCCACCACGTCGTGGAGCAGTCCCGCGGCAATCGAGCTTTCGTGCAGCTCCATCTCGGTAAGTATGCCGGCGACCTCGAGGGGGTGAGAAAGGTAGGGAAGACCGGACTCGCGCAGGCTGCCGGCGTGCAGCTTGGCGCTCCATACATAGGCTTTTTGAACCAAGGCGGTGTCCGCCTGCGGATGATAAGAGACAAGCCGATCAATGATCTCGTTGATCCTTATGACCGCCACGTTCAGACCTCCCCCTCTGCCGGATTAGTCAGCCGCAACTTATGCGGGCGGCTCTTCCGCTCCGGTAGCATATCAAGGGGGATCAGGACTCGTCCGGGTCTTTGAGGGTTACCGGCACCAGCTTGGCCGGTTTTGGGGTTTCCTTCTCCTCTTCCGGCATGACCGGCTGTACGTGTCCTCTGGCGATCTCCCGCAGACCGGTGATGATCTCCTTGTTTTCGCACTGGACAAGCGGGTCCGCGCCCGCGTATAGCTGCTTGGTCCGCTTGACCCCCAGCATGACCAGGGCAAAGCGGTTCTCTACGTTCTCGAGACAGTCCTCGACCGTTATTCTTGCCATTTTTCTCCCCTTTACCGGAACGGCGTGCTCGCCCCGGTTTTTTCAACTCTTTCTGATAATAGACTCGACCACGGGCTCCACCGCGTTCTTGCGGCAACGATTGGCCAAGACCACCGAGCGCATAAGCTCCACCGCCCGGTCAAAGTCCTCATTTATTATTATATAATCAAACCACGACCATTCAAGCATCTCTTTTTTCGCCGTCTTAAGCCGGAGCTTGATGTCCTCTTCCTTTTCCGAGCCGCGGTTCCGGAGCCGCTCCTCCAGGACCCCAACCCGGGGAGGAAGAATGAAGATAAAGCTGTCGCTCTCGAACTTGGCCTTGAGCTGCTTGGCCCCCTGGATGTCCAGCTCCACCAGAAGATCAATCCCCCGGGCCGCGGCGTCCTCCAGGTAGGACTTGGACGTGCCGTAGCGCCGGCCGTGGACCTCGGCCCACTCCGCGAACTCGCCCTCCTCGATCATCCGGTCAAAGGTCTCGTCGTCCACGAAGAAGTAGTCCTGGCCGTGGACCTCTCCGCTGCGGGCGGGCCGCGTGGTGTAGGAGCACGACCAGTACAGCGGCTTCTCACCCTCTTTTTCCAGCCTCTGCATGAGCGCCCGGCACAGCGAGGTCTTGCCCGCTCCACTGGGGGCGGCCACGAAAAACAGCAGTCCCGGCGTGTCCTCTCTCATTCCAGGTTCTGCACCTGCTCCCGGATTTTTTCCAGCTCCGCTTTCATGTCAACCGCAAGCCGCGAGACCTCGGCGTCCTGGGCCTTGTTCGAGCACGTGTTTATCTCCCGGAAGAGCTCCTGGGTCAGAAAGTCCAGCTTGCGGCCCATGGGACCGTCCGAATCCAGGAGCCGGTCCATCTGCTCCAGGTGGCTCCTTGCCCGCACCAGCTCTTCGGTTATGTCGGTCCGGTCCGCCAGGAGCGCGACCTCCTGCTCGAGCCGGGCCTGGTCCGTCTTTTCCGAGTCTTCCAGTATCTCGGCAATTTTTCGTTTAAGGCGCTGCCGGTAGTTCTCCACCACCGAGTCCTTTTTGCCCTCTGTCTCCGAAAGCCGATTACGGATGAGGTCAATCCTGGAGCTTATGTCCCCGGCAAGCGCGTCTCCTTCGCGGGCCCGCATTTCGAGTAGCCGCTCCAGGCCGTCCTCTAGAACCGGCTCGAGCTCCTTCCAGGTCTCGGCCGCAGAAGGCGGGCTTTCGCTTACGCTGAGGATGTCCTTCTGCTCGGCCAGGAGTGAAAGATCGGGAGAACCCTGTAAATCAAGCTCCTCTTTCATCTCCTGCAAGGCCTTGGCCGTCTGCCTGGCCAGGGGCCGGTTCCAAACGACCTCTACCGGAAGCTCGACCCCGGAAAGGTTAATCCAGACCTCGACCCGCCCCCGCGAAAGCCGCTCTCGAAAGAGTCTCGTCATCTCCGGCTCCAGCGAGAGAACCTGGGCCGGAAGGTGGAAGCGGAGCTCCAGGTAGCGGTGGTTTACCGATTTTATCTCTACGGACACCTTGCCCCCCAGCGCGGAAGCCTCGCTCCGGGCGTATCCGGTCATGCTGTAAACGGGCAATCTCTTGACCTCGCGAACTTATTCATCCGTCTTTTATCACGGACGGTGCGACAAAGCAAACGGGTTTTTGAAAAGGTAAAAAAGCTGGCAGCCGAGAATGCGAAAAACGCAAAAAAACCTTTATAATCATAAGGAAAGGTCCGATGTCGGTAAGAGACATTCTCCAGTTACCCACACTTAAATACGTTGATCCAAAGCCTTTTGCAAAAATTCCGAATTCTTGTGGTGGGAGCAAGCTCCTGCTCGCGATACAGGTTTTGCAAAAAGCTCCTTAAGCATTACTTTTGCATGAAGCAAGAGTTCAGCTCAGAAGCCCCTCGATGATGAGCTCGGTGGCCTCTTCTTCGTCCAGGCCGCGGGAGAGCAGGGTCTGGAGCTGTTTCGAGTCCACGCTGCCTATGGCTGCTTCGTGGGTTACATGCGCGCCGGGGTGACTTACGTCCACTATGGGGACCGCCTTGGCGCGGGCCTGGTTCTGGACGATCTCCTTGCAGTCCACGTGCCCGCGGGCGCCGGCTGCGGTTGCCGTAACCGTGTTGTAGACCTCTGCCTGCGCGGTGTCGCGAAGGGCGATATTGGTCTGGAGCACTGCGCGGGCGTCCTCGCCGATAAGGTGGCCGGTCTCCTGTATCTTTACGAAGTCGTCCTCCCTGCCGCTTACTCTGGCCATCATGTCCAGGGTGGACCGGGCGGCGCAGGTGACTTCGTAGTCAATGTCAATCACTCCGACCCTGCCCTTTATAAGCTCGAACTCGGTCTTGAAGCGGGCGTCCTCGGCAAGGTCCACCTTGGCCTTGGGTATGACCTCGACACCTCCGGCGGGACCGTGCACGTGCCTTTCAAAGTAGGTGTAGGACGCGCCTTTGCCGATGTTGATGACGGCGTTCATCTTGTGCAGGACCTTTACCGCGTTCGGGAAGGTGCAATGGGCGACAATGGAGGCGGCCGAGTCTTCCTCCATGTTGACCTCCATCTCGATGTCCTGGAGGCCGGTCTCTGGAAGCAGGCCGAAGCAGAGCTGGACCGGCTTTTCGATCTTGACCCCTTTTTCCACCCGGATGTCCGCCCGGATGCCGTGTTCTTTCTCTTCGGTCTCGACCTTGAGACCGGGCACCAGGTGGGAGCCCACCACCCGGTTGCCGTGGATGGTCAGCTTGGCCACGTCCTTGCCGTGCATGTGCTCGGAAAGGCCGATGGACTCGTAAAGCTCCTGTACGGTTTTGTCCTCACTCATTTATAGCCTCCGGGTCCGGATCGTTCGGATGGTCGCACGGCATGCACTTGTCCTTGAAGTAACGGCTTATCTTGTCCACCGACCCCTTGTCCACGATCCGGCCGTTACAGACCAGGAAGGCGTGCTCCGACTCATTCAGCACCGCCAGGCTGTGGGTGATAAGAAGCACGGTCGCGCCTTCCGACTTCAGGTCCTTCAAGGCGGCAAAGATTTTTTCGAGGGCGTCCACGTCAATGCCGGAGTCCGGCTCGTCCATGAGCACTATCTTGGGCTCCATGGCCAGGATAGAAGCGACCTCGATGCGCTTCCTTTCTCCCCCCGAAAGGGTCTTGTCCACCGCCCGGCCGATGTAGCTCTCCGGGAAAAGGCCGACCCGGTCGAGCACCTCGGAGACCTTGGCCCGCGATTGGTCGCGTGCGCCCGCTAAGATGAACTTCTCGACCGACAGCCCCTCGAAGCGGGCCGGCTCCTGCCAGGCCAGGGTGATGCCTTTCCTGGCCCGCTCGTGCACGGACAGCCCTTTTATGGACTCGCCTTCCAGCAGGATGTCTCCCTTCACGTCCGTGTAGGTCGCAAGCCCCATGACAGCATTGGCCAGGGTGGACTTGCCCGCGCCGTTCGGTCCTATGAGGGCGTGTACGTGTCCTTCCCACAGGTCCAGGTTAAAACCGTTCAAGACCTGTTTGTCGCCCAGCTTGAGCGACAGGTCCTTTACTTCCAGAACTCCCATGAGTACCTCCGGAGCTTTTAATCTTTAAGAAAAGATGTCCAGGATTAAGTGCTTCTTATTACATTTAATTACTATTCCGGTTCTTTGCAAGGTCGAACTTCTGGAGAGGTTTGGCAGGGTCCCATTTCTGGGTGAACTTCGAGACGCTAATGATGGTCATGAGGCCGCAGACCATGGCAAAGGTCCGGAAGGGGAACAGTGTGGTTATGTTTCCTGTTTCCGGGTCCTCGACCCACATCCAGTAGTTGAAGATCGGGTCCAGCTCGAACTCGGGTAGTCCGCCCAAAGCGCGCAGTATAAGGGCCACAGCTATACCGGCGTAGATGCCGAACCGGTTCGATTTTTTGTAAAAGAGCGCCGCGGTGAGTGCGGGGAAGAGGGTTATATAGACGAGGTCGCAATTTAAGTACCACAGCGCGTACACGCTTTTGACGCGAAGCGCGATGATGGTTGCCGCGGTTCCCGCGACTATGATGGTTGTCCGTAGGACCCTTTTCAACTGGGCGTCGGTGGCGGGTTTTTTCTTGGTTCTTTTGAAGATGTTCCAGGTGAACATGGATGACGCGGACAGTATGGACGAGTCCACGCTGGACATGACCGCGGCAGCCACCGCTCCGAGTCCCAGCGCTCCGATGGCCGCGGGCACGCAGTAGCGGAGCACGTAGGGCAGTATGAGGGCGGGGTTTGCCGGCGGGTCAATGCCGTTTGCTACCCAGTCGTAGTTATAGCCGATGATGGCGAGAAGGGTAGGGGGGATGACCAGGATAAAAGCCGCGACCCCTGCGCCGATGCTCATGTAGCGGGCCACGTTTCCCGACTTCGATCCCAGCACCCGCTGGAAGTAGCAGTGCCAGGGTATTCCCCCGAAGATGTAGAGCAAACCGTAGTCCATCCAGGTCCAGGGCCACTTCTTAATCTCAGGAGACACAAAGTCCTTGAGGGGCGCGAAGTATCCCACGATAAACCCCGAGCCTTTGTCTCCGAAGGCCTGGTTGTAGTTCGCCCACATGTGGTCCCAGCCGCCCACCGCAATCATGCCCGTGATTACGGCAAGGGTAAGGAACACGATCACCATGCAAAGCTGGAGCACGTCGGTATAAGCGACCGCCCACATGCCGGAGAGTACGGTATAGGCGATGGTGATGGCCGCGGTGATGATGATGGAGGCGCTCATGCTGATTCCCAGGATGGTGGAGAAGGCCGCGCCCATGGCCGCCATTGCCGCGCCGGTCCAGAGTATCTCGCCGAGTAGAGCGAACAGGTATAAAAACACGGTCTGGTTCCAGCCGTACTTCTGCTCGAAGGGGTCGAGCATGGTGGTGTAGTTCATCTCGCGCATCTTTTTGGCGTAGAAGAGGCCGCCTAAAACCAGGGAAAGGGCATACCCCCATCCGGCCTGGGCCCAGCCCTGGCCGCGTTCGATATCGAAAACGGCTTCCGCGGTGCCGGCAAGGTATCCTCCGCCCACCCAGGTGGCGGTCATGGTGAAGATGGCCATCCAAAGCGGCAGGGACCGGCCGGCCAGGAAAAGGTCGGTGGAATCGAGCGCCATGCCCGTTTCCCTTCTTTTGCGGATGCGCGGACCCAGCCACGCCAGCAGGAAAAGCAAAACGTAAATAACGGCCATGACAACCAGGCCGGAAACAAAAATGTCTTCACCCATGAGCTATGTTCCTTGTTATGAAGAAAACTTAATAAAGCACCGCCGCCCGCCGGTGTCCTGTCAAGAAAAATAGTGCGGACGCGGCCGGAGAATAACGCAAGAACCTTCCGGCAGGGGCGTTAAAATAAGGCCGGCTCCTGATGCGTGAAAGCTTCTTGGCAAGTATATTATGCCGGAGCGCAGCGAGTCAAACCTTGTAAATTTAAAGAACCCGGTTGCAACAGCGGTTTGCCGGGGATGAGTTAGTTGTCTACAATTGGCCGTGGAGGAGGAGCGATGTCTGAGAACGGTCAGTCGAACGAAGTCGAAGAGAAACGATGGCTCCGGATAGACCTGCACCCGTGGGTTTTTTCCATAGCAGCGGCGCTGATCATCTTTTCGGTGGCCTTCACCATTTTTTACCAGAAGCACGTGGGGGGCCTTTTCGAGACCCTGCAGACTAACATAGCCACGGTGGCCGGCTGGTTTCTGGTCTTGACCATGAACATCATTCTGCTTTACGTGGTCTCTCTTGTGTTCAGCCGCTACAGCGACGTCCGGATCGGGGGTGAGGACGCCCGGCCGGAGTTTTCCACCCTGGGCTGGTTCTCCATGCTGTTCAGCGCGGGCATGGGCATCGGCCTTCTGTTTTACGGGGTTGCCGAACCCATGTTTCACTTTGTGGCATCTCCGCTTGCAGAGCCGGGCACGCCGGAGGCCGCCCGTATTGCCATGGACCTTTCTTTTTTGCATTGGGGCCTCCATCCGTGGGGCATCTACTCGCTGGTCGGTCTTTCGCTGGCCTTCTTCTGCTTTAACAAGGGCCTTCCCCTGTCCATTCGTTCCATCTTTTATCCGCTTCTGGGCGACCGGATTTACGGTCCCATCGGCAACGCCATAGACATCCTGGCCACTGTTGCCACCCTGTTCGGGGTGGCGACTTCGCTGGGACTGGGAGTCCAGCAGGTGAACGCGGGCCTCGATCACCTTTTCCATATCGGCCAGAACACCACCATCCAGGTGCTGCTTATCACGGGCATTACCGCGGTGGCCACCTGGTCGGTGGTCTCCGGACTGGACGGCGGCATCCGCAGGATATCCCAGTTAAACATTTCGTTGGCCGCGCTACTGCTTCTGTTTGTCCTTGTTCTCGGGCCCACCATCTTCATCATGAACGCCTTGATCGAGAACATCGGTTACTACATCCAGCACCTGCCCCAGCTTGCCACCTGGAACGAGACCTATGAGGACACCTCCTGGCAGAACGGCTGGACGGTCTTTTACTGGGGATGGTGGATCGCCTGGTCGCCTTTCGTGGGAATGTTCATCGCCCGGGTCTCTTACGGTCGGACGCTGCGGGAGTTCATCATGGGCGTGCTCCTGGTGCCCACTTTGATTACCTTTTTCTGGATCACCGTGTTCGGAAACACCGCCATCAACATCGAGATGTTCGGAGCGGGCGACATAGCAAAGGCAGTACAGGAAAACATCCCGGTGTCCCTGTTCGTGCTCCTCGAACACTTCCCCCTGAAGTGGCTCACATCCGGTCTTGCCATCCTGGTCATTATTACCTTCTTCGTGACATCGTCGGACTCCGGCTCCATGGTGATTGATATTATTACCTCGGGCGGAAACCCGGACCCCCCGGTGTTGCAACGGCTCTTTTGGGCCATACTAGAAGGGGTGGTCGCCGCGACCCTGCTGGTGGGCGGAGGGCTGGTGGCGCTCCAGACCGCGGCCATAACCACCGGCCTGCCGTTCGCGCTGGTGCTCCTGGTCATGACTTTCAGCTTGCGCAAGGGGCTTAAAACTTATGTCGCCACCAAGGGATACTTCCTTCCACCTTACGAACACGGCACCCGGCTTAAAACCAAGATTACCCATCCGACCCCCGCGACCGTGGGCGGCCGCCGGCTATGGGTCCGAAGAAAACCGGAGCAGGAAAAATGAAAGGATCGAGGAGAACCGACATGAAAACTAGGACGTTGGCACTCGGGGCATTAATGGCGCTCATCCTGGTTTTTTCCTGCCAGCAGGATGAGAAAAAGCAGGCGAAAAAAAGCGCCCGGCCGACAGGCCCGGCCATCAAGATCGCTTACGTTAAATGGTCCACCGAGATCGCGAGCACCCACCTGGTAAAGGCGGTGCTCCAGGAAAGGATGGGCCGAAAGTGCGAGATCA
>JAWOBU010000203.1:0-14552 GCA_046484135.1 bacterium
GCCAGGTCGAGTAAGGGATACCTGCAAGGGCACAAGCGCCCTTTGTGTCCAGACCTCGGGATATGGCGTCAAGCGCAAGCTGAATCTTCTTTTCAGCCTCTTCCGTTCCAAATTTCAGCATATCTTAACCTCCGATTGTAGATTCCGGGCCACCGTGCCGCTCTCTGTGTCCCGCTGTCGCCTTGCCCTATGGTAGGGCATTGGGTGATGATGTTCCGGGCATTCACGCCCTGGAAAAAGGCCCGCTGCCTGGGTTCCTGTGTCTGAGATTGATACCACCTTTGATGCCACTTGATACCGCAAAAGGGGCAATCTCCTGTCGGTTCATGTCAAGTTGTGCAAGGCTCGAAAGCCCGCAAACTCGCTCCATGACTTGTTTTCCGCTGTTTTCATTAAAGAAACTCTTAACACTGTATAGGGTCTTCTAATCCGCAGGCCGCGTGTTCGAATCACGCCGGGCGCGCCAGGTTTTAAAAATAAAACATCCGGTTAAGGCATTTTTCCACAGCCCCAGCAAAAGGCGGAAAACCCTCAAAAAACCCCCCATTTCACCCCCTAAAACGCACAACACTTTCCATGAGATCAGAGGGGCAATTTGGCCGGGTGCACAACAGGTGCACGGGTAGTACGTTTGATTGTTAATAAATGGCCCGGCTGACTCAGTCTGGTTGAGTCAGTCCATTTTGGGGGGAGGCGGGAACCCTTTTTGCTTCACCTTTTCAAACCTGGAGTAATCGTAGCCCTGTTCGATGAGCCTTTGTTTGATTCCTTCCATGACTTTCTCCGGGAGCTCCCGCGTGCGGGCCAGTATCCATCCCGCGTTCCGGTCGGGGGTCCCGACTACTGCGTACTGGTAGTTTTCATCCAGGTCTATTACCCAGTAGTCCGCGGCCAGAAAGTCGAGCCGCAGGAAAGGGATAAAGGTCACTTTCAGCCGGGCGCGCGTTTGCTCGTCCGCAACCCAGGCCCTTCCTGTAATATCGTATACAGACCCGTCCTCCCGGAAACAGGAGTTATAGACCTTGACGTCGCCGTCGTCCCGCAAGGCGTACCGGGCGGTGGTCCCGCCGGCACAGCTCTTGGTGAAGACCTGGGGAATACTGGCGATGGTGTACCACAGGCCCATGTACTTTTCGAGTTCCACATGGTCCACCACCCGGAGCGGCTCTTGCTCGGAAGCGCGGGGTCCGCCCGCGGCAACGGCGACCAGGAGGGCAATCAATAACGCCGGCAGGGCAATGCTCTTTGCTTTTTTCGGTTTCATGGCTTTTCCTTTTTTACAGGTTTCCGGCAGCTAGTCCACGTACAGCGCCCTTTCGAAGTCGGCCGGGTTGGATGCCGCGGACTTGGCCATTTCCAGGCTGATTTCTCCGGCCTTGTAGAGCTTGGTCAGGCTCTGGTCAAAAGACTGCATTCCGTACTGGTCGGTGCCTTTTTCAATGTACTCGTTCATCTGGGGCGTCTTGGCCGCTTCTTTTATGCACTCCGCAATGGACATGGTGTTTATCATGACCTCTGCGGCCAGTGCCCTTCCTTTGCCGTCTTTTCTGGGAAGCAGCCGCTGGGAGATGATGGCCTGCAACGCTTCCACCAGGCGGAGCCGCACCAGGTTCTGTTCTTCGGAAGGGAACATCCCCACTATCCGGTTGATGGTCCTGGCCGCGTCCGTGGTGTGCACGGTGGAGAAGACCAGGTGTCCGGTCTCCGCGGCTTTCAGCGCTATGTCCACTGTTTCGTGGTCGCGCATCTCTCCGACCAGGATAACGTCCGGGTCCTGGCGGAGGGCCTGCCGGAGAGAGCCCACGAAGTTCTTGGCGTCCAGGCCGATCTCTCGCTGGCTGATACTCGACTTCTGATCGTGGTGCATGAACTCGATGGGGTCCTCGATGGTCAGGATGTGCTTCCTTTTGTTCCTGTTGATATAGTCTATCATGGAGGCCAGGGTCGAGGATTTTCCCGACCCGGTAATCCCGGTGACCAGGATCATGCCGCGCTCTTTGGACGCTATCTGTTTTACGACCGGGGGCAGGCCGAGCTCGTCGAAGCCGGGTATCTCCAGGGGGATAAGACGCATTATAACGGCCAGGCAGCCTTTCTGGCGGAAGATGTTGACCCGGAACCTGCCGACCCCTTCCAGGTTGTAGGAGCTGTCATGATCCTGGAGGCTGTCCAGCCCTTCTTGCAGCTCCTGCCCCTGCATAATGTGCTTTACTATCTCCTGCACGTCCTCGTGGCTGAGCTTGGGGGCCTTGACCTCCCGGATTTCCCCGTTGATCCGGAACAGGGGAGGAGAACCCGTTTTAAAGTGCAGGTCAGAGGCATGGTTTTTCATGCCCGCGGACAAAAGCTGGTTAAACACCTTGATGACCATGACCGTAACTCCTCTGGAATGGGACAGGCGTTTTTACACGCAATCTCTGTAACTTCTTTTTTCCGGCCGGCAGGCCCGAACTCCGGCGGCAAAGCTCATTTCTTTTTGGCCGTCTTTTTGAATGGCTTCTTTCCGCCGCTGGAACCGGAGCCTTTTTTCGCACCCGGCTTTTTGGCCCCGCTTTTTTTCGTTGCCGCCCTCTCGGCTTTCAAGGCGGAGAGCTCCCGGCTGGTCCTCCGGAGCCGCTCGCTCAACACGTGGCAGAAGATTTTATAAACCTTGAAAGCTATCTCCCGGTTTTCTTCCACCAGCTTCTCGAAATCCTGCCGGTCAATCACCAGCAGGGTCACCCCGGTCAGCGCCACCACGCTGGCAGAGGTCAGCTCATCCTCGATCAGGCTCATCTCTCCGAAAAGCTCGCCCCTGTCCAGAGTGGCCAGCTCTTCGGTGAAGCCGGCCTCCCCCTTGATAACCTTTACCTTCCCCTGCTCGATTATATAAAGGGCCCGGCCCAGCTCTCCTTCCTCGATTATGGTCTCGCCTTTAGCGCGTTTTTCCTTCCGGAAAAGACCGGCCAGGGACAGGGTCTCATCGAAGTTGAGAAGCTGAAAAAGAAATGTGTCCTGGATCAGGTCCGTTCCCTTAAGTCCTTCCAGCGCTTCTATCTCCATTTGTGACCTCCCGGCTTTATCGTTTCGGAATAATTAAGTATATGACCCTTCCACGACGCAAGTCAACACAGAATATAAATAGAACAGGTTTCATATAGTTTTAAACATTTAAAAGGGGAGCATTATTGTTCACTGTCGGAGCTTCCTGTTGACTCTTTTTCCAGCTTCTTTTTCGCCCGCTCCAGGTTACTCGCTGCGTCTTCATAACCGGGCTTTATCTCGAGCGCTTTTTTGAACATATTAACGGCTTTTTCATACTTTTTTTGGATCATCATCAAGTTCCCGAGATCGTTATAAGCCTCTGCGTAGCCGGGCTCAAGCTCCACCGCTTTCTGCAGGGACTTGACGGCTTTGTCCGTCTTCCCTTTTTCCGCGTACACGAACGCCAGGTTTTTATAAGCCTGTACTTCGTCGTAGGCCAGAGAAATGATTTTCTTATAGACCTGTTCCGCCAGGTCTAGCCTTCTTTGCAGTGTATAGAAGTACCCGAGCTGATAAAGCACGGACAGGTCTTCGGACGCGTGTTCATGAGCTTTTTCATAATAAGCAATGGCTTCTTTGATCCTGCCCAGCTTCTGGGCCATCTTGCCTGCCCGCCGGTTGACCTCCGGGTCTTCCGAGCTGACTTCCCGGGCCGCTTTATAGTTCTGCAGGGCTTTTTCAAAATTCCCTTTCTGCTCCTGCAGCTTTCCCATGGCGAACCGGAGGTAGTAGTGAGTTCGGGGGTCCATGTCAATGGCTTTTTGAAGGGCCTCCTCCGCTTTTTCCAGCTCGCCCTCTTGAAGGTACTCCTGGCTTTTCATGTAAAGGCCAACCGGCGTCCGCTCCTCGTCGGGCCCGAAAGACTCGAGAAGAAAGCTGGCGGCTATAACAATAATTACGGCCGCCAGGCTGGAAATTGCTATCCACTTTTTCATTTAATGGGTCTCCTGCTCCGAAAGCATATAAAAGCTTTTCTTTCCGCTATGGCTTACTTAAGCCTCTCGCGTTGGCGCTCTGCCCTGGCGGATATGTTTTGAGCTTTTTAAGCTCATAAACGGAAATCGAACTCCCAGTTTCTTGGAACAGGCTCCTCCTCCACCCGGCAGGCGCCTTCCTCACCTTTATTCCTTTGACAACGTATCATGGTGCCGTCCCACATCTCGAACCGGTCCGTGCCGGTGCCGTAAAAGAGGACCTTGGCGCTCTGGTTTAAGTCGGTAAAGCCGTTTATATCTTGCCGATCCTCTTTAACGAGGGTGTCTATTTGTGAGTTCCACAACGGCAGTATCCTGCCGGCTTTTACAAACAAGGGGGCCTGGCCGGGCTTTGCGGGGACGGTGTAGCGGCCGGGTCCGGTGTAGAGCTTGCCGGTCCACCAGTGGACCCACTCGCCGGGCGGAAGATACGCCTCCCACTGGCGGGCGCCCCGTTCGAGAACAGGTGCCACCAGTAGTCGGTCTCCCAGCAGGTACTGGTACTTTATTTTTCGAGACTCCGGGTCATCCGGATAGTGCAGCATGAGGTGGCGTACCACTGGCCATCCGCGCCTGGCCGCCTGGTGTGCCAGGCTATAGATATAGGGGAAGAGCCTGGTATGGAGCACCGCGTATTTTTTGTAATGCTCCAGGGTTTTTCGGTCCTGGTTGAACTCCCAGTGGTCGCAGACCTCGTCCTGGCCGCGGTGGTTCCTCATGACCGGCAGTAAGGCCCCCAGTTCGGTCCAGCGCATGAACAGCTCGCGGTCCGCGGACCGGTTCACAAAGCAATTATAGCCGGCGATGTCGGTGGTCCCGATAGGATGTCCGGAGATGCCGGCGGAAAGCAGGGCCGGGATATTGGACGGCAGTCCGTCAATAAGATCGAAATTGGCGTTCTGGTCGCCGGTCCACATGATCCAGGCGTACTTCCACGACCCGGTGTATCCTCCCCTTATGTAGATGCACTGGTCGTTATCCGGCCGGGCCTCGTCCCAGAACTCTCGGCCGAATCTGGCCCACATCACGTTGTAGCGGTTGTGCAGCTCCCAGCCGGTGCGGCCGTCGTAAGCCACCGAGTCGGGCGGAGTGTGCTCTCCGAAGTCGTGCATCCACCCGTCCGAGCCCATGTGCTCGGACTTTTGGAAAAAGCTTTCCCTCCACCATTTTTTTGCTTCCGGGTTAGTGAGATCAAGCTGGGCCTTCTTGTCAAGACCGAGGTAGAAGTCATAGGTTTCGCCTTCCCGGTTTTTCATGAAGTATCCGTTGGCGTCGCCTTGTTGATAGGCCGAGGTGCCGGGGCTTATATAAGGCTGGTAGTAGCTAAGGTGCCGGAAACCGTCCTGGTGGAGCTTTTCGATCATCTGTTCGTAATTGGGATAGAGCTTTCTGTTTACTTCCCACTCGGTGCGCCACCACCAGCTCTCCGACCAGATGGCGGTGGTGGGTATCTCCTCCTCCCGCAGTAACTTCGCTATACGTAGTACCTTGTCTTCGCCCGCGACCACTGCGGCCATGGGGGCAAACGCCCATGCGGGGGGAACGCGGATGCGGCCGGTGTAAGCGGTCTGGGCCTCGATGATTTCGAGAGGCGATTCGCCGTAGAAGACCACGAGGTCTGCCCGGTCGTTCCAGTTCTCGATCAAGAGGCGGTCTTTGCGGCTTTTGCCGAAATCGAACTCGCTGTAGCGGCCGTCGTCGAGAAGGAGCCCGTAATTCTTGTCCGGGTTCATAAAGAAGGGCACAGGGAAGTAAGTGGTGTCCGGACCCTTGGGAAAGGGGTTGAACGGGACGTTTTTTGCGTACTTGGAAAGAGTGAAAAGACCGAGTCCCCCTTCCTCCGACCAGTTGCGGACCCGGCTGCCGCTGTGCTCGACCGCGTTGTAGCGCTCGCCCATGCCGTAGTAGCGGTCGTACTCGTCCTTTTCGAACCCGAGCCGGAGCCGGTTTACGCCGGCCGCATGAAGCACCTCGGTCTCGATGCGCACGGCTTTCTCGCTTTGGAAAAAAGCGCGGAGGCGCACCAGGGAAGCTCCGCCCGGCTTGTCCGAAAGCTCGACCACCAGGCCCTCTTCTTCTTTCTCCAGCCGCACCACGGTATCGGCTTCTTTCCACGGTCTTTTGAAGCCCGGCGTCCAGAACCACCACAGCACGAACCGAAAGACCTCCCGGCCCGTTACGGTGGTGTACCGCACCGGCCCTGCGACGGAGAGCATCTCTCCTCCATCCCGGTCCAGGACCCGGACGGAAAAAGGATCTTTCTCCGCGACAATCCGCATGTTCGCGCCCGAGAGTTTCAAGGAACTCCGCGAAGTCTCGGCAGAAACAAAGACCGCGGAGAACGCACTCATAAAAAGTGCCAGCACAAGCGGAAGAGCGATTTTACGTTTCATTATTTACTACATTCCTTTTTTAGAGCGGACTTTCACTTTTGCCCTGATATGACTTTAAGGCTAACCCCTTTTAATAGTCATTTTATACCAGTACTGCCCCAAATATAAAACTAATTCGAGGAATCTTATCACGCAGAGGCGCCACAACGCAGAGAATTGAGACCCTCTTTTGAATTTGAAGAGCTGAAGATAAAACCGTCTTAGTAATCCGGCGAACTCGAGGTTTTTGGAAATCGAGGTCCCCGGACAAGAGACCCGTCAGATAATTTCCATAAAAAATCGCAACGGCCCGAATCTCTTTGTTTTACCTTTGCGGTTTTGCGCCTTTGCGTGAAATAAAGATTTTTGGCTCATCAGGATTAAGCGTACTTGAACATGAAGTTTGACTGTTGTTGTAGTGGGGAACAAAGAAAATGGGACTTGGCGCAATGCGGATATTCTACTTGAATGGTCAACGAAAACATTGTAAGGCCTCAAAACAGCAAGAGTTCATTTTCTTTTTTCCCCACAAATTCCACTTTAGCACAATCCGCATAAAACTTTGTCAAGGGCTCCCAAGGGGAGCCGCGCTTAAGTGCGGGCATGCCCCTTGACAAAGTTGCGGATTGTGCTTTAAAGCTCTACGGCGTCTCGAAAGTACGCTTAATCCTGATGAACCAGATTTATTTGGGATAAAGATCATTTTATACTTGTTTCCTCTCGCCTGTAAAATAGAGAGCTCTCGCGGGTGGTGCCCTCCTAAGCGGGCCTTGCCGAATATTATGATAAAATGTACGGGTGAACTTGTTCGAGGCTTTAAATCTGCCGTGTTGCATCAAGCTTTGCCGTCTCATGTTTCTTTGTCAGGGGGAGTCTGATTGCTTACCGGGATGATCCTTGCCGGCGGAAAGAGCACCCGGATGGGCCGGGACAAGGCCCTGCTCAAAGTCGAGGGCCTCACGGTCATCCGGCGGGTGGCTGACGCCCTTTCTCCGTGCTGTTCGCGGCTTGCGGTGGTTTGCGGTCCCGACGACGACTACGGCTTCCTGGGCCTGCCCGTAATCCGCGATCTGGAGCCCGGCGAGGGCGTGTTCATGGGTCTTTACTCAGGCCTTTGCCGGATGGAGACCGAGCGGGCGCTGGTTGCGGGGTGCGACATGCCCTACATCCGGACCTCGCTGGCCGCCCACCTCGCAGAGCTCTCGGAAAGCGCGGACATCGTGGTCCCTCGCATCCGGGGAAACTATGAGCCGCTTTTTGCGACCTACTCCAAGGCCTGCCTCGCTCCGGCCCGCGACCTGCTCGACTCCGGCGAAAAAAGGATCAGAAAGCTCTACGAACTCGTACCCACCGGGGTGGTGGAAGAGGAAGAGATTAAAAGGTTCGACCCCGATCTTTCCACTTTCGTAAACCTTAACTTCCCAGCCGACCTGGAAAAGATAGAGGGGAACGAAAAGTAAACAGGGCGGCCCTTTTTCGACCGCCCTGCAAGACGCTTTCATCTCTTCCCGATCAGGCGGCTTCGCCTTCCTTGGAGCCGGCTTTCTCGAGGGCCTTGGCCACCAGCTCCACCACGTCCAAGGTCTGGACCTCTTCTTCCTTGTTAAGCTGTTTGACGCCGTCCTCGAACATGGTCAGGCAGAACGGGCAGGCCACGGATATGTCCTTGGCCCCCGTGTTCACCGCCTCCCGCGAGCGCTCGATAAATATCTTCTCGTGCCCGAGGTCCTCCTCCAGCCACATCCGGCCCCCGCCGGCGCCGCAACAGAAGCTCCGGCCGAAGCTCCTCTCCATCTCCCGGATGTTCACGCCCAGGCTCTTTATGATTTTGCGGGGAAGGTCGTAGATGTCGTTGTGCCGGCCCAGGTAACAGGAGTCGTGGAATGTAACGGTCGTGTCCAGGGTCTCGGGTATCTTCAGCCTGCCGCTTTGCAGAAGGTCCCAGATCAGCTCGGAAGCGTGATATACCTCCACGTCCCATACAAACTCCGGGTCCTCTTTCCTTATCTCATCCACGAACTGCGGGTACTCGTTCTTCAGGGTGTTGAAGCCGTGGGGACAGCAGGTGACGATCTTTTTGATCCCGTAGCTCTTCATGGTCTGCATGTTGGTGGTGGCCAGTATCTGGTAGAGGTACTCGTTGCCGAGCCGGCGGGCGGTGTCTCCGCAACAGCTTTCTTCCATTCCCAGGATGGCGAACTTGACGCCCGCGGCCTGGAGGATTTTCACCATGGACTGGGCGATTTTCGTGTTCCGGTCGTCAAAAGCGCCTGCGCAGCCCACGTAGAAGCAGAACTCGGTGTCTTCCGGCACTCCGTCACCGTACACGGGCACGTCCAGCCCTTCGGCCCACGCGGCCCGCTGGTCAAATCCCACTCCCCAGGGGTTCGAGTTCTTCTCGGTGTTCTGGAGCGCGACCTGTCCCTCGGAGGGAAGGTTTCCTTCCATCAGGGTCAGGTAGCGGCGGAGGTCCACGAACTTCTGGATGTGTTCGTTCATGACCGGGCACTCGTACATGCAGGCGCCGCAGGTGGTGCACGACCAGAGCTCGTCCAGGCTCACCTGGTCCTCCCCGTCGCCGATCAAGGGAAGGCGCTCCGCCTCCTGGTCGCCGAGCTTGTCCTTTTCCGCAAGCATGGTGTGCTTGAGCGCCAGGTGAAGCTTCTTGGGAGAGAGCGGCTTGCCCGTGTAGTTGGCCGGACAGACCAGGTCACACCGGCCGCATTCCTGGCAGGTGATCGAGTCAAGAAGCTGTTTCCAGGTATACTCGGGAACACTGTTTACTCCCCAGCTCTCCCGCTCCTCGATGTCCTTTATGTACTCGAGCTTGCCGGTGGGCTCGAGCTTCGAGAAGAACACGTTGAAGGGCGCGGTCATGATGTGCTGGTGCTTGGACAGGGGAAGGAATATCAAAAAGCCGTAGAACACGAAGAAGTGGAGCCACCAGGAAAAGGCGTAAGCGTGAGGGGCCTTGGAAGCGCCGAACCCGCCTTCGCCCACGCCGAGCACCGCCCAGATACCGGCGAAGAGTTGGCTCATGTAGCCCCCCGGCATTTCTTCCGGGCCGTGCCAGCGGATTTCCGCGCCCGAGATCATGAGGTCGGTTATCATCATGGCGGTGATAAGCCCCAGGATGGCAAGCGCCTGGCCGGAAAGCTCCATCTCAGGCGGCTTTAGCACCAGCCTCCGGAAAAAGGCCCATCCCATGGCGATGATGACCAGCAGGATAAAAGTGTCCATTACCGCGTGGTACCACAAGTAGCCCTTGGTAAAGGGCAGGGACGCATGGCTGATGCCGTCCAATAAAAAGTTAACGATGGTCAGAAATAAAAGGACAAAGCCCCAGAAGATGATGAAATGGAAGGCACCGGCGGTAGGACGAAGAAGCAGCTTGCGCTGGCCCAGAACGTTGATTACAACCGCCCGGATGCGCTCGCCGATCCGGTCCCACCGAATCTCGTGTTCCCCCTGGACCAGAAGCTTTATGATCCGGTCCCATACCAGGTAGAGGAACAAAGCCACCGCCCCCAGAGATAAAACCACCTCTAGGACCGCGAAAAACATACTCTCTCCAGGAATCAACCACATAAAACTGACCTCCTTTTCTTCGCAAAGGGAAAATGAAAACTACTGGAGTTGATACCGGCCTTGGATAGATAAAAACAGCTTCTCCAGCAGGGACATCTTAGTATGCCAGAGCCGGTAAAAACTGTCAAGATGCCCGCAAAGCCGGTTGTGGGGCGCTGAAAGAAAAGCTGAAGAAAAGTCCCTCCTTTAAAATAACATCTTATTATGCCTGGACCTTAACTGATGGAACATGCTTATAAGAGGACTTTATTCTCTCTCCCCCTCGCGTCCGGAGCTTTGCCGAATCCTCTCGATGATGCCGCTGCTGGAACGGCCGGGAGTCATCTCGATCCGGGCCACCCTGCCGCCCCGGGATTTGACCTCGGCCGCGCCGATGATCCTGTCCTCCGGCCAGTCCGAGCCCTTGACCAGCACGTCCGGCTGAAGCTCCTTTATGAGCGCCAGAGGGTCGTCCTCCTCGAACACCACCACCGCGTCCACCGCGGCAAGGCCCGAAAGAACCGCAGCGCGGTCATCCTCGCAAACCACCGGCCGGTCCGGACCCTTGATCCGAAACGTGCTCGAATCGCTGTTCATGCCCACTATAAGCAGGTCCCCCTCCGTCCGGGCGGCCTCCAGGTAATCCACGTGCCCCGCGTGAAGCACGTCGAAACAACCGTTGGTGAAAACCACCGTCCTGCCCTGCTCGGCCGCCAGCTTCCGGAGCCGCCGCGCTCCTTCCTTGCTTAATATCTTGTCCCGCAAACGTTGTCCTCCATTACTGTTGCTTCCGCATAAATCAATAAAGGGCCTCACCCGGGGCAGTCAGTCCTCCGGGCCCAGAAAGCCGTGATACCTGCCCATCCAGTAAGCCAGGAGATAGTCAATACCGGGGTACACCTTGCGGGGATTGCCCCGCGAGTGTCCGGCGCACACCTTGTAAGGAGACCTCTGCCACAAGAAGTCGGTGGGACAACGATACCTGACCGGAACGGGCCGGAGCGACCGTAGCTTCGGACTGCACAGCTTTTTCCCTCGAAACCGTAACGAACAGAACTCCCGCTTGAGAGCGGAGTAAGGGCCTATATATTTCGCGGGCTGGTCCGGCACCAACTGTCGGTTGGGCGGCGACGGGAACTGGAGAAGCGCCTGTCCGGCTTCCTCCAGCACTTTTGCTGACGGCTCCTTCCTCATGGACTCGTAAACATAGTCGAAGAACACGTTGCCGATCCCCCGCGTGTAAGGCCTCACGAACAAGGAGAAGGCGGAAAAGTGAGCCTCCTGGCGGGCGGACGACCAGGCAAGCCGGTGTATGTTGTAGCCGCTCCGGTGATAGAACATGAGCGCGTAATACTCATAGAAGTTGTGGGCGGGCGTATCCATGTACTCGAGGCCCGTCCAGGGCAGAAAAAGCCGGGCCTGTTTTTCATAAAGCTCCCGGTAATCCGGCTCGCCGATAATCCGGGCCGCGCATAATGTCCACGCCACCCGAAAGCCGGGGAGGTACCAGACGTCGCCCGCGCCCGTCTTCTTGTCGTTTATGCCCCGGATTATAAAGTTGTTGCGCTCGAGGTAATCCATGAGCTCTTTTACGTCCGACCGGATAAGAGACCGCAACTTTGGATCATCAACCAGCTCGTAAGCAATAGCGGCGCCGAAGAAAAAGCCGTCGTACTGGTCCCGGCTGGTGTCCCCCAGCCAGTAATGGCCTTGATAGGTGCCGCCTTCCGCAAGATGACAGCGCTCTTCCTCCGAGCAAGGCTTGTCCGTAGGATCGTAAAAAGGAAGCTCGTGGGGACCCGCGTACCGGGCGATGTAGCCCGGCTTGCCCGTAACCCGCAGATGGTGGTGTAACGCCCGGGCCGCGTCCCGTGCGTTCTCTCTGGCCTCGGCCTCCCCGGTTACCGCGTAGCGGAAGGCCTGGCCGGCGAGATACATCCCCGTGTGGATGGTGGAATCGCCCTGCCCGTCGTAGTAATAAGGCTCGGCAAGACCCCGGTCCTTGAAAATCACCTCTACCGCGCCGCCCAGCCCCCGCGAATGATGCTTAACGTAATGAGCGTCATACCCGCGGGCCTTCTCCCGAAGCTCGCCGGAAAGCGCCGGAAGAGGAGTGATAAACAATACAACAAAGCTAAAGACCGCTATAACAGTTAAATGGAGGGAACGCGTCCTTGCTTTCAAAATAACAGCTCCTCCCTTTTAAAGTAGCATTTTACAAAAATCTTAATTCTGGCGGTGGGAGCGAGCTCCTGCTCGCGATTTTTCGAGACCTGCCTGCCTGTGCGTGCCCGCACGCAGACAGGGCAGACAGGGAGGTCTCTCCCACCCTTTAGCCGGTATTTTTGCAAGAGGCTCAAAGCTCAAGGTATTTCGATAACCCTGCCTACGCCGTTATCCACGTAGTCATCGTCAAAAACCTCGGCGAAAACCTGCCGGCACTTGTCTCCCGAGCAGTGGCACGGAGCAGCCTTTTTCACGCCCTGCTTCTTTAGCTCCTCCGCGGTCTCCAAGAGTCTCTCCCGCGGAGCTCCGCCCAAATGAAATCCTCCCAGCACCAGGTAAATCTTCTCGCCCGTTACTTCCTTCGCCTTTTCTACCATGCGCACCACACCCGGATGAGCGCAACCGGTAATAACCACCAGACCTTTATCGGTAGAGACGAAAAAGGCCTGCTCCCGAATCCCGCCGCCCACCGGGCCGGTAACGCCGGCGCTCTCGCCGAGCTTATAAGCGGACGAGACCTCCACGTACCGCGTACTCCGGCTCTCCAGCTTGGATTGAAAGCCACTGCTAAAGCCGGTATGCCCGTAAACCGTAACCTCGCTGTTTTCGGAAAGCAACGCGGCGAGACCGCCGGTATGGTCGAAATGGGGATGAGAAAAAACCACCGCATCCGCCGCAGAAGGCGAAAGCTCCAGTCTCTCCAGGTTGGAGAGAAGCACGGCACCGTCAGCGCCCGTATCAAAAAACACAGCCTTGTCGTTTATCTTCACCAGGCAACTGAACCCCCAGCCGGTCTCCAGCTCCGGCCGGTACTCGTAGTTGTCAAAAACAGTAACCAGCCGGACATGCTCCGCGGCCTTTAGCTTTAAAACATTTTCATCCATCCCGGCCTCTCCTTTGCCGCACTCCGCGGATATAACAATACATCCCACCACAATAAAAAGAAAAACAAGGATTTTTCTGTTCATCATCATTTATAATATCATAGTCGGGAGACACTATGCATGAACCGGTTTACAGGGTGTTTGACGAAAAGCCCGGAGCTTACGACTCCTGGTACGACTCGGAGGTTGGAAGGCCACTTTACGAGTCCGAGCTTATATGCCTCAAGCCCTTACTTAACGGATTGGCCCGGCCCTGGCTGGAGTCCGGCGCCGGCACCGGCAGGTTTGCCGTGGTCTTGGGGATGGATTATGCCTCCGACCCTGCAGGGGGCGCCCTCCGGCTCGCCTCACAAAGAGGTGTCCGCGCGGTTATCTCCTGGGGTCAGCAGCTTCCCTTCAAGGACGAGTCCATGGGGGCCGTATTTATAATCTACGCCCTGCCCTTTGCCGGTGACCAGGAAGGCATGGTCCAGGACGCAGCCCGCGCAGCCATGTCCGGCGGGCACGTGGTTCTGGGAGTGGTTCCTGCCGAAAGCGAGTGGGGGAGGTTTTACTCGGACAAGGCCCGCCAAAACGATTCCTTTTTCACAGGCGCGGTCTTTCTGCCGCTGGCCCAAGTGCTGGAGATGGCATCTGGAGCCGGACTCTTACTGGAGACGGCGAACTCGACCTTGTATCAGTCTCCCTTGAGCCACTCCTTCCACAAGGAAGAAAGCCGAAGCGGGGCTGACCCTGAAGCAGGGTTCGTGGCTCTCCGGTTTAAAAAAACACGGCAGGGACGCCATGATTAACATTGTTCCATTAAAGATATAGAGCAGTCGTGATGGAAGAGACAAACAACATTGAAGCTCCGGCGGTGGTCTGTATCGGCGAGCTGTTGGTGGACTTCATGGCACAAGAGAGCGCGCCTGACGCCGGCAGGGCAGATCGGTTTATAAAGTCTCCGGGAGGCGCAGTGGCCAACGTGGCGTTCGCATTGGCCCGGCTCGGCAACAATGCCCGGTTCGTGGGAAAGACTGGCTCCGACCCTTTCGGCGCCTACTTGAAAGAGGTGCTGGAAAAAGAGGGCGTGGACCTGAGGTGGCTCCTGGTATCGGATGATTATCCTACCGGCCTGGTGTTCGTGGTATTGGATGAACGCAAGGTTCCCAAGTACTGCTTTTTCGGCGATCCCAGCGCGGACATGATGCTCGAGTCCGGCGAGATCGGCGCCGAGGTTCTGGACGAAGCCGCGTTTCTTCACGCCGGCACGGTATCCATGGTCCGCGACCCCGCGTGCTCCGCCACTTTCGAGCTCATGGAGCGGGCACGGAAAGCCGGCGTCAAGGTAAGCTTTGATCCCAACCTCCGGCTCCATCTATGGAAAGACCATGAGCGCCTGCGCAGGATAACCACGGACGCACTCCGGCTTGCCGTCCTGGCCAAGCTGAGCCAAGACGATCTCGAGTTTGTTACCGGCGAACGCGAGCCGGAAAAAGGCGCGGCAAGGATCGTCGGCCTCGGGC
>JAWOBU010000239.1:0-7248 GCA_046484135.1 bacterium
ATCGGTTCGGGAGTTGTGGAAGCGGGTTGTAAGAGCGTCATCGGCAAGCGGCTTAAGCAGTCGGGCATGCACTGGAGCGTGCGAGGCGCCAACTCCATCATCGCCCTGCGCTGCTGCCTGGAATCAGGCCGCTTCGAGGACTACTGGGAACAACGCCAAGCAGCATGACCACCAAATATGTCGCACACCCCCCGGATGTTGCCCGTTTGCAAAACCAGCCGTAAAGGTTTATAATTACTACAGACTGGGGGAAACAAAGATTCGGTTTATTTTGTAAAACGGAAAATGCAGAGTAGCTCGGCAAACACGAGGCAGGGGGTAGAGATGATGCAGAAGAAGGTATTGTGGACGGTGATGGTTGGCGCGCTGGTGGTATCCCTTTGCGGCATGGCGCACGCCCAGTTCGAGGACATCCGGGACCCGGAGGTCAAGTCCTTGTTCAAGGCTGCTTCCACCGGCGACATGAAGAGCATGCGCTCTCTTCTGGACCAGCAGTATGAGCTGGTATGGGAGACACGGCCCTATGACGGCAAGACCGCGCTCCATATCGCCATCATGAACGGCAAGTATGACGCCTGCAAGCTTCTCCTGGACAAGGGGGCAGACCCCAACGCCCGGGACAAGCACGGCAAAACCGCGCTTTACTACGCCTGGAAAACGCCGTACCCCGGCTTTGTCCGCCTGATCCGAAACGAGGGCGGCAAGTATTAGGCTTCTCCTCCCGGGAAAACCCTGATCGGTTAAAGGGAAAAAACTGATTTTCTCCGGTGCGGCGCTTGCAGGGCCGCGGCCGGAGGATTATATTATTTTATCGGGATGCGCCCTTAGCTCAATTGGATAGAGCGTGTGGCTACGGACCACAAGGTTGGGGGTTCGAATCCCTCAGGGCGTACCATGCTTTTCGAGTCAAGGCGGGCCGGCCGCCTTGTTTTTTAATGGTTACAGATACCCGTTCTTTGGATTTTATGGACCAGGCGGACTTCCAGTTTATGGGCGAGGCCCTGGCAGAGGCGCAGACGGCCCTTACCATGGGCGAGGTACCGGTAGGGTGCGTGATCGTCTCTCAAGGCCGGATCGTGGGCCGGGGACATAATCTCCGGGAGAGCCGGGAGGACCCGACCGCGCACGCGGAGATGACAGCTCTGCGCCAGGCCGCTTCCGAGTTCGAAAGCTGGAGGGTATCGCCCGCCTGTTGCTACGTGACCCTGGAGCCGTGCCCCATGTGCGCCGGAGCCCTGGTGAACGCACGGGTGGACCGGCTGGTGTTCGGGTGCAAAGACCCCAAGGCCGGGGCGGTCGAGACCTTGTACCAGATCGCTTCGGACCCGCGACTCAACCACCGTCTCGAGGTGGTAAGCGGAGTCCGGGAGGATGAATGCGCGAGGCTGCTCACGGACTTCTTCCGGGGATTACGGTAGTAAGAAAGCGGTCCGGTTTTGTCCGCACCCTATTGCAACAGATTTATTTTGAGTTAAAATTCTATGATGCGCACCGTGCGGAGAGGTGGCCGAGTCTGGCTTAAGGCGGCAGATTCGAAATCTGTTGTACCGCTCGCGGTACCGGGGGTTCGAATCCCTCCCTCTCCGCCATGATTTAAAGTCAGTTTTCAGGCTGGGGAGAGGTGTCCGAGTTGGCTGAAGGAGCGCGATTGGAAATCGCGTAGGCGGGTTAAACCTCGCCTCGAGGGTTCGAATCCCTCCCTCTCCGCCATTTTTTCCGCGCCCCCGGGCGATAGCCGGGTCCTGTACAACGGCGGCCCGTGAACTCCGCCAGGTCCGGAAGGAAGCAACGGTAACGGAACCTGCCGTGTGTTACAGACCAGCCCGGCTATCACCCGGAGGCGCGGGACCTCTTGTCGGAAGCGCCCCCAAGGCGCCGCCGGCTTTCTCTTCAAGGAGAAAAAGTGTCATACCTCGTTTTGGCCCGGAAATGGAGACCCCGGAACTTCGAGGAGATCCTGGGACAGGACGCCATTGTCCGGACGGTTAAAAACGCCATCTCCCAGAACCGGGTCTCCCACGCCTTCCTGTTTACCGGTCCGCGCGGAGTGGGCAAAACCAGCCTGGCCCGGGTGCTGGCCAAGGCCCTGAACTGCCAGAACCAGGACGGGCCAACCACCAACCCCTGCGGCACCTGCAGCGCCTGCACCGACATAACCAATGACAACGCAGTGGACGTGCTCGAGATTGACGGCGCGTCCAACCGGGGGATCGAGAACATCCGCGAGCTCCGCGAGACGGTCCGATACCCGCCCGCTTCCTTCCGAACCAAAATCTACATCATTGACGAAGTTCACATGCTGACCAAGGAGGCCTTTAACGCCCTTCTGAAGACACTGGAAGAGCCGCCTCCCCACATCGTTTTCATCTTCGCCACCACCGAGCCGAAAAAGGTACTGCCCACTATCCTGTCCCGCTGCCAGAGGTACGACTTCCACCGGGTAAGCATGGATGTGCTTGTAGATCACTTAAGCCGGATTTGCCGGGAGGAAGGCATAGACCTTTCCGAGGACAACCTCCGGGTGATCGCGCGGGAGGCGGAAGGAAGCGTGCGCGACTCTTTGAGCCTCCTGGACCAGTTGGTCAGCTTCGGCACCGGCGAGCTTACCGAGGAAGAGGTCCTGCGCATACTCGGGGTGGTGGACCGGACCCTGATCTTTTCCATTATAGAGGCCATCCTGAACAATGATCCGGCCTCGGCCCTGGACGCGGTCGAGACCGCGGACGAGTCCGGCTACGATATCAAACAACTGGCCCGCGAGCTGCTCATGATGTTCCGCAACCTGCTGGTGGTCAGGTTGACCAGGAACCCCCAGCGTATCATGGACCTTACCGAGAACGAGCTGGAACGTATCAACGCCCTGGCGGGAGACCGGCATCTCGAGACCCTGGAAAGACTCTTTGACCACCTGGCCCGGCTGGACGAGAACCTGAACCGGTCCAGCCAGCCCCGGATACTGCTCGAGACCACCCTGGTCAAGATGGCCATTACGCCCGAGGTGGCACCCCTGGCCGAGCTCATCGCAAGGCTGGAAGAGCTGGAGAGGGGAGTGGCCGCCGGCCGGGCCAAAGGATCGCCACCCGATACGAGCGAGAACAGCGCTCCTTTGTTTCAGGACCCACAAGGCAAAGAAGCCCGCCAAGAACCGGACGATCCCACTGACCAGCAGTCAGCGGAGCCCGACTGGAAGGATTTTCTCGCCTTCCTGGAAAACCGGGACCATAAGCTGTTCGCCATGCTCTCCCGCGGGGTGTTCGAAGGAAAAAGCGGCAAGGAGCTCCGGCTCGCGTTCCCGCCCGGCCAGTGGGTGGTCGAACAGTTAAAGAACAAGGAGAACGCCGGAAAGCTCCAGAACCTGGTGGCCCAGTGTTACGGGGACGGGCATCACTTGATAATTACCGAAAACGAGTCGCTGGCTAAGACCAGCGCCAGGAAGTCGAGCCCGATCGAGGAAGAAAGCAAGCTCCGCAAGCAAGCCATGGAAGACCCCGTGGTCCGGACCCTGCTGGACAAGCTGGGCGGAGAGATAGAAGAGATCAAGATAAAATAAAATATGGTTCTACGTAATTTAGTTTGGGTGGATAGGAAAAGATGCGTTTATCGCTTTTAGGGCTTCCAGCGGGGAACAGGGAAAAGGCCGGCACTGGCCCGACCTCTCCCCCCTGTGTAGCCATCGGCCTCGGCGCTCGGATCGCACGCCTTAAGTCGACCTGTCCTCCGGGCCGGGATGGACACAATGTCAAAGAAGAATCCCAAAGGCAACTCCCCGCTGGTAGCCGAAAAGGCGTTAAACGCAAAAAGCCTTTATACCAAGAGGAAGGGGGACGTATCGGTCATAAACTTTGTTGGGTCCCCCTACACTTAATACGATGATCCTAAAACAAGAGGTGCGCAATGAGCGATTTCCCTTTTGATCTGTCCAAGCTGGACATGTCCTCGCTGATGAACATGGCCGGCAAGATCCAGGAACAGGTGAAGCAGATGGAGGAGTCCCTGGCCCGCGTCGAGGTCGAGGCCACCGTGGGCGGCGGCATGGTTACGGTCAAGGCCAACGCCAAGGGCGAGGTCATCTCCGTGTCCATTGATCCCGAGCTCCTTGCCATGGACGACAAGAACATGCTGGAGAACCTGGTCAAGATGGGGGTGAACCAGGCTTTGGCGGACGGCAAGGCCCGCCGGGAAGAAGAGATGAAAAAGATGACCGGTTTCAACCTGCCGGGGTTCTTTGCGTGAACGACAGTCCCATAGCCGACCTTATCAAGCTCCTGGCCCGCCTGCCCGGGATCGGCGCCAAAAGCGGCGCCCGCCTCGCCTACTTCCTGGTGGACAGAAAAGACCGATACCCCGAAGAACTGGCCCGGGCCATACTGGAGGTGCGGGAAAACGTCCGGGCCTGCCCGGTCTGCGGAACCCCCTCCACCACTTCCCCCTGTCACTTCTGTCAGGACCAGGACCGGGACCACAGCACTATCATGGTGGTGGAAACTCCCCAGGACCAGGACGCGGTGGAGAGCACCAAAAAGTACCAGGGACTCTACCACGTCCTCGGCGGGACCCTCTCTCCCATGGCCGGCAAAGGACCGGACAGCCTGAGGATTAAAGAGCTTACAAAAAGACTGGAAAATGAAGCCCTGCAAGAGATCATCATTGCCACCAACCCCTCTTCCGAAGGAGTCGCAACCGCGGCCTACCTTACCGAGCTCATCCAAAACACCGCTACCGGCCTCTCCATTACCCGTCTCGCCAGGGGGGTCCCAGCAGGAGCAGACATAAAGTACTCCGACCCCCTGTCCCTCGAACTCGCCATAAGCGAACGCAAATAAAAAACTGATTCTCGTTCATCCTCCGAACTCGTTTTCCGCAAATCCCGCTAAGATGGTATAATAAAATGGGGTACACTATGGGGGCTCTCGGCCAAGGAACTGGTGTTGAAACCGCCCTTTGCTCCGGACAAAGGCCGGGGCAGTACAGGCGGGAAAGCCTATACGAAAACAGGCGGCAAAGGCGCGTGCGGACATGGCATTCTTAAAACTCTTCCGAAAACCTGCCGGCTCCCAACCGGACTGCCAAACCTGCACCGATCCCGACTGCCCGAAAAGCCCGCAAAACCTGAAAGAGTATCCTCTCCGGGTCGCGAGCGAAGACCTGTACGACCTTTCCGCAAACCTCATTGAAAAGCTGGTCCCGCCCCCTGCCGAATGCAGAAAAGAGAAAAAGACCACCAAGAAACCCGAGAAGCTACGCGAGTCCAAAACCCTTAAAAAAGAACTCAAGCTGCTCCGGAGCGAGCTCAAGGACACCGGCCGAGAGCTGGCCTCCCACCTGGAAAGCGTCCGCCGCCTCGAAAAAGAAAAGTCCGAGCTCGACAAGACCCTTAAAGAGCTGCGCCAAGACGTCGCCGAGCTGGAAAAATCCGTCCCGAGCTCCCGCTTCGGTGCTGAAAACGCGGACACAGTCCGGGAGTTCCTTGAACAGGCCGACTCCATAAGGTCCATGATCGCGTCCGCGGATGAGGTCCGCGAGCTTAAACAGCGGCTCGAAGAGGGACTCGCAAAAAGCGCTGACCAACAAAACCTGGAAGCGGTCCGGAACGACCTCGAGTCCCTCCGGCAATCCGCGGCAAAAAGACACGACCTTGACGAGCTGTCCTCCCGCGTCGCCCTGCAACAGGCCACGACGGAAGGCAGAAGCGCCGAGGAAATACATTCGCGACTTGCCAACCTGCAAAAAAGCACTCCCTCCCGCCAGGAGCTCGAACAGCTCCAGGCCGGCATCGAGCTCTTGAAGTCAGCGGCAGCCGACCGGACCGACCTGGAAAGGGCTGCCGCGGACATCAGGGACTTGCAGAAGACCGTAGCAAGAAAAGAAAACCTGGCCATCCTCGGCCGGGAGCTCCGGAACCTTGCCGACAAGGCGGCGGATCGGAAGGACCTGGACGAGCTCAGCTCCGGCCTCGAGAACCTTAAGTCAGAGGCTGCCACCCAAGACGACAAAAAACGGCTGGAGAAGGACCTCAACGAAATCCGCAGCAAGTATGCCACCGGAGACGACTTAAAAAAGACGGCCTCCGAGCTCGCCGACCTGAAAGCAGTCACAAACCGGGACACGGAAAAGCTCGACGAACGGGTCCGAGAGCTAACTGAAAACGCGGCCCTTAAAACCTCGGTGGACGAGATTACAGCCCGGCTTAATGACCTCGATGCCTCGTCCGCTAAAAAGCAAGAGCTCGAGAAAAGCCTTACAAGGATCGCCGAGCTCGAACGCACCAAAGCCGGGCAGAAAGAGCTGGAGGGCCTCTCCCAAAAGCTGGAGGAAGGGCTCAGAGCCGCTGCCGCAAACACGGACAAAGAGATTGCAAGGCTCCAGGATAAACTCGAAAAACGGCTTACGACCATGGCGGAAGAGCTGGAAAGGCAGGCCGCGGACCATGCGACCCGCCACGAGCTGGACGAAAAAACCGGCCGGCTAAAAGAGCTCAAGGCGGACCACAAAGACTTGATGACCATTGCCGAAAAGGTAAAGGAGATCGCCGGCGGCAAGGCCGGCCACCAGGACCTCACCGGCTTGAGCGAAAAGCTGGAAGAAAAGTCAGCCCGCCAGGAAGAGTTATACGCCGAGCTTTCCGGCAAGCTCGACGAGCTCCAATCGCGGCTTGTAGCTGTCGAGTCGGAAAAGGCAAAGGATGTTGTGTCCGCGGACGCCTCCCCTAAGCTGGCCGAGATCGCCGAGAAGTTCATGGCGATCGAAGGAGGCGCACAGGAGTTGCAGAACTTCGGCGCGGGCCTTGACGCCACCGGCTGTTTCGAGGAAAGGCTCGGCCGGGTAAGGGACGAGCTTTCCTCGTCCGGACAAAGCGGCAAGCACACGGAGGCCGAGCACCTCCAGCGGGTCCGCGAGCTGGAAGACCGCCACAAGGAGCTCAAAAGACAGATCAGAAAAGCCTTTGAAAACCTGTCCAACTACCCCCTCCGGGAACTCTATGACCTGAAGAAAAAAGTACAAACCATAGAACAGAGACAACTTAAGTCTGAACAAACACAGCCCGCCCCCCGGCCGCCTGTGTATCCGCCGCCCGCGAAAAACAGGAGCAAGAAAAAGCGCAACCTGGCAGCGGCAGCCATGGCGATCGCACTCGCCGGGCTGCTGGGTATCGCCCTGGCATGGAAATGGACGGGAGCTTCCGAGAATGTTCCTGCCCGGTCCTCCGACACCGACCCTCACAAAAAGGAACAAGGGTATGTGCCCAAT
>JAWOBU010000007.1:0-42083 GCA_046484135.1 bacterium
TCAGGCTCTTGAAGAATGGGCTTCTCGGGTCGGGGAGGCGGCGGTGGAGGAGCAGCCGGCTTTGCAGGAGCTTTGTTTTCAACTTGGTCTGAAGGTTGAGGTTCTTCCGGCGCACCCTCAGCGGCTTCTTCCTTTACCGCCCCCTTCGAATGCTGTTCTTTTTTCGTGTCCCCGCTTTTGTGGGCTTCAAGCCCGAGGGCCTGGCAGTAGGATTCGATCTTGCCGAGCTCCACCTCCAGGCCGCTTATGGTTTTCCTGGTCTCGTCCGTAAAGGCCACGATCATACCCGGCTTCTTGCCGGTCTTCCTGGCCGACTCCCGGTCAATGGATTTCTCCACCACCGCGTATAAGCTTACGGGTTGGGAAAGGTGTGGTACGCTGGTTTGAAGGCAAACAACCTTACCCTCTGCCGGAGGGTTGGACATGGGCACGGCCAGCTTGCCCTTCCGGATGAAGCGGTAATCTTTCAAAAACCTGGCTTCGTCCGGATAATTCAACTTAATGGTTTTATATGGCTTTTCCATGTAACAGTAGATGCCGGGAGGCCTGCTACTACAGCCTTTCCTTTTCGCCGGAACTCCGAACTCTCTAGGTTATAAGTATATCTCAGGCTGAATAGCAAGGCAACTACTGTAAACAATCGTGATGATGCGATATGATTCAAAAAAAATCCCGCTCTTACAAAAGGAGAAAATAATGAAAAAGTGCTCGGTTATTGTGGCGGCCGCTTTGTTCTTTTTTATGAGCAGCAACACCATAAAGGCGGAGGGCGAGAAGGTAACCTATGCATCTCTTATCAATGACATGGTGTCCCTGACGGGCCTTTGCCGGGCGTTCCCTGCCGGCACTGACCTGGTCCAGTTTTCGAGCTATGACCGGGGCTCGAAAACCAGAGACGGCAAGCCGAACGTAAGGGAGCTGGGTCCGGACTCTGATTTTGACATCCGGGCGGGGGAGGATGTGCTGGGATGGTGGTCCAACTCGGACCTGGGCAACTATCTCCGAAAGGAAAAGACCGAACGCGGCTTCGAGTATGTCATGGCCGAGTCTGACCGGCCGGGGGCCATAGTGCGCATGTGGTCGGCAAACCCGGCCGAGGCGGTGTGGCGTATTTACATTGACGGCTCGGAAGAGCCGGCAATCGAGGCCTCGGGCGAAGAGCTTCTGGGCGGGGAAGTAAGTCCCTGGTCCGAGCCGTTTACCGGAAGGCGCAACCGCGGCTACAACCACATCTTTCCCCTGCCCTTTGCGGAATCAATAAAAGTTACGGCGGCACACCCGGACGAAAAAGCCGAAGCCCCCATGATGTTCTATCACGTGGACCTCAGGCTCTACCCGAAAGGAACGCGCGTCGAGCCCTTTTCATGGGAAGTACTGGAAGAACTCGAACCAAAGATTTTTCGAGTATCCCGCATCCTTTCCGAACCTGACCAGCACTACCCTTACCCCGACGGGAAGCAGGAAAAGGCAAACGTCTCACTTTCTCCCGGACAATCCGAAATCGTGCTGGAGCCGCACGAACCCGCGGCCCTGACCCGCCTGGAAATCCTGGTGCATGCTTCGCAAAAAGAACTCCCGCGGGTACTTGCCAAAACCATGATCGCCATGACCTGGGACAATGAAGATATGCCTTCAGTGGCGGTGCCGATGGGAGACTTCTTCGGGGCCTATCCGGGCGCGCCTGAAATGGAGAGCCTTCCCTGCTCCATAAGGGCGAGTGATAACGGCGCCGAACTCATAAGCAGGTGGGTCATGCCCTTCCGGAAAAAAGCGCGAATCAGCCTTCATAACATGAGCGACTTACCGCTGGAAGCGGATGTGGAAGCCACGGTCTCGGACTTCTCGTTCGGCCCGGACTCCCTATACTTTAACGCCGGCTTTTACGAGAAGAACAGAATCATGACCCGGCCGTTCCAGGACCTGACCATGGCAGACATCCACGGGCGGGGACATTTCGTGGGACTGGAGATGAACGTGAACAACCACGTCGAGCTTTTCTGGTGGGGCGAAGGCGACGAAAAGATATGGGTGGATGATGATGATTTCCCCTCCATCTTCGGCACGGGCACCGAGGATTACTTCGGCTATGCCTGGGGCTTCCAGTTTTTAAAATTCACTCACGCCTATCACGGCATCCCGGTACCAACCCGCGAATCAGTCGAACTCCTCCTTCACGACGCCATACCAGTGCCCGGCCTGTGGGAGAAGCTCTCGCTCGCCACCGAACACGCCGCCGCGGTCTCCCAGTACCGCTGGCAAATCCTCGACGCCATTCCCTTTGACAGCTCGCTTCGATTCGACATGGAGCTATGGCACCAAGCCTACGGGCCGGTGGACGTAAACGCGACCTCCTACTGGTACGCCCGGCCGGGAAGCAAAAGCCAAGCAGGTGTACCCGACCTGAAGGGCCGTAAAGTATGGAAGGCGAGCTGGTCTTTATTGCACTGAGACCGGCTTGCCGTTGCGAAGAAACCGTGCTTTTAGCGGCTGAAGCCCTCGCACCTGCGAGGTTACTTCTTAAGCTGGCAGTAAAACAAAGAATGTTACTGCTGTCCGTGTGTACATCTGTGAAATTAAGATTTACTTTGCCTTTCTCCTTTGAAAATTTTTAACGGTTGTATTAATCAACACTTAGACTTTACATCGCCTGAAAATAAACTACCCTAGAAATTTCCGGGTACGCCGCAGTCTATAGGAAACGATATTCGCTGTACGCCTTTGCGGCATGGCGTGCATACGCAGCAAGCGAGAGAAAAAGGAGGAACCAATGAACGAAAAGCCGAGGGTACTCTTAACAGCCAACTACGGTCCGAACGAATTGATCCACGGCAAGGACATGACCGACTTGATGAACACCCGGTGGATGCGCGGTCACGGTCCTTTTGAAATGAACATGTACGGGCATTACTTCGCCTTGTACCTTATCGCCGAGAACATCTCCAACCCCTCGACGGTCCTGGAGAACCCGGAGTGGGAAGAGTTCGACCGGGAGCTTGACGAAGGCTACGATTATGTGTGCTTTCAATTGAAAAGCGTGCATACCGACAAGATCGCCCGGATGATCAAGCGTATCCGCGAGAAGAGTCCCGGCACCAAGGTGGTGGTAGGCGGCTACGGCGTGGGCACACTTGGAAGCCCTGTTCCCGGCGACGTAAACGGGGACGCGGCTTACATCCGGGAAGAGTCTGATTATCTTTGTCGCGGCGAAGGGGTTCGGTTCATGCGGGAGCTGCTCGAAGACGAACCGGTTGACCGGGAGATCACGCAGTATGATGTCCCGACCTTTGCCCTGGGCGGTTTCTTCGGCAAAGCGGGCGTGCATTTGCGCATCCCCACCATCCTGGTCAGCCTGGGCTGTCCGAACGGATGCGACTTCTGCAACACCAGCGCCATGTTCAACCACCGGAAAATCCGGGTGGCCGAGCCGGAGCAGGTGTACCGCTACATCAAAAACTACCAGAAGCGGCTCAACTTCCAACAGATAATCGTGATGCTCTGGGACGAGGATTTCTTCCAGGACCCGGAGTACGTGCGGGAGCTGGGCCGCCTGCTCCGGGAGGACAGGAAGACCTGGGGAGTCAAGTATTACACCTTTGGCTCGATCCAGTCGCTCTCTCAGTTTTCCGCGGAGGAAATAAGAGACTGCGGCTGCCAGATGATCTGGATCGGGGTGGAGAGCTTCCAGAGCGGGCCGGACCAGACCGTGGACCATTACCAGAAGCGGGGCGGCAAAGAGGTCAAGCAAATTTTCGATGACCTGCAGAAGCACGGCGTGCAGCCCACCGGCTCGCTGGTACTGGGCCTGGACTTCCATACCAGGGAGAACCTGAAAGACGACATAGACAGGTTCGTGGACTTAAAGCCCATGTTCTACCAGGTCTCTCACGTACTGCCTTGTCCCGGGACCGCGTTGTATGACCGCATGATAGAAGAGAACACTATTAACGACGACTATAAATGGAAAGACTTACATTTCTGGAGCAGCCACCTTATCAAATATAAACACCTCGATAAGGCAGAGGCGGACGAGATGTTCAAGTATGCCCATGACCAGCTTCGCGACGTGAACGGTCCTCCCACCCTCCAGATGATGGAAAGCCTCCTGGACTCCTACCAGCGTCTCAAGGACAAGCCCGACAAGTTCCACCGGGCCCAGGCCAAACGGGACCAGCTTATAGCTTTCGGCTTTTCCGCGTTCCTGGAGTCCATAAAAGAGCACCATCCAAGCCAGGCGGTCCGGGAAAGGGCCCGGATGCTCTCCGAGCGTTGCGAGCGGGAGATCGGAGAACCCAAAGAGCTGAAGAAAGACATGGTCAAGGCCATCGGCCGTTACATTTCCCGCAACATGGGCGACAAGATCAACTCATGGCCCGAACCCCTGACCTCAGACCCGCCCACCCGCTGGAGCTACTACCATACCTTTGACGACCGGGTCTGGGTCAAAAAAGGAAGTCAGGATAAAGACCCCGAGCCTTACCAGGACGGCTGGTTCGTTGCCGGAGAGAAGTTGTCCGAGGTCATAGAAGAGGTAAAAGCCGAGCTTAGTAAAAAGCCCGCTCATGAAGAAGAATTAACCCAGGAGGAGACGTCATGCCGATAATCCGGACCCCGGAAGAAAGATTCGAGAACCTTCCCGGCTTCCCCTATGAGCCGCGCTACGTAGAGGTCGGCGGGATGCGCATGCATTACGTGGATGAAGGCTCGGGCGAGGTCGTACTTTGTCTGCACGGCGAGCCCACCTGGGGGTATCTTTACCGCAAGATGATCCCCCTGCTCGCAGAGAGGCACCGGGTGGTGGTGCCGGATTTCATCGGGTTCGGCCGGTCGGACAAGCTCACCGAGGTGGAAGAGTACACCTACAAGATGCACCGCGATTCCATGATCGGCTTTATCGAATCCCTGGACTTGAAAAACATTACCGTTGTGGTACAGGACTGGGGAGGACTGGTGGGTCTTCGGGTGGTAAGCCTGATCCCGGAGCGGTTCTCCCGCCTCGTTATCATGAATACCGGCCTTCCCACCGGCGAAGGTCCGCTCCCCGAAGCGTTCGTGCATTGGCGGAACTTTGTCGAGTCCACCGAGGACCTGCCCGTCGGAAAGATAATGAAGTCCGCCTTTCACGGCCTGGACGCCGAGAACCCCGTAGGAAAAGGCTCGGGCATGCCAGACCAAGTGGTGGCCGCCTATGAAGCGCCCTTCCCTTCCGCGGAGTACAAAGCGGGGGCCAAAGCCTGGCCGCTCCTGGTGCCGGCCAGACCGGAGGACGAAGCAGCCCCGGAGTTGAAAGCGACCCAGGAGTTCCTGCCCACCTGGAACAAGCCGGCCCTGGTCATGTTCTCGGACGGAGACCCCATCACCAGGGGCGGGGACGTGTATTTCCGCCATTTCCTTCCCACCGCCAAAGAACAGCCCGAAATTACCATCAAGAACGCAGGCCATTTTCTCCAGGAAGAGAAAGGAGAGGAGATAGCAGGCCACATACTCGACTTCATGGAGCGAACCCCTTAAAATAGAGCCTGTCTATTAAGGAGGAACTGCCATGGAGGACTCCATCCGTTTGCTCTACAGCAAAGGCAAGGAAGCTTTCGAGAACAAGGACTACGAAAAGGCCCTGGCGACCTTCGAAAAGCTCACCCAAGAGGTGTCTTCCTTTGCCGACGTTTGGAACATCATGGGCCAAATTTACCACAGCAAGGGAGACCTGAAACAGGCTGTCCGCGCCTTTGAGAAATCCCTGTCCCTGAACCCGGCTTACGCGGACGCCCGCTTTAACCTGGCCATCCTCTACTCCGACATCGGCGAGTACGACAAGGCGGAGAAGCTCTACCAGATGGCAAAAGCCGAACCTCCGGGCGAGGGAGACCAGCGCATCCCCGACCCCTACGTCAGGGGAAAGCTCGCCAATATGCACGCCGACCTGGGAGACGCATACCACGGCCTGGCAGTATACGAGGACGCGGAAAGAGAGTATGCAAAAGCCCTTGAGCTACGGCCCGAGTTCCCCGATGTCCGGACCAGGCTCGCCCGCGTGCTTTTTGATGCAGGCAAAAGGGAAGAAGCAGTGGAAGAACTGAACCGGGTAAAACAAAACAGGCCGGACTACGCCCCCGCCCGGATCCAGCTCGGAGTGTTCCTTTTTTCCCTGGGGAAAAAAGAAGATGCCCGCGCCGAGTGGAAAGAGCTCCTCGACCAGGACCCGGAAAACGAAAAAGCAAAGATGTACTTGCGATTGGCGGACAAAACAGGGACATGATAAAATAACTCAAAATATGTAACGGGCTGGAAAAAGGCCTGCTAAAGGCCGGGAAAAAAGCGGACAGCGAAACGCGGACAAAGTGGAATAAGCGAAAGCAAGGGAGGAAGCGATCATGGAATGCCCGTACTGCGGATTCTACCACCTCGCACCCCAGGAGCGATGTGCAAGGTGCAAGAAACCTCTCACCTCCGAAGAAAACCCGGAAAACCAGAGCACGGGAAACAGCGCCCCGGAAAATGAAAAAGCGCTCCTTTCTGAGGAAGACGGAGGAGAAGCTCTGGAATCCGGCGCTGATGATGCCGCTGAAGAAGAACCTTCCCCTCGGGAACCCGAAACCATAAGCCCTGCGGAAAGCGAGCTTGCCGGAGTGGAGCATCCCTCGGACGCTCACGAATCCGAGGAAAAGGCTGATGCGGAGCTCCCCCCTGAATCGTCCGCCCCCGAGGAGTACGAAGAAGAGGACTCGCAGGAGATAGAAGACTACCCCGAGCCGGCATCCGCGGACTACGCTTATCAGGAGGTTTCCGGCGAAAACACCAGCGAGCTTGTAAACCAGGCGCTCCAAGAGATTGATCTCGTCTCGGCAAAGCCGGCCAACAAACCGAGGAACCGGGACAACGAGCAAGACGACTCCGGTCCTCTCTCAGACGAGCCTGTGCTGGCCGCGTTGCTTTCCGACTCGGACGAAACGGAGGAGACCGGCAAAGACTTAGAAGAAGACCATGACGACTCCCCGCCGGCAGCCGCGGCGGAGGTCCCGGAAACAAGCGGGGCGCCGGAAGAGGACCCTGCCCCCCCAAGCGATGCGGGCCATTCCCGGCCGAGCTTTGAAGAGCCTCCGGTTTCGGAAAGCCCGAGGGAAGCCAAATCCCGCCGCCAAGATAAGACACCTGCACCGCAAAAACTGTTTGACCACGAAGAATGGGACTCCCCCGAATCATTTGACCCGTGGGACACGGAAGACAACGAAGATTCCCGGATCGAGATAAAAAGCAACTCCGCTCTGTTGTCCGGCTCGCGGGAGGGATTTGACGAATTTCCTGATAAAGAGGACCGCTCCGGGAACAAGAAAAACGAGCGCCCTAAAAGCCGGCCTTCCAGCAAGGCAAACGCGGCGGAAGAATCAACGTCCGCCAACGGCGGTTTCCTGCTTCGGCGGGTGCTGTCCGGGGCCATAGACCTGTTGATCTGGTTATGCTTTGGAGGCTTGCTTTACGCGGGCGCCCGCCTGATTGGAGGCCCGCCGGAAGCGTCCTTGCAACAGTGGCTCGTGATGGTTGTCTTTCCTCTTGCCGTCATGTCCGCCATCCTGGCCATGGTCTACGGCGGCCTGTTCGCCAGCATGTCCGGCCGCACTCCCGGCATGATGCTTTGCGGGTCAAGGATGGAAGACCACGAGGGTAAGCGGCCCGGCCTGCCGCGGGCCTTTACCCGGGCGGGCTTTTACATCCTCTGCCTTGCGCCGTTCGGGCTGGGACTGTTGACCATGCTGGCAGGAGGACCGGAAGGCAACCTGTTCGACCGGATCACCGGCACGCGGGTAATAAAAGCGTAAGCGGTTCATTGCCTCCCGGTCTTTGTTCTACCTTGTGCCGGCATCCTTTTCTGCGACCAAGCTTCATTGATTAATCCGGTAGACCCACACGGATGCCCCGACCTTCTCAATGGGTCCTCTCTTTTTTAAGCGGGTATAGCATTTCTGTTTTCTGTAAGGGTCTATCCCCAGTACCAGGTTGGCGCTCACCGCGAGATAGCCGGGCTTCAGCCTGCAGTCGTCCGGCTCATACGTAACGCCGTACACCGCGGGATCAACAATGCCGAACCAGGCAAGGGACAGATTGTCCACGTTATTTTTTTCCTGCCACTTTTTAAGGCGTATCCAGTCCTGTCCCCAGTCCAGGTTGGAGTCGGCCAGAAAGCGGTGGCCGTGATGAGGAAGCGAAGGACCGCCAGCCAGTTCGTTGAAAGCGGAAATGTAGTGGGGGTACGCAAAAATCGCGTATGCCGCGTGCCAGCCAAGCAGGGCCAGAACAAGAAAGCGGAGTAAGAGCTTGTGCTTTTCCCGACCTTTTTCCCAAAGCCTTGCTGCCGGGCAGCCTCCGCAGACAAACATGAAAGGAAGGGCAGGCAATATCATCCTGATCCCCATCTGCTTGTCGGTTACTGCGCTCATGAAAAGGAGAAAGAAAACCGCGGGAAAAACGGCCCAGATAAGCCGCCTTGAGTCCCGCGTCACAACCCCGGCAACGAAAAGAAACAGCACGGGCATAGAAGCCTTGAACAGAAGGCAGGCAGGAAAGTACCAGAACGACGGTTCCCGGAGACCGAAAAGATACGACTGGTGCGCGCCGAGCACGTCGGAGAACTGCAGGTCCATGGCCTTTATGTACGCGGCCGGCAGAGGAATCCGAAGCCAATCCGGCAGGGAGTTGATCCGGCCTAGCAAGGGGGACGAAAGCGTGATATTGGAAGGCGAGAGGAACACCCCCTGAAAAAGGTAGAACCCGCAAAGCACGAGCCAGGAAATGAACAGGACGGCCGCAATATCAAGGGCCGTGCGGGCGATATGGCGCGGTCTTTCCTCTTCGATCTCTTCGACCCCGACATGCCTTGGCGGAAACGTTAAAAGGAGCAGTCCGGCGGGCAAAAAGATAAGGGCGTTGAACTTGGAAACAAAAAGCAGGGAAAAGCTGAAACCGGCAAGGACAAGAGCAGGAAGGGTTTGCCGGGAGCGGTAATGTAATACTCCCGTGACCATGGCCACTCCCGCGGTGGCGGCGGAAAGGTCGGTGGTTACAAGTCCCCCGTGGGCCAGCAGTGCAGGGGACAGGCAATATAGAAACAATGCGATTACTCCGGCCCGCCGGTCCTGAATCTTCGCGGCCAGAAGATACACCAAAAGAGCGGTACAACCGGACAGGATGCAGACCACGGCCCGGCCGCTCATGAAGAGGCCGTGATACCTGTCCCGGTTCTGGTTCATGAAGTTAAGGCCGCGGAACCAGAAGTCCACCGGGTGGCCGGGAGAAGCCGCATCAAAGTTGACCGAGCGAAAGAAAAGTGGAATAGCGGCCAGGCTTCTTTGCAAAGGAGGGTTCAGTAAGAGCCAGTCGGAGTTGCCGGAGTCGAGGTACCCGTATCCGATCGCAAGGTGGCTGGCCTCGTCCGAAGTGACCGAGGTCTTACTGAGCGATGCCAGCAGCAGTCCCAGATGGACCGCGATCAGAACGGTTAGAAGACACACATGAAGACGCCCGGCCCCCAAGCGGAGGAAGACGCTGCCGGCTTTACGAGTGGAAATCATCCTTCAAAACATCTGCTTTTCTAGCACCGCTGTCCCGGTAAGTCAAAGGAATTGAAGAAAGAGAATGGTTTTCAAATGGCCGTCTCTTGACAGTCGGGTAAAGGGAATATACTATTTACCACTTAAACTGACCGCTCGGTCGGTAAGGAGGCCTGCTTGGTACGGGAAAGACTTTCGCGGGAAGTGCGGAGACAGCAGATACTGGACGCGGCCATTGATTGTTTTTGTTCGAAAGGCTATCACGGCGCGAGCATCAGCGATATAGTCGAGGCCTCGGGCACCAGCAAGGGGAACGTGTACTGGTACTTTGCAAGCAAGGAAGAGATATTCCTTGCCGTGGTAGAGATGTGGGCAGAGCGGGCTTTGCGGGATCTGGCCGAGGATTTACAGGAAAAGGGCGGAAGCTTCGAAAGCCTGGCGGATAAAATCGTAGACCGGCTGTTGCGTTACATGAACCAGGAACGTGCGTTCCTCCTGGCCTGGACCGAGTTTGCAACCGCAGCCAGTCGCGACGATGAAGTTCGCAGCAGGATGATATCCATAGCCCGGAAGTTCCAACGGGAGTTATCTCCTTTCCTGTCCGCGGGGGTGGAACGAGGAGAGTTAAAGGACGTGGACCTTTCCGCACTTTCCAATATCCTGAAGGTTGTTCATGACGGAATACTTTTTAACGGCATCATCTGGCCGGAGAAGTTCGCGAGAAGAAAGAACGTCGAATCCATGATCCGCCTGGTGGTCGAGCTTCTCCGGGCCGAGCCATCAAAAGACGCGAGAGAAGGTTGATACACTCTGCACGACAACAGTCCCTGCCGTGCGGACCCCTGCATTTCATCCGTAGAACAGAATCAAAGCTTAACAAGCTTTTTAAGGAGTGTGGTTATGAAAAGGATACTGCTTCTTGTCCTGGTTGTGGTGGTTGTGCTGGTTGCGGTTTTCTTTCGCATCCGGGCCATCGAGAGCAAGAACAAAGAGACAAAAAAAGGTATTACCCAGATCAACAGGGACAAAGGTTTTCCGGTTGTTCTCTCGGGTGTGTCGGTAGGAGAGTTCTCGGTCTGGCGGGAGGTCCCCGGCAAGGTCCATGGCGACCGGGAGGCGTATCTCAACACCCCGGACCTGGCCCAGGTGGACTCGATCGAGTACCGGGTGGGAGAGATGGTGCCCGCGTTTTCTCCGGTCATCCGCCTTAACGAGGACGACCCCAAAAACACCACCCGGGTGAAGCTTCTCCGCAAGGTGTATGAAGAGGCCAAAAGCGACTACCAGTCATATAAAAGGCTCGCACAGCAGGATGCAGTTCCCCGGGACGCAGTGGACAAGATGAAACTGAAGATGGAATCCGCCAAGAGCGACCTGGACCAGGCCCTGTCTACCGTGGACCTGTCCAGTCCTTTCCGCGGAATGCTGGTGGCTCTTTACGCGCGGGAAGGCGAGCGGGTGAAGCCGCGCAAGACCCTGGCCATGGTGGCCACCGTGGACAAAGTCCGAATCAATGCCAAGCTGAGCGAGCAGGACATGAATGACATGGAAGAAGGCCAGCCCGTCCGGGTCGGCGTTGATGAAAAGGTACTGGAAGGAACCGTGGACCGGGTATCGAAAAGCGCCGGCCCCAAGTCCGGGCTCTTCAGCGTCGAGCTCCTCATTGACAACCCACAGCATGTCTTGAAAGTGGGAACCTATGTAACCACGGAAGTACGAGTTTTCCACCAGGAAAAAGTCCCATACATTGACACCCTTTCCATACTCCGCGACCGGAAAGGGAACAGTTACATCTACCAGGTCAAGGGCGGCAAAGCGGTGCGGGTCCCGATCGAGGTCAAGGCCAGAAACCAACGGGGATACTCCCATGTCAGCGGTCTTGATCCCGATCTTCCGGTGGTTGTAACCGGTCAGGAGCGTTTAAAAGACGGCGTTAAGGTCCGGGAGGTTTCCGGGGAGGTCGCGGAATGAACCTGATCAAGGCATTTGTCCGCCGCCCGGTAACCACCATAATGATGATCAGCGTGTTCGTGGTGCTGGGATACGTTTCTTTCCAGCGGATGGTGGTGGACCTGTTCCCGGAGATAGAGATTCCGCTGGTGCAGATCATCTCGGTCTATCCGGGCGCGGGACCGGCTGAGATCGAGAGCCAGATGGTAAAGAAGATCGAGGACGAGGTCTCCGGGATCAGTGACATCAAGGAGATGCGCTCGGAGATTTCCGAAGGTTATGCTTTTACTATCGTGCGTTTCAATCTTGGAGTTGACGTTGACATCAAGGCCCTTGACATAAAGGACAAGATCGAGCAGATAAAGCGGGAGTTGCCGGACGCGGCTGAAGACCCGTTGGTGGCCAAGTTCGATCCCTTAACCATGCCGGTGGTCAAGGTGGCGTTGACCTCGGACCGGCTCAATGAAAAAGAGCTCTACCAGCTCGCCGACGAGAAGATCAAGGACCACTTTTCCCAGTTGACCGGAGTGGCCAAGGTAGAGGTGCTGGGAGGCGCCCAGCGTCAAATCAACGTGTACGCCAAGCCGGAGAAGCTCCGGCAGTACGGGCTCACCCCTACCGACCTGGTCAAAACCCTGGGGCAGGAAAACCTGGACATACCCGCTGGAAACATCAAAAAGGAGCTTCGTGAGGTTGGCGTTCGTTTCAAAGGCGAAGCAGAGAGCGTGGAGGAAATAGAAGGCCTCACCTTTAACGCCCCCCGCCACGGCGTGATCCGGCTCTCCGACGTTGCGCGCATCGAGGACGGCAACGAGGAACAGGACTCCCTGGTACGCTATCGCAAAAAGGGCGAAGGCGAAGGAGGCAACGCGGTCCTGCTTGACATCTACAAGCGCTCGGACGGCAACGTGATCGAGGTCTCGGACGGTGTCCGCGGGATCGAGGACGAGGTCCGGGAGAAGCTTCCCGCGGGGGTCGAGCTTCATATTGCTGGCGACGAGTCCGAGTTTATCCGGGACGCGGTAAATAACGCTCTTTCCAACATCTTCTACGGGGTTCTTCTTTGCGCGCTGGTTTTATGGGTGTTCCTTCGCGACTTGAGGTTCACCTTTGTGGCCGCGGTGGTTATCCCGACCTCGATCATGTCCGCCTTCCTGTTGATGGACGCTTTCAACTTCACGGTCAACGTCCTGACCTTGAGCGCTTTAGGAGTGTCCATCGGCGCCCTGGTTGCAAACGCCATCGTGGTCCTCGAGAACATTGCCCGACAAAAGGAGCAAGGACTATCAGCGGACGACTCAGCCACCAAAGGCACCTCTCAGGTGGCGGTCGCGGTCATGGCCGCCGGCGGGACCAACATCGTGGTGTTTACGCCTATCGCCTTCATGGGCGGTATCGTGGGCCAGTTCTTCTATCAGTTCGGGCTTACCGTGGTGTTCGCCACCATCTTCTCCTTGCTGGCTTCCTTTTCGCTGACTCCCATGCTGAGCGCGGTGGCGCTGCGGGGCCGCACTGAAAGCCGGCAGGAGAGGCTCAAGATAACCCGCATCCTTCATTTTCCGCTCAACCTGTTCAACCGGTTTTTTGAAGGCACCCAGGCCGCCTATGACCGGACCCTGCACCCGGTGCTGCGGCATCCCTGGCTGACGCTGCTCTTTACCCTCCTGGTTTTTGCGGGCTCGATTTACCTGGCTGTCAACTACATAGGAGGTGCGTTTGTACCTTCATCCGATCGGGGGGAGTTCACAATAGTGGCCCAGCTTCCCAAAGGCTCGACCTTGAAGGCCTCCCGCCGGACAATAGCTCAGATAGAAAGCGTTATTACCGAAGAGGTGCCGGAGCTCGAGGATTTCACCTCCCAGTCGGGCGGCGAAAACACCGGCCTTGACGAAGTCCAGGTAAAGGTGCGGCTTACAGACCTGGCCGAACGGACCCGGACCCAGGAAGAAGTCATGTACGACCTGCAGGAGCCGCTCTCCCGAATACCGGGAGCCGAGATTTACACCAGGACCGCAGCGGAAGGACCCGGCGAGTCGGACCTCGACATTGACCTTTACGGACCGGATTACGACAAGCTCATCGAGCTCTCCCGCAAGGTCCGGGAGAAAATACTTTCCACCGGCAACTTCCGGGCGGTGTTCAACACCTACCGGATTCCCAAGGACGAGATTCATTTTAACCCCGAGCTTTACAAACGGGCGGCCTTTATGGTGCCCAACGCCTACATGGGCATGATAATGCGTTACTCGATCGAGGGGGAACAGGCCTCGGTCCTGCGGGTCGGCGGAGAAGAGTACGATATCAAAGTGAGAATGGAAAGCTCGAATCGCGACTCAGCAAGCGACGTGTGGAACTACCAGATGGCCACTCCCAAAGGCATGGTGCCGTTGTCCAGCCTGGGAAAGTTTGAGCGCACGGAGGGCACGGCTTCCATCTCTCGCAAGGACAAGCGCAGAACCATATCGCTGCGCTGCTTTATAGCCAACAAGTCCCTGACCGAGAACACGCAGCTTCTAGAAAAGAAGTTCGACAACATGGAGGAGTTCCAGGGAGATTATGATTACGAATTCGCGGGAACGGCCCAGGAACAGCAGGAGACGCAGCAGCACATCCTTTTCGCGTTCATCCTGGCGGTAATTCTCACTTATATGCTCCTGGCCGCCATCCTGAACTCTTTTGTCCATCCCCTCACCATCCTGGTTACGGTGCCGCTGGGGATGGTGGGAGTTTTCCTGGCCCTTTTCTTTTCCGGCATCACCCTGAACGTCATGTCCATGATGGCCATCGTCATGCTGGTGGGGATCGTGGTCAACAACGCCATCCTGATCATTGACTACGCGCTCCAGAAGCTCAACACCGAAGGCGGTCCTGTCGCCGATTGCGTGCAGCAGGCGTCGGTGGTCCGCTTCCGGGCGGTGCTGATGGCGAGCCTGGCCATCATCGCCGGCATCCTGCCCCAGGTCTTCGGCGGCTCTGGATCGGAGTTCAGCCGGCCCATAGGCGTGGCCACCATCGGCGGAGTGGGAGTGTCCCTGGTCTTTACCTACTTCACCGTTCCCGCCCTGTTCCTGGTGGTGGAGAGAATGATGAGAGGCACGAAGCGGGCGGCGACCTGGACATGGAAGAAGCTTTCGCCGGACAACAATCAGACAAAGTAAAAAAGCGGAACTCTTTGGCAAGCTGATGGTTAATTCCAGGATATCATCACTGCGACAGCTTTGATGCCCTCGTAAAAAGTCAAAACAAGCCTCTTAGAGCTCTGAAAGAGCGACGTACTATAGCCCAGGGCGCAAGCCCTGGGAAAAGGTTTCAAGAAAAATATATTGCCCTGAAAGGGCAACGTAACATATTGTTGTCCATCTATAATGATGATTTTACCTCGCGCTTTCAGCGCTCTTTTTTGTTCTATGCTCTCAAACCCAGGGCTTGCGCCCCGGGCTATGGAACTACGCCCCTTTGGGGCTGTAATTGGACTTTTAAAAAGGCATCAGCTTTAGCCGCTACGGACAAGCGCAAACCAAGGGGGACAGCGTAATGCCGTCCCCCTTGAGTCTTCTTTACAATTTAAAGCTTTGTTTTATTCCTCGAACTTGGGACCGGGCGATCCGGGCATGTAGGGAGCATTGACCTTTTCGATCACCTTTTTCATGTGGTCGGCGTGCTTGGCCAGGTCGTTGGGGTCCCACATCTCTCCCTCGGCCTCGTAGTAATGGACCGGCCGCGGCAGGCGCCAGATCTGGACGTACTTGCCGAAGGTCCCGAACACCTGTCCGGTGATCCCCTCGGCAGCGTCTGAACAGAGGAATATGACCACCGGCGCGATATGGGCGGGGGTAAGTTGCTTCATCATGCCGGCGATGGGCAGGTCCTCGGTAAGCCTGGTCAGGGCCATGGGCGCGATGGTGTTGATCCGGACGTTGTACTTGGTGAACTCCTGGGCCATGGTGTTCATCATTCCGATGATCCCCATCTTGGCCGCGCCGTAGTTGGCCTGGCCCGGGTTGCCGAGCAGCCCCGAGGTCGAGGATGTATTCACTATGGCTCCTCCATTGGGAAGGTTCCCTTCCTTGCCCGCCTTGCGGAAGTACTGGCAGGCGGCCCGGGCGCACATGAAGTGGCCGCGCAGGTGGACCTTTATCACCAGGTCCCACTCGTCGTCGGTCATGTTGAAGCTCATCTTGTCGCGCAGGATGCCGGCGTTGTTGACCAGGGCGTCAAACTGTCCCCACTTGTCCACCCCGGCCTTGATAAGGGACTCCGCTCCCTCGGTCCGGGAGATGTCCTCGTAATGGCCTACCGCGTCTCCGCCCGCGTCCTTGATCTCCTGCACTACCTGGTCGGCAACCTTCGTGTCCGCGCCTGCACCGTCGCGGGAGCCTCCCAGGTCGTTGACTACTACCCGCGCTCCCTCCTTGGCGGCCAGGATCGCGTGCTCCCTGCCGATCCCGGCTCCGGCGCCGGTGATCGCTACTACTTTGCCATCGAGCAAACCCATGCTTACAACCTCCTTTTCTTGAATTGATATTTGCTTTGAAAAAATTGAGTTACCAGCGGGACCACCCCGACATGGACACGAATTCTTTCACATTATGTTCATGGTGTCAAGCTAACCGCCTTCCGATTTGAAACACGCAAAGCTAAGATTTACAATCTTACACGATGCGGTTTCTTGAAAACTTTCTTGACAAGGAGCACAGATAAGATGGAGCTTTTCTGGACAAGCGCTGAAGTCGCCTTCATGGTAATAGTTTCGATCACCATGCTGGTCATGCTCTATGCCATGGCCATGATGAGCAGGAGCATCCGGCTTCTCGAATACAAGGTCTCGGTCATGGAGAACGAGATGGACATCATCAACCAGGAGTTCAAGCTCATAGCCAACCGGGACCGGATTGATATAGAAAAGGTCAAGCCAGCCGGAGACACGAGCGCCGACCGGGATAGCTAGCGGGCTTGCCCGGCTCTTTGGGAGGACGAAATGGACACGATCACGCCGGCGATGGGCGATCTCAGGGTTTGGATGATCATCTCCGCGGTAATATACGCGGGGGGAGGACTTTCTTTCCTCTTCGGTCAGAACCTTTTACTTGAGAGATTAAACCGGGTCTCGGAGCTTTTGTTCAAGGACCGCCTTCCCCTGATTCCGCTTTCCACGGAAAAGTTCTGGCTGGTGCTGACCAATTCCATGATGCTGATGCTGGTGGTCATCTGCGTTTTCGTGGCCGCCGACGTTTCCGCGTACTACCCCATGGTCTGGATCATTCTTTTCAGCAAGGCGGCATCCACACTCCAGTACACGTATCTTTTCCTGGCGGAGAAGAGATACTTCGCTTACCTCACGGGCGCTCTTACCGACGGGCCTCTTTTCCTCGTTACCTTGATCCTGTTCCTGCGCGTGCTGTAAGGCACTGTCAAACGTTCCGGCTTGCTCCCGCCCCGCTTTGCAAAGGCGGAAAGCGTATGATAACCTATTGAAAAATAGGACAGCGAGGGTGGCGGAACTGGCAGACGCGCTGGATTTAGGATCCAGTGCCATGGCGCGTAGGGGTTCGAGTCCCCTCCCTCGCACCAGTGCTCTCCTTATAAAAACGTATATTGCCATTCGAGCAATTTCCGTTTACCGTCTCCGGCTATAAGAATAAAGACAGAAAGGGAAGGCAAAGAGGATGAAGGTGGAAGTTGAAGAAGTATCCCCTGTGGTGAAACGTTTAGACATCGAGATACCTCCCGAGCAGGTGGATGACGAGATCGAAGAGCAGTACAAGGAAGTTCAGAGCAAGGCGCAGGTGCCCGGCTTCCGACCGGGAAAGGTGCCGCGCAAGATAATCGAACGCCGTTTCAAAAAGCACATTCACGAGCTGGCCCTGGAAGAGCTGGTCAAGCAGTCCCTGGAGCCGGCCCTCTCCCGGAAGAACATTATCCCCTTGGTGGAGCCGGTGCTGGACCCTGCCGAGCTGGTGCCGGGCGAAGCTTATAAATACTCGGTGCATGTCGAGGTCAAGCCGGAGATAGAACCGGTGGACTATAAGGGAGTAGAGGTTACTCACCAGGACGAGGAGGTCTCGGACGACGATGTGGACCGGGCGCTGGCTTCCCTGCAGGAGAGCGCGGCTACCATCAAGGAGCCTGACGAGGACCGGCCGGTCCGGGACAATGACCTGGTCACGGTAACCATGACCGCAACAGAAGACACCGGAGCAGAGCTGGCCTCGGGCGAAGAAGAAGAGATAGCCCTGGGGCGGGAGCACTGGATACCCGGCCTGACTGATAAGCTGAAAGGCCGGTCCAGGGGAGAACTACTCCAGTTCTCGATGGAGATGCCCGAGGAAGATACCATCCCGGAGAACTACCAGGGAAAAACCGTGGGGTTCGAGATCAGTATAGACACCGTAAAAGAGAAAATCCTGCCCGAGCTGACCGACGAGTTCGCAAGCGAGTACACCAAGCATGAATCACTTTCCGAGCTTCGCGAATCCATAAGGGAAAGGCTCCATGAAAGGACGACCCAGTTGAACCTGGACCGGATGCAGGGCGAGGTTTTGGACAAGATTCTGGAGAATAACCCCATCGAGGTCCCGCCCACACCGGTCAAAGAAGAGGCCAAACAACAGGCGCGGAACTTCTTCAAGCAGAACCTGCAAAGGGAGATCACGGACGACGAGCTCGAGAGCGTAATTGATATGTTCAAGCCGGAAGCGGAGAAGAGTTTCCGGATCAACTTTCTCTTGGAAGCCATTGCTGACAAGGAAGGGATCGAGGCGTCGGAGGAAGACGTAGAGAACAGGATAGCGGAACGGGCCCGGATGTCGGGCATTCATCCGGACAAGCTCAAAGACCGGCTTGACGAGCAGACCCGGGAGACGATGAAGCGCCAGGCGAGGCTGGAAAACACTCTTGATTTTCTGGTTCGGGAAGCTAATATTAGTGGTAAGGAAAGCAGGAAAAAACCGGAATCCGAGACCGTAGCCGAAAACGAGGAGAAGTAAGTACCCATGGCCTTAATCCCTATGGTAATCGAACAGACGCCTCGAGGTGAGAGAGCGTACGACATATACTCCAGGCTGTTGAAAGACCGGATCATCTTTATCGGCACCGGCATCAACGACGACATCGCCAATCTCATCATCGCCCAGCTTTTGTTCCTGGAGTCCGAGGACCCGGACAAGGACATCAACATCTATATCAACACGCCGGGCGGCTCGGTTACCTCGGGGCTGGCCATCTACGACACCATGCAGTACGTGAAGCCGGACGTGAGCACCTTGTGCATGGGCCAGGCGGCCAGCATGGGAGCCCTGCTCCTGACGGCGGGCGCGAAGGGAAAACGTTACGCCCTGCCCCATTCCAGGATACTGATCCATCAGCCCATGGGGGCGTTCAGCGGGCAGGCCACTGATATCGAGATTCACGCCAAGGAGATTTTAAAGCTCCGCGAATGGATCAACTACGTGTTCTCTGTCCATACCGGCCAGGACATGGAGACCCTCTCCAGGGACACCGAACGGGACTACTTCATGGACGGAGAGGAGGCCAAGAGTTACGGCCTGATTGATGAAGTGGTGGACATGAGAAAAGAGAGAAACAAGTAACACCTGCCCCTCTCTTGCCGAAAGAAGCGGGCGGGAAGAACAGCAAGACATGAGCAGCCGGAAGGATATACAAGGAGGTTTTTTAAATTCGAAACCGGGGAAAAAACAAGTTTACTTGAGAGGTGAGGGCCGTGGCGAAAAAGAACAATAATAATAATAATAACGAAGGTACAAGCGGAACCACTATAACGTGCTCCTTTTGCGGAAGGAGCCAGAAGGAAGTAAAAAAGCTTATCGCCGGGCCAACGGTTTACATCTGCAATGAATGTATAGAGCTATGCAACGACATCATTGCAGAAGAGCGCGAGAAAGAGCGCGAGTACTACACCGGCAGAGGCAAGCTTCCCACCCCCCAGGAGATCAAGGAGTTCCTGGACGAGTACGTGATCGGGCAGGAGGACGCCAAGAAGACCCTGGCGGTGGCGGTCTACAACCACTACAAGCGTATCTACTCCATGGGCATGGGCGGAGACGTTGAGCTGCAGAAGTCCAACATCCTGCTGGTGGGCCCTACCGGCGTGGGTAAGACGCTTCTGGCCCAGACCCTGGCCCGTTTTCTGGACGTGCCGTTCACCATTGCCGACGCCACCTGCCTGACCGAGGCCGGCTACGTGGGAGAGGACGTGGAAAACATCATCGTGAACCTGCTCCGGGATGCTGACGACAACGTGGAGCGGGCCGAGCGCGGGATCGTGTACATTGACGAGATAGACAAGCTCTCCCGCAAGTCGGAGAACCCCAGCATCACCAGGGACGTCTCCGGCGAAGGCGTCCAGCAGGCGCTTTTAAAGATCATTGAAGGCACGGTGGCCAATGTTCCTCCCAAGGGGGGAAGAAAGCATCCCCAGCAGGAGTTCATGCAGGTTGACACCTCCAACATCCTGTTCATTTGCGGCGGGGCCTTTGTAGGCATGGACAAGGTGATCGAACAGAGGATATCCCGCCAGGGAATGGGCTTCGGCGCGGACTTGAAGTCGAAGAACGAAAGGTCCATCGGCGAGATCCTGTCCCAGATTCAGCCCGACGACCTGATCGGGTACGGCATGATTCCCGAGTTCGTGGGAAGGATACCGGTAGTGGCCAGCCTGAACGAGCTCTCCGAGGACGACCTCATCAACATCCTGGTCGAGCCGAAGAACTCCCTGCTCAAGCAGTACAAGAAGCTCTTCGAGCTCGAAAACGTACAGCTCAAGTTCTCCGAAGGCGCCCTTCGGGAGATCGCCAAAGAGGCCATCATAAGAGGCACCGGCGCCCGCGGTCTGCGGGCCATACTGGAGCGGAACATGCTCGAGGTAATGTACAAAATCCCGAACGAGCGCAACATCAGGTGCTGCGTGGTTAATGAAGACGTAATAAACAAGGGTGAAGAGCCCATACTGGAGCTGGAGAAAGAGGCGGAGATCGCCTGAATTAAATAAAACGAAATCAGGGGGAATCCATGTTTTTTAAAAACAGCGACGACGACTCGGTAGATACCACGGCGGAAAATAATACCAAAGTAATGCCTCTTCTGCCCCTGCGGGACGTGATCATGTTCCCGTACATGGTCCAGCCCCTGTTCGTGGGAAGGGAAAAATCCATCAACGCCCTGGAAGAGGCCATGAACAATGACAAGGGGATACTGCTCGCAGCCCAGAAGAGCGCCAAGACCAACGACCCCGCACCCGACGATATCTTCCAGGTAGGGACCATCGGGACCATCATCCAGCTTCTGCGTCTTCCCGACGGTACGGTCAAGGTGCTGGTGGAAGGCAAGAAGCGGGCCCGGGTGAAAAGCCATCTGCCCCGCTCCGAGTTCCTGCAGGTAGAAGTGGAGGAAATCCAGGAGGAGATAGCGAGCTCGGTTGAGGTGGAAGCACTGCTCCGGTCCATCAACACCACCTTCGAGACTTACGTGAAGCTGAACAAAAAGATACCGCCGGATATGCTGGTCCACGTCTCCAGCATCGAGGACCCGGGAAGACTGGCTGATACTATTGTAGCCCACCTCACTCATCTCAAGCTGGAGGACAAGCAGGAGATACTCGAGCTTGCCGACCCCACCAAGAGGCTGGAGAAGCTCTACAGCCTCATGCAGGGAGAGATCGAGATACTCCAGGTGGAAAAGAAAATAAAGTCCCGCGTGAAAAAGCAGATGGAAAAGACCCAGAAAGAGTATTACCTGAACGAACAGATGCGGGCCATCCAGAAAGAGCTGGGGGAAAAGGACGACTTTAGAAACGAGGTCCAGGAGCTGGAAGAGAAGCTCCGCAACAAGGACATGCCCGACTACGCCCGGGAGAAGGTGGAAAAAGAGCTGAAGAAGTTCAAGATGATGTCTCCCATGTCCGCGGAAGCCACCGTGGTCAGAAACTATATTGACTGGATGCTGGCCCTGCCCTGGAACGAGCTCACCGAGGAAAAGATCGAAATCCCGGAATGCGAGAAGGTCCTGGACGAGGACCACCACGGGCTGGAAAAGGTCAAGAACCGGATCGTGGAGTACCTGGCCGTCCAGAAGCTGGTGGGCAAGCTGCGGGGCCCCATCCTCTGCCTGGTGGGCCCGCCCGGCGTGGGAAAGACCAGCCTGGGCAAGTCCATTGCCAGGGCCACCGGCAGGAACTTTGTCAGGATCAGCCTGGGAGGCGTCCGGGACGAGGCGGAGATACGCGGACACCGGAGGACCTACATCGGCGCCCTCCCCGGCAAGCTGATCCAGGGAATGAAAAGGGCGGGAAGCAACAACCCGGTGTTTCTCCTGGACGAAGTGGATAAGCTGTCCTCCGACTTCCGCGGGGACCCCAGCTCCGCCCTCATGGAGGTCCTGGACCCGGAGCAGAACTACATGTTCCAGGACCATTACCTGGACTGCGACTACGACCTGTCCAAGGTCATGTTCGTCTGTACCGCCAACCAGCTCAACTCCATTCCGCCGGCCCTCCAGGACCGCATGGAGGTTCTCCGGATGGAGGGCTACACCGAGGTGGACAAGCTGGAGATAGCCAAGGGGTGGCTTATTCCCAAGCAGAAAGAAGAGCACGGACTTGCCGAGGTGGACTTGGGCATCAATGACGAGGCCGTCCTGGACCTGATCCGCTACTACACCCGGGAAGCGGGCGTCCGGAACCTGGAGAGGGAGCTGGCCAGCATCTTCCGCAAGGTAGCCCGCCAGGTGGCAAAGGAAGAGGAAGAAAACCCGGTTATCAGGACCACGCCCCAGAACCTGCCCGACTACCTGGGAGTGAGAAAGTTCGAGATGACCGAATGCGAGACCAAGGACCAGGTAGGAGTGGCCAACGGACTGACCTGGACCGGCTACGGCGGGTCCATCCAGACGGTCGAGGTCTCGGTGGTGCCGGGCAAGGGCAAGGTAAAAATCACCGGGAACCTGGGAGACGTGCTCCAGGAGTCAGCCCAGGCTGCCATCTCCTACATCCGTTCGAGAGCCGATCATCTGGGACTGGACAAGGATTTCTATCAGAACAACGACATCCACGTACACCTGCCGGAAGGAGGCCAGCCCAAGGAAGGACCCTCCGCGGGAATCGCCCTCGCCGTTAGTATCGCTTCTTCCTTCTTGAGGGCGCCGGTCAGGTGCGATGTCGCCATGACCGGAGAGATCACCCTGCGCGGCAGGGTACTGACCATCGGGGGTGTAAAAGAGAAGCTCCTGGCAGTGCAGAGGGCCGGACTTACCAACGTGATCCTGCCCAAAAGCAACGAAAAGGACGTGCCGGAGGTCCCCGAAAAAATCACCAAGGACCTGAACATAACCTACGTCGAGCACATGGACGAGGTACTCAAGCACGCACTGGTGGACGGCGAAGAAATCATGAAAAAAGCCATGGAAAGGATAGAAAAGCCCCAACAGGAAGAAAGCGAAAGCGAAAGGGAATCGGAGATCACTTCCGACTCCGTTACCACTTCTCTGCCCACCAACTAAAGCGGAACAATACGCATAAAAACATTACAAGCCTCTTGCGGGACGCCGCGAGAGGCTTGTTAAGTTAAAAAAACCTGCACACAGTGAACCGGTCCGGCAAAGCGTGTGTTAAAAGGCGCCGGGGCGTAAAGATATGAGAAGCCTTTTGCAAAATCCCGTAATCAGGCCACGAATTTATTCTTGACAAAAGCTGAAGGAGGTAAGAATGCCGGAGGACCAAAATAACAACGACGGCTCGCCATCCTATCGCAAGGCGACCTACAAGTCCGCGGTCCGCATGGTGCGGCTGGTGGACGAGATGCCGAAACACGGCCTGGGGCGCAGGCTCGAAAGCGTTGCAAAAGGGCTGGGGGTGTCCAAGCAGACGGTAAAGCGTTACGTAAAGGCTTTGCAGGACGAGTTCGTAACCGAGAGCGGCGAGCCGCAGTTCGTGATCAAAAAGGAGGGGGACGAGGAATGGCTGGTGCGCCGTTCCAAGTACGATGAAAAGGCCCGGGCCAACATCTACCAGCTTATCTCGGTGTATCTTTCCCTGGAGATATTCAAGATGCTGGGGGCCAACAACCTGTTCATGGACTTGGTGGACGACGTGCTAGGCGAGGTCGAGCAGAAGCTTACCAGCGCCCACCGAGGGCTTATCAAGGACCTGGCCCGGAAGTTCTACAGCGAGCCGTGGGCGCCCAAGGACTACTCGCAACACGATGAGGTGCTCTCGAACGTGATCAAGGCGCTGGTGTATCAGAACGTGATCAATATCAATTACAAGCCCGGCGGGTGCGAGCCGTGCGACTACACGATCCAGCCGCTTACCCTGCTTTACCACCGGGGCGGCCTCTACCTTATCGCCCGCGCCATCCATCACCAGCAACCGGTTTACTTCAACATCGAGCGCCTCCAGGAGGTCCAGGTCACCCCGGACAAGTTCGACTACCCGGAAAAGTACCATCCCGCCCAGATGATGGACGGAGCCTTCGGCATATTCACCGGCGGAGAGAAAAAAACCTTCCGGCTTCGCTTCCCGCCCCAGCTCAAAGACTACATCTGCTCCCGGCAGTGGCACAAGAGCCAGCACTGCGAGGTCCATGGCGACGGCTCGGTAACCCTCACCCTTACGGTTACGGACTCGGAGGAGGTGCGCTCCTGGATACGCGGGTTCGGGGATAACGTAAGCATGTTGTGATTTCTGTCGAACGAGAAACAGAAGAGAAAACCGCCATAGTGATGGCAGGAGCCCCGCAAAAGCGGAGACTCTTCAAAATAAAAAACCGGAGGCAGTTCACAAATCGCGGGCGCTTGACAAACCGCCTTTTGAATCTAAACTATAGGTCATGTTACGAAACGGTTGTTAAGTTACCGAGGCGTCCCGCCGCGAGCACTCTTTTATTTTTTTTGTTTCTCTCCCATAACCGACTTTAGATGAGACCAGTCTTTTATTAAGAACAGCGAGGTGAACAAATTGCCGGAGCTCAGAAAAGACCCGGTTATAGGCCGCTGGGTCATCATAGCCACGGAAAGAAAAAAACGGCCTCACGATTTCGCGAGTTTTGACGAACGCTGCGTTTCCGACACTTCCACCTGCCCTTTTTGCGAAGGGAACGAGAAGAAGACGCCGCCGGAGATCAGGGCTTTTCGGAACGGCACGCCTGCTGATTCGCCGGGCTGGTCGGTGCGTGTTGTTCCCAACAAGTTCCCGGCGCTCGCGATCGAGGGAGACATGGACCGGATGGGCGAAGGGATGTTCGACAAAATGAACGGCGTTGGAGCCCACGAGGTCATAATCGAGACGCCCCGCCACGTTTGCAACTATGATGTTTTGTCCGTTCACGAGGTTTACGACATCGTAAGGTCCTATCGGGAACGGATGCTTGATTTGAAAGGCGATCCCCGTTTCAAGTACATCCTTATTTTCAAGAACAAGGGCCGGGAGGCCGGCGCCAGTCTCGAGCACACTCACTCTCAGCTTATTGCGCTTCCCATTGTTCCCAAGCGGGTATCGGAGGAGCTGGAAGGCTCGAAGGAGTACTACCGTTTCAAGGAGCGGTGCGTCTTCTGCGACATCATCAGACAGGAGATGAAAGACGAGGTCCGGGTTGTCTTCGAGAACCGGGAGTTCATCTGCCTCTCCCCTTATGCCCCGAAGTCGCCTTTCGAGACGTGGATTTTGCCGAAAGCCCACCAGTCGCGCTTCGAGTTCCTGGAGGACGGCCAGATACCCTACCTGGCCGAGATACTGCACCGGCTCATGATCAAGACAAACCAGGTGCTGGGGGACCCTCCTTTTAACTACATCATTCACACCGCTCCTTTACAGGAGGACCCGGTGCACTATCACTGGCACATCGAGATAATGCCCAAGCTGACGCAGGTGGCCGGCTTTGAGTGGGGCTCCGGCTTTTACATAAACCCGGCTCCTCCGGAGGACGCGGCCGAGGCCCTCCGCTGCGGCGATTCCGGTGCGGCAGACTGATCGCCCTCTTTTTTCGTAAGCAGCATGCTTTGAACGTACTTTCAGCTTATGTTAATTTTATAGATTCAGCTTTTCCATTAAGGAGGAGAGATGGCCCGCGAGACAACGCCGGTTTTGATTCTGCTTGGCAGCGATTCGGACCTTAAATGCATGAAAAAATGCAGCCGGGTTCTGGAAGAGTTCGCTGTCCCGGCAAGTATTACAGTGGCCTCTGCGCACCGCTCCCCGGAGAGAACGCAGAAGCTTTCCGAAGAAGCCCGGGCAAACGGCACGCGGGTTATTATCGCGGCGGCCGGCCTGGCCGCGCATCTGGCGGGGGTGGTGGCCTCCCATACCCTTCTTCCGGTAATAGGGGTCCCCATGGAGGCGGGGCCCTTTCAGGGAATGGACTCACTGCTTTCCACGGTACAGATGCCGCCGGGGGTCCCGGTAGCCACGGTAGGTGTGGGGGACGCCGGTGCGAAGAACGCGGCCTTTCTCGCCCTTCGCATCCTTGCTCTTTCCGATCAGGAGCTTTATTCCCGGCTGGAGACCTACCGCGGGGAGATGGCGAAACAGGTGGAAAGTACAGGCCGGAGCATAGAAGAGGGCGAGGTCTGAGTTCATAATGAAAGCCGTTTCCGACTGCGCCCTTTGTCTTCTCAAGCTCGCCCATACTGCGTCGGACGCTGCCGGCGCGCCCGAGGGCAAGCGCCTTGAGGCCGTACGCGCTGCGCTTCAGGTGCTGGCGGCGGATGATTTCTCCCGCATTCCTCCAGCCATCGCCCGGGACGTTCTGGAAGGGGTGGGAGGTGCGCTGAAAAACCCGGACCCCTTTTCCGAAATAAAGAGAAGACACAACCGGCGGGCGCTGGAGCTTGTTTCGGAGTGGGCCTTTGACTTTTTAAAGGAGGCCCGCGACCCGGACGAGCGCCTTTCGCTTGCCGTTCGGGTGAGCCTTGCCGGCAACGGCATGGACCTGGCCACTATCCCGGAGGAGTCGGAGCCGGACCAGTTCAGAAAATGGGTGGAAGTGCCGTGGGCGATAAATCAGTTCGACGATTTCAACTCGGAGCTTACGGAGGCGACAGACGTTCTCTTCCTTTGTGATAATGCAGGGGAGATAGCCTTTGACAAGGTTTTGCTCTCGTGTCTTCTGGAGCTCGGCAAAGATGTAACGGTTTGTGTAAAATCGGGGCCGGCCCTGAACGACGCCACCCTGGAGGACGCCCGGGAGGTGGGTCTTGACTCGCTGGAAGCGGACGGCAAGAGCGTGCGTCTTATCACGACCGGGCAGGCCACCATGGGGGTTGACCTTGCCACGGCGTCGCCGGAATTCCGGGAGTGCTTCCAGAGGGCGGGAATCGTCATAGGCAAGGGGCAGGCCAATCTGGAGAGCCTCCATAACTGCGGTCGGCCGGTATACTTCATCACTTTGATAAAGTGCGGCCACGTGGCCCGGTACTATGAGATGGCCAAAGGCTCGGCCATGCTTTACCGAGGCGGAATGGAAAATGGAGTGCTTACGTCTTCCGGACACTGACGAGAGGGACGCTGCGGCAAGGGCGGCTGTTATACTGGGCGCAGGCGGTGTAATCGTGTTTCCCGCGGAGCGGCTTTACGGCGTGGGTGCTTCAGCGCTTCATTCCGGCGCTCTCCGGAAAGTATTGACACTAAAGAAAAGGGGGACGGCCCCCTTGCCGGTGGTTGTTTATGATATGAAGATGGCGGAGGAGTGGATAAAGTTTTCGGACAGGTCGCGGCGGTTGGCGGAGAGGTTCTGGCCGGGTCCGTTGACGCTGGTATTAGAGTCAAGAAAGAAGCTCCCCGCGGAGCTTTCCGGCGGGGGCGGCAAACTGGGCGTCCGCGTTCCCGGAAACAGTCTGGCGCGGGAGATCGCGGGTGTTCTCGGTGCGCCGTATACAGCCACCAGCGGCAACATAAGCGGCGCCGAGCCAGGCAGGACCGCTCGGGAAGCTGTGGTGGGACTGAGCGGCGAGGTGGACCTGGTTCTGGACGCGGGCGAACTTGCCGGCCCTCCGCCCTCGACGGTCGCCGAGGTTTCCGGAGACGCCCTGCGCATATTGAGAGAGGGAGCCATAAGCGCTTCCTGTTTAGAAGATATTTAAGAGGTCTTTTGAATGAATGTAATTAAACCTTTTCGCGGCTTTCGATACGACCTTTCCAAAGCGGGGGAGCTTTCCGAGCTTATAGCTCCCCCCTACGACGTGATCTCTCCTGATCTGCAGCAGAAACTTCACCATCGCTCTATCTACAACATTGTCCGTCTTGCGCTGGCGGAAGACGAGGAAGGGGACGACGAACATCACAACAAGTACACCCGCGCCGCCCGCCGGTGGCGCGAGTGGCGGGACGATGGAGTCCTGTTCCGGGACGGCACTCCCATGATTTACCGTTACATGATGAGTTTCAGCTCCAAGATGCCCGAGGGAATTGTGACGCATGAGCGGCCCGGTTTTATGGCTCTGTTGCGTCTTTTCGAGTACTCGGAAGGCAAGGTTCTTCCGCACGAGCGGACCCTGGCCGGCCCCAAGGAGGACCGGTTTCAACTCATGCTTCACACCGGGGCCCAGTTCAGTCCTGTTTTTTTGATTTACCCGGACGAGAAGGGCGTGATAGATTCCGCTCTCGGTGAGTCGCCGTTAACGGACGATTCCTTCGTGTGCGAAGACGACGCGGGCGTAAGTCACAGCTTGTGGCCGATTTCCGATCCGGAGGCTGCCGGGGCGGTTGAGGCCCATCTTTCGGAGCAGGCCTTGTACATAGCGGACGGTCATCACCGTTACGAGACCGCTCTTACCATGCGGCGGCACCTTCTGGAACGGTCTCCGCTTTTCGCGGAAGGGCTGGATTACGTTCTCGCTTACTTCACTCCGCTGGAGCACCCTGGTCTTACCATCTTTCCTTACCACCGACTCATTCACAACCTGCCCAAGCGCCGGCTGTCCGGGCTGTTTAAAAAGCTCGCGGATTATTTTCACATAGATCGTACCCTTTTAAGCCCGCTGCAGCAGGGGGAGCCCCGCCGGGAGTTCATGACCGGCCTTCGGGAGCGGGGCAAGAACTCCAGGGTTTTCGGGATGGTGGACTCGACCGGCCAGGGTCATTACCTTACCTTGAAGACGGACGTGTCCGCCACCGGCGACTTTCACTCGGAGGCCGAGCTTGAACAGGCCTCCTTGGACGTCTCCATCCTGGAGAGGGTGATCTTGAAAGAAATACTCGGGATAAAGCACAAAGACCTGACCAATGAAAAGCACATCTCATATGCCACCGATTACGACACTATACTTAACGAAGTCCAAAATCCTCCCTACCAGCTTGCCTTCCTGCTCAACCCCACGCCGGTGGAGGCCGTAATCAGGATTTCCCACCAGGGGGGAGTCATGCCGGAAAAATCCACCTATTTCTTTCCCAAGACCGCCACCGGCCTTGTTATGCGCAGCATGGAAGACTGATACCTTCCTTGTACTGAAAAACCGATCCCTCCTGCTTGCGCACCAAATAAGAACTCCCGGAGGAGCAAAACCCCCGGGAGCTCCTTTCCTGCTTTTATATAAGAGTTAAATTGAAGAGCGTTTCTTCCGTCTGGAGAAACGGATACCGAGAAAGAGGGCCACGGGCAAGGCCAGCAACAGCACCTGTACGGCCCCTTTGACCTTTTCGTGTTCGTTTATCCATTCCTCCGTTCCTATCGAACAGAACATATATACTCTGCCTCGGCGGTTAGCTACGTTCATCCGGTCTTTATCTCTCATGTCCAGGGGCGAGGAGTATTCGGCGCCCGGCCTGTCACCTATGTTGGGAACAAACTCATTATAGAACATCTGGTAGGAAGGTTCTCCATGCTGGTCTTTTCCCGCCTTTACCACGGTCGGCGTTCCATGCCAGACACCTGGTTCCGTAAGAGCGCCCAAATCAAAATAGTCCACTGCGATGACCGGATTGAAGTCCCGAATTTGCTGCCAGTTTGTTCCGTTCAGGGACCGGGCAAGCCCTACGGTGAACTTGGATTTGATATCCCCTTCCGTCACGTAGAGGCCGGTGTAAAACATGAGATACAGAGGGCTCTCGCCGTCCGGAGCCTCGGTTATCTCAATCTCCGGGCTGAAGGCCCCGTAATAGTTGGGATCGGGAACCAACCCCGGCAAGTCAATAGGCAGGTCAATAGGAAAGTCCAGGGAGCTTGCGCACTGTTTCCCCAGGTCCATGACCGGTTTGTTGCGGTAATTCCAGTCGGAGGGGTCTGCTCTCAGCTTCTTCATGTTGGAGACCGCCCGGCCGATCCGGGGCGCCAGCAGCACACCGTTATTGTTGTCTACGGCATTGGCGAAATCTTTATCCACCAGGTATTGATTGAACTTAAGGGTTTGGTAATCCCCTCCTCCGGGTTCGTAATCACTGCTTGTGGTATAGTTCCTTTTCCCCCAGATCCTGTCCAATCCCGGTCTCTTGCATTCGCCTAAAGTCCCGAGGTCTCCTGCTCCCGGCCGGGTGGCATAAGGTGCCTGAAGATAGCCGAGCCCGGAGTAATACAGCCATATCTCCCCGTCCACCACTTGGGCTTTCGGGCTCCATACGCTGTAGGCGTCAAAACCGGTCACGTCTCCGGGGTCGTAAAGCTGGGTGTCGTTCCACTGGGCCTCGGTGTTAGCCACGCCGTCGCCGGAAGCCACCACACAGGGCTGGTCCGGAGCTCCGGTGCCCATAAAAACTTCCAGCATGTCATCGCCCATCGCGTAACTGTTGGACACCCCGTCTTCACCCGTCATGATCTTGTAGATGCCCCGGTCATACTCCACTTTTTCATCTTTCAGGGGATAGGTCTGGAGCTCGTCGTCGGTGCCGCCGTCAATAACGGGAACGTGAGGAAGGCCCTGGTTGAACCCGATTTTTTGCCTGTCTGCGCCGGCTGTGCAGCTCTGGTTTATGCCGTTACTGCCGGTGGTCATGTGAAAGCCGCGATCTGCGGACCAGGAAACCTTGTCATCGAAACGGGCACCCATGTACCGATACAGTACGTAACGCGTCTCCTCCGTTTCACTGTAGCTGTCTCGATGAGTCTCCGCCACCAACCGGTGACAATCTTTGTCTACTTTGTCCTTGACCCTCTCGTAAAGCTGGAACAAGTCCTCGTCCTCGTCCACCACCTTCTTATCGTAGAGCCGGTAGCTCTGGAAGTAGCCGTTCTCGCCCGGGCAGAGGGCTATCTCGTTGTTTATTATGCAAAGCTCGTCGTCGTAAATGGAGTAAAGGTCTTTTTTAGGGAGATAATACCCGCCGGGCAATGGCTCCAAACCGTTGAGATAAAGAGTGTATAAAGAGATGAGCTTGCGGCTTCCGGTTGGTGTCATAGCACCGGTATATATGTCCATCTTCACTTCACCAGTCCCCGGGCATATGGCGGGTTTGCCGTCCAGGGTTTCGCAATAGTCATCTCCGCCAACATAAGCTTCGAAGTTCTCCACTATTCCGCCCTTTTCTTTTGCTTCATCCGCAATAGTGTAACTGTCAATGATGGAAGTATCCAAAACCCCGTCCGGGCCGGGGCCTATGCCCACTATCAGGGCGTCGGGATCAGGTCCCCCTGTGTCCCTTACTATCTCCAGGCTGTCGTCCCCTTGCAGTGGAGTGTTGAAGTCCGTAACGTCAAACACGCCGTTATTGCCCACGCAGATGCCCACCGTAGAGCCCTGGTGGCAGAGGTAATCGTCTCCTTTCAGGTTCTTCTGGACGGTATCGAGAGTGCCGTCTCCGCCGTGTACCACTGATACCGGTTCTTCTCCGGTGGCCGGATCAACGGGCACACCCATAGCGCACTTGTTAAAGTTATCTCCCATCTCGTAAAAAGTGCACCTCTGTTCCTGGAAGTAACGGGGAGGAGTAGTGCTGCCGAAGAGAGTGGTGCCGCCGGGTAGAGTTTTAACCCAGTGGTCGTCACCCATGAGGAATCCTCCCTGGTTGGAGCCGGTATGGCCGGCTAACGGGGTTACCAGTGCTCCGCTGGAGTCAACCTGCACCGGATTGTCCGGGTTTCCCGGTCCGCTCCAATCGGGATAGTTCAAAACAGGAAACTTCGACTCACCCGGGATCACTGCCGGGTCGTAAACGGCGCCGCTAGTGTAGGGTGTTCTCGGAAGCGCTTCATAGGATATGTATCTCGGAGCGAAGTAAGTATTTATAATACCGTCCGCGCCGGTAGTTATGCAGTCGCCGCTGGAACAAAGCTCGTCCTTTAAAGCCTTGCTGTCCAGGTGGCCGTTGCCGCCGTAGCTTATGGCCACGGTGTCCGGGTAGGCGCGGGGGCTGGTCAGCCGTACCGCCACCTGAATGGTCCCGTCCATGACCGGCACCGTGTCTCCGTAGTTGGCGGCGCCGTCTCTCATCTCCGTTGCCGCCCAGCCGTCGCCGGGGGCCGGGCCGGTCTCGCAAAAGCCGAACCTGCCGGAAGATACCACCGGGGCCTCCGGGTCTCCGCCGCCTCTCTTCTTACGGGGAACCAGGGCGGGAGTGTCATTAATCAAGGGGGACAGGTCCCATGTCAGGCCCTTGGTACCGTCCTTGCTCTCCAGCATGTAGATGCGGTCGCCGTAACTGATGAACATGAGGAGGCTGCTGCGGTCCGGTGTCCGGATAACGCTCGCCTCCGCTCCCATGATGCTGCCCACGTTGGTGGGGGTGCCGATGAAAAACTCCCCATCATCAATGGCGCTCTTGTCGTCCACCTCCTGGTACTGCATGTTCCCGTCGTTGGCGCCGAAAGAAGAAGGCGATCCGCACGACTCCGTAACTCCGGCGTCTCCTTCATCGCCGGAGCCGGGGATACCGTCGCAGTCCGGGTAATTGTCTTCTATTTCAGTGGAAAGATCGTCAGGCTCGAATGTTTTTCCACCATCAAGCTCGGGGTTTCCGCTCCGGGCCGGCTGGATGTCCCCCCTGTAGATATACTTGTAATCCTCGCCAGCGGTGGGCGACTCCAGGATGAGCTTATAACGGTCTTCACTATCACCACTGCCGTTGCCCAGCAGGTCTTCCACCTTCAGGAAATAATACTCATCAGTCGCTGGCGCGTTCGGGATATGAAACGTAAGCCCCGGGTCTCGATACTTCCAGTAATCAACGCCCCGGCTGGACACCAAAGGATTGCCGGCCGAGTCCTTGACAATATTGCCGTCGGGGTCGTACAGAGAAAGCTGGATGTCATGAATTTCGCCGGGCCGAGTACTCGTGATAGTGTTATCTCCACCCTCCAGGGCCTTGTATTGGACCTTGGCCCGGAACAGCATGTTGTCTTCGGGAACCTTTAAGACGAAGGTGTCAACGTCCCCGGCGTCATTAAACCTGCCGATATAATTAATGCTAGTTTCCCAATCCACATTGTCATACTTGGATCCGTCCCATGAACACTGACCCAACGGCCTCGGAGTGTCGGAGTGGCAAAATTGCGTGTCTCCCCCCTTGACCCCTACCTGGTCGCCTATTTCGTCACTGCTGCCCTCGCTTAGCGGCGAGACATAGTTTTTCTGGTCATTGGTATAAAAAAGCCTCAGGTCGCCGTCCAGCACAATTGCATCCGGATATCCCGCAGCAGTACGGCGCCCTTCTTCTTTATAAGGAAAAGTGAGAGATTCCTCATCCCCGTCATAGTATTTGTTGTAACTGGTATCATCCGGATCATCGCTGGGAAGATACTCCACGTCTCCCACTATGTAAGTGATGCGTTTTCCGTCAAAGTCCTTTATCTTTCCATCGCCCACCTTGTACTTAATGAACTTTCCAAAGTAGGTGTCCTCTACTCCCATGGGCTCACCCGGCTCCGGAGGGTCGTCCGCCTCCGGCAGGGCCCCCAGCCCGGGTATATAACAACCGGCAGTGGCGATAACCATAATAAGAAGGAACGCAAACAGGGAATGAGCCCCCGTCTTCTTGCTGTCCGACCGATTCACCATTTTCATATTCATCACCTCCAATGTTATCCCTCCCAAAGGCTGTGCAGACTACTGCCACCAGGTAACCTGAAGACCATACTGGGACAGGCTGCCCTCGGTCTGTACATAGTAGTTGTCCAAGGGAACGTTGCTGAACTTGTCCGGTTGTATGCTATAATCCCGGTCTTCCATGTCGGCCTGCTGGTAATGGAAATCCACCTGCACCCGGGGAGAAGAAAGGGGGTCTTTAACCTGGGCCGACTTCCTGGCAAAGGAGAGCCCCAGCCCGAAAGAGTAAAAGTCCGCGTCCGAGTCCACCATCCCCACCTGCCAGTCATGTTTAACATCCTCCGGCTGCGGAGAGTCCCAGTGGTAGTACCCTCCCCGCACGTAAAAGCGGGGGCTTTTGAGTTTGCCGAAGGTCAGCTTAGTAGCGTCTCCTTCATACTCGAGTCCGAACCGGTCTAACTCCACGTCCTCCAGGCCCGGGTCGCGAGGCTCGGCGTACTCGAACCAGTCCGAGGAGAAGGTATCATTGGCCTCCCACTGGTACTGGACCGACCGGGGATAAAAACCGCTCCAGTTCTGGACCTCGTGGGCATAGGCCAGGGTCAGCGTACCGTCGTTCCAGGGGATGGGAATATGACCGGCTCCCCCGTATACCGTGGTCTCCACCTGGCCCGGTATCTTCATGTCCATCAAGATGTACTGGCTGTTGGGAAGGAGACTGCCGCCGCCTCCCACCAGCTCGACCCGGAGCTTATAACGGGACCAGACCTCCGGCTTGTAAAGGTAACCCAGGCTGACGTAGTCGGTACGGAAGTTCACGTTGAACCCGTAGGTCATGTCGCTGTCCGGCTCTGAACCCACCGTAAAGTTATAGCTCTCCACGTTGGTCGGCATGGCGCCGGTGCTGATTCCGATAAGCGACTCAAGGATCGGGTCCACCACTACCGGGAAGTAACCCATCGAAACCAGGGAGTCGCGCTGGCCGCCGCTCAAACCGACTGAAAGCCAGTCCGTGATCCGGACCCCGAAGCCGAAATTCAAAAGCAGCGGCATGTTGTCCTTGTACATCGCCCAGCTCCAGTTGGGCGCTCCGCCGCCGCTCAAAGACCCGAAGTCAAGAGACAACCCCGCCGAGCTCGGGCTCATCCCCACCAGCAAGCCGAGTCCCAGCCGGTCCCGCAGAAAACGGCGACTGAACCCGAAACGTACTCCCGTACCTCCCGGCATGTTGTTCTCGTCGTTGAGCATCATCTCCGCGCTTATGGAAGAGTACTCCACCGACCAACTGTCCGGAGACAACGCAAGCGAGGAAGGATTGTAATAGGTGGACTCCGACCCCGAAGCTATGCTCACCATGGCTCCCCCCATTGCGGTGCCCCGGGATGACGCGCCCAGCATCTCCATGGTTCCCGCCATGACTGAACCGGAAAAAGAAAGGAGTCCGGTCACAGCAATCGCCGCAATCAGTTTGTTTCTCATAAACCCCTCCGTCAATATAAATAATCTTTACAAATAACCCGCCAAATTTACGCTCGCAAAATCTGCGCTTCTTATGGAGACACATACTTTTTAAAAAATTTCAGCCCGCTTGTCAAGTAAGAAGGGTAAAATCATGGTTCCTTGAAAATGCAACATCTAAAACACCACTCCTTATTCGTTCTAAACAAAAAATCAGGTTAACTATAACCTGTCCGCTTTTAAACGTCAAGTGTTTTTTTAAGCCTTGCTTCAAATCCTCAGAACCCACTATCCATTATGGAAACCGACCTTGGACTTTTTGCGTAAAACCGAGCTTGCGACTTATAATGTCTAATCGCCTTGCGGACCCAACGCTTAAAATAAAAAGTAAAGGGAAAAGCTTCTGATGTCTGCCGACATGATAGAGCCGGAGCTTTTGCAAAGGGCCATGCACCCCAAGCTCGTCTTCGGCAGGAAAGTGATTGCCGAACACAGCCGGGAGTGGATGAACGCCCTTTTAATAACCATGCCGGAAGTATACGAACACGCCCGGCCCCTGCTTGCCGCGGAGCCCGGCCACCTTCATTTCGTGGAGAGCATGGACGGGGAGACAGTGGAGCACGCCCAGGCCGAGCTTCCGGAAGCAGACACCGTGGTCGGCATAGGCGGAGGCATGGCCCTTGACATGGCCAAGTACGTGGCCTACAAACGGGAGCGGCAACCGGTCCTGGCGCCTTCCATCGCATCGGTGGACGCGTGCGTTACCAATACCGTGGCTATAAGGGACCAAGGACGTGTACGGTACGTGGGGTTCGTGGTTCCCGAAGCGGTGCTGGCGGACTTCAGCCTCATGCAGAAAGCCCACCCCCGACTCAACCGCGCCGGTATCGGCGATATCCTGAGCATCCACACCGGCTCTTTCGACTGGAAGCTCGCGGCCTCCCGAGGCAAGGACGACTACGATGAAAAAACCGCGACAAGCGCAGACTACCTGGTGGAGAACCTCGAGTCCAGGACCGAAGAAATAAGAAAGGTCTCCGACCACGCCCTCAAATGGCTGATCGAGGCTTACGCCGAGGAGAACCGGCTGTGCCTGGAGGTCGGCCATTCCCGGCCCGAGGAAGGCTCCGAGCACTACTTCTGCTATAACCTCGAGTACCGGACCGGCCGGGGGTTTGTCCACGGCGAGCTGGTCTGCCTGGGCGTTCATATCATGTCGCGGCTCCAGGAAAACGATCCCGGCCGGGTAGACCGTATCCTGGAACAGGCCGGCGTGAACTTCCACCCCCGGCAACTGGGCATAAGCCGGCAGGAGATCTTTCAAGCCCTTCGCACTCTTCCCGACTACGTAAACAGCGAAGGTCTGCCCTACTCCATCATAAATGACCGAGGTCTGGAAGAGCACGTCATAAACGAAATCACCCGCGACCTGGAGTTTTAAGCTTAAACTGTTGTGCTTTAAGTTTACACCGAAAAGGAGGATTTCATGCACACCGCCCTGATGATAAGCCCGCACGCGGACGATGCCGCGGCCTTTTGCGGAGGGACCCTGGCAAAGCTGTCCGACCAGGGATGGAAGGTGGTCATGGTCCGGGTAACCGACGACTGCAAGGACTCGGTGGGACTTGACATGGAAGAAGCAAAAAAACGAAATGCTGAAGAGCTCCGGCAGGCCGCGGACATCCTCGGTATCTCCGAGATCGTGGAGCTGGGGTATGAGACCGACTGCCTGGCGGACGTGTCTCTAACCGCACTGCGCGAGCGCATAGTCTATATGTTCCGCAAGTACCGGCCCTACGCGGTGTTCACCTTCGACTCCTACGGCCTGTGGGAGGACAACATGGACCACGTCCGGGTGGCGCAAGCAGCGGAAGAGGCCTTCTGGGTATCTGCCTTCGACCTTCACCACCCCGAGCATTTTGAGGAAGGTCTCGAGCCTTTCTGCGTGTGCGAGAAATGGAGGTTCGCCCGCCAGCTTCCCCGCACCACCTATGTAGAGGACGTCACCGATTACATGGACAAGAAGATAGCCGCGTTCGCCGCCCATAAAACCATGGTGAAGAACATGCTGAACCGCTACGTCCTTCAGCTCAAGACTTGGGGCCGCCGGGTGCCTCTACTCGAGCAATCCATGGAAGACCCGCGCGGCCTTCTGGACGCCTTCCTGAGAGAACAGGCCAAAGAGACGGCAAAGCACTACGGGCTCGGCGAAGACCGGCTGGCCGAGCCTTTCCGGCTCGAGCGCTTCGGCGACCTCGAAGGCATGTTCCAGATGTTCAGCGAGCCCATCGCCGGCGCAGAGGAGCCTCCCCGCCGCAAGGGCCTCGAGCCGGAAGAATGATCCCTTTCCAGGAGTTAATGACATGAGCGAGAAAAAAGGCGGCAAAGCCAGGAACGTGGGCTCTATGGGGTTCGGCTACTTTGTCAACTCCGCCCAGGAGGTGTCCCTGCCACTTCTCTTCCCCACTTTGAAAAACTACTTCTACCCCGTGCTCGGCAACACCCATCTGGCCATTATTGACGGCGTCCGCGTCATAGTCCAGACCTTTATCTCGCCGCTTTGGGGCATGGCCTCCGACCGGTTCAGCCGGCGGCGGGTCCTCATGTTCGGCACCGGCTTATGGGGAAGCCTGGTCATCTTCTGCGGCCTGGCCACCGAGTTCTGGCACCTCTTCGCCGGATGGGTGATCGCATGCCTCGGCATCGGAGCGCTGGTGCCCGCGGGCTTCGGACTACTGGCCGACCTGTACGGGCCCCACGAGCGGGGCAAAGCCATCGGCATCCTGAACGCCATCGGCATGTCCGGCATCGTGATCGGCGCGCTGGGCCTGGGCGTGCTCATGGGGGCCTCCGAACAGGGTGTTGACCTCGGTTTCTTCAAGTTCAACCAGGCAAGCGGCTGGAGAATCGGCTTTATCATCATTGGAGTGTTGAGCGTCATGGCCTCACTCGCCATGGGAATTCTGATCCGCGAGCCGAGCCGGGGAAGCGCCGAGCCGGAGCTGGACGAAGCTCTTGCCGACCTTGCCGCGGCCAGGTTCCGCTTCAAGGTAGAAGACGTTAAGAAAATCCTGATAAACAAAACTATGCTCCTGGCCTTTGTGCAGGGTTTTTTTGTGCTGACCGCGCTGTTCATGATCCAGCGATTCTTTCCCACCTGGATGACCGAAGAGCGCGGGTTCGAGACCAGTCAGGCGGACATGGTGTTCGGGGTAATTATTATCGGCCTGGTGGCCGGCACCCTGGTGGGAGGGGTTGCCGCGGACAAGGCGGAAGAGCACTGGCCCGACCGCGGCCGGGCCATGGCCTCACAGTTGTCAATCCTCGTATCCATCCCGGCGCTTGCTTCCCTGGTCCTGTTCGCTTACAGCTTATGGGTCATTATTCCTGTGGCGCTGGTGATCGCCTTCTTTATCGAGTGGACCAGAAGATGCGCGCTCCAGCCCATGATCCAGAACGTGATGCCGCCTGAACTGCGGGGTACCGCCCTGGCCCTGGCCGAGTTCTTCCAGGGAGGAGTGGCGTCAATACTGGTCATATTTCTGGCTTTCTACTCGGACAAGTGGAGCCTGGACAAGGCCATGCTCTACGGCGGGTGCGGGTGCCTGGCCCTCGGGTTCCTGGTGGCCTTTGCTCTCTACTCGACCTACCCGCGCGACGTGGAAAAGGCGAGGCTCATCATGTCGGAGAGAAGGGACATGTTCGAGAGCGAGGCTCGCGAGTGAAGCCGCTCGCACGGTCCTCGGGTTTTTCCCCGCAGCATGATGACGATGATGGTTACTCCATTCCGATCGAAAACATCCGTTCCAGGTCATGCTTGGAAAAGGCCTCGAAAGCCACCAGGGTGTTGGTGTGCTCGATGCCGTCCAGCTTAAGCATCTGCCGCGTTACCAGGTCGGCGAGCTGTTCGTTTTCTTTCACCCGAATGATTGCGACGATGTCGTACTGGCCCGCCACCGAGTACACCTCGGTTACCCCGTTCATGTCCACCAGACTCTCGACCGTCTCCGGTATCTTGTCCCGCTTGGCCTCGATTAAAACTATGGCCGTTACCATGGATCAGTCCTCCCCTCTCTGCCTTGTTCTTCTTGTAGCGTAATAATCAGCGACCCTCCGCAAGACCGAAAAAGCCTGGAGACCCGTGTCAAAGCAGGGCACGCCGTTTTTGGTGAACTGGTAGCGGGCCTCGATTCTGCCGACCTCGTTGTAAGAGTGCGCGGGATCGGACGCAAGGTCCGGCAAAACCATGATAAGAGGCTTGCCCGTTTTGCCCCGAAGATCGAGCGCCTTCTCGATAATCTCGGGATGATACTCCATCCGGAAGCTGTCCTCCCCCGTCTTCTCAAAGTAGCGGCGACCCTCATTTAAAAGATAAAAGAGCATCTGGTAAATGACCAGAAATTCAATGTCCTCGCGGTCCGCCAGTATCTCCATGGCCGGGTTTATAACCGCGGGCGACATTACCGGGTTGGCCAGATCAACCGGGTTTGCGCCCCTGCCGCCCGCAGGAGGAAGCATAGCCTGTATGCGGTCCGCGGAATCCTCGTCCAGCTCCGGCACGGGGAAGCCATAAGTGGAGGCCGAGTCCAGGCCGTCCACGCAACGCATGCCGCCGCCGCCCAGAATGCCCGCTCCTCCGCCGTAGAACTCATCCAGCGAGCTAAAGGCCATGAGCATCTCGACCAGGTCGCGGGAATCCCGGGCCATGACAGCTCCAGCGCTCTTCATGACGGCCTCCCACGTCTCGACCGAGCCGGCCATCGAGCCGGTGTGGCCCAGGGTGCCCCGGTTGCCCGCCTCGGTCTGTCCGCCTTTCAGGATCACCACCGGCTTCTTTGCCGCGCACTCGCGCAAGGCTTCGTAAAAGTCCCGGCCATCGGACACGCCTTCCAGGTAGCCCCCCACTATGCGGGTGCGGTCGTCCGCGGCAAAGTAGCGGAGCAGCTCCGGGGCGTCAATGTCCATGCCGTTGCCGTAGCTTACCATGACCGAAAAGTACACGTTCCTTCCCCGGCCGCTGTAAGCCACGTCACACGCACCTCCCCCGCTCTGGGAAAAAAAGCCCACCGGACCCGGAGTGCGCGAAAAGTCTACTCCCGGCATCAGAGTTATGCCGACTTCAGGAGTATAAAGACCGAACCCGTTCGGACCGATCAGCCGAAGACCGCCCTCCCGCGCGATCCGGGCAACCTCGTCTTCCAGAGACGCGCCTTCCGGACCCGCCTCCCGGAAACCGGAAGAAAGTATCTCCGCGCCCTTGACGCCCTTCTTGACACAGCCTCTCACCGCATCCTTGACCAGCGGAGCCGGAACGGTTATCACCGCGAAGTCCACCGGCTCGGGAATGGACTCCACCGCGGAGTAGGCCTGAAGACCTTGAATAATGCCGGCCCGCGGGTTTACCGGGTATATGTTGCCCTTGTAGCCGTGATCGAAAAGGGCCTTCAGAAACAAGCCCCCGAACTTCAAGGGGTTGTCCGAAGCGCCAATAACAGCAAGGCTCTCAGGATAAAAGATCGGCTCGTAGGAGGAAACATCCACTTCACTCATTATTCATACTCCCTGCTTGTAATAAACCCACTACTGATGATTGAACATGGAACGAGGACCTTTTGTCAAACTTCTTTAACATATAAAGAACAAATCAGCGTGCGCCTCGGAAGATTCCATGTTTTTTTCTTGCTCCTCACTTTGCTATGATTACCAGAAGACCGCTCGCGTCCAGGAGGAAAAGAAAAAATGAAAAAGCTCGCCATTGCAGTAATGATCACCGGACTCGCCTTTCCGGCCATGACCCGCGCCGTGCCCCGGCCGGAGCATCCACGGCCGGACTTTCAACGTGAGGCCTGGCAGAACCTGAACGGAAAGTGGGAGTTCGCTTTTGACGGCAAAGAACAAGGGCTTGATGAAGACTGGCAGGACAAAAACGCCCTGCCAAAAGAAATCACGGTGCCCTACCCTGTCGAGTCCGAGCTTTCCGGCATACATAATACCTCTCCTCCCAACGTGGTCTGGTACAAAAAACGATTCAACCTCGAGGATGACCTGCAAGGCAACGGCCGGGTCCTGCTCCATTTCGGCGCGGTGGACTACAAGGCCAGGGTGTGGCTGAACGGCCGGGAGCTCGGCTCTCACGTGGGCGGCTATACCCCTTTCACCTTTGACGTGAGCGACGAAGTAAAGCCGAAGGACAACGTGCTTACCGTCCGGGTCTACGACTCTCTCGACCGGATGCAGGTCCGGGGCAAGCAGTCTCCGCAGGGCAAGTCCTACGGCATCATGTACACCACGGTGTCCGGCATCTGGCAGACGGTATGGATCGAAAAGACGGGCATGACGTATCTCGAAGATTTCCGCTTCACTCCTTCGCCTGAACTTGACGGCGGAAGGTTCGACCTGGACATAAAAGGAGGCGGCGCCGACGCCGAGCTCCGCATCAGCGGGCCGGGCGTGGACGAGACCGTCCGCTGGAACGGCAAGCCCGTCAATTGGAAGAACAAAAACGTAAAGCCCTGGTCGCCCTCCTCACCTGTCCTGTACCAGCTCGAAATAAAGGTACAAAACCAAGAAGGAAAAGTTATTGACAAGGTAAAAAGCTACATCGGAGTCCGTACTATCGAAGCCAGAAATGGCAAAATTTACTTAAACGGTGAGCCGTTCTACCAGAAGCTGCTGCTCGACCAGGGCTACTTCCCCGGCGGCGTCTACACGCCGAAGACCGACGAGATCATGCGCTCGGACGTTAACATGTACAAGCGGATGGGCTTTAACGGTCTGCGCAAACACCAGAAGGTCGAGGACCCGCGTTTCCTTTACTGGTGCGACGTCGAGGGCCTGGTGGTATGGGAGGAGATGCCGTCTCTCGGTTTCGGCATCCCCGGCTACGTCCCGGACTGGGCCATGGAGCGGTTTGAAAAGGAATGGATGGACGTTATGGACCGGGACTACAACCACCCTTCCATCATTGTGTGGACAGTTTACAACGAGAGCTGGGGCATCTATGAGATGTTGTGGCGCAAAGAGGTCCGCGACTGGGGCTATCGCATGGTGCAAAGGACGCGGGAGGCTGACCCTTCCCGGCTCACGGTGGACAACTCGGGCGGCTTTCACTTTGACACGGACATATGGGACTTCCACCATTACCTGCCCACAGTGGAGGACTCGCGCGAGCTTTACGAGAAGTACGACTTCGAGTCCGGTGACCATCTTGGGTTCTCTTAT
>JAWOBU010000012.1:0-8322 GCA_046484135.1 bacterium
AGAAGAAGCCGCGGATGGACGGCAGCTTTGCCGCCTTTGGAAGGGTTGTTGAAGGGATGGGCACAGTAAAGCGGATCGCCAATGTTCCCGTTTCAGGCAAGCACGGAAAGACGCGGCCATATAAGCCGGTAACGCCGGTGATTATCCAACAGGCACACCTGAAGGTAAAGTAAGAACCATGGGCGGAGTAAAAAAGACACTGGCCAGTGCGGGCATCGGCGCATCCAATATAGTCTCCTGGTATGCCCCTCGGATGGAGGGAACGGCGAACGTTCTCGATATAAACCTTAACGGCAGGGTCGAAGAGGTCCAGCTTTACGGTTTATGGCAGAGGTTTTTGCCGAGCCCCGGCGTCGGCATGCGGGAGTTGCTTTCCGGGCTCGACCTTGCGAGCCGGGACGACGGCATAAAAGCGCTGGTGCTCACGGTGTCCGACCACGACCTGGACTGGGGCCGCACCGAAGAGCTGTGCATGATGGTCCGCCGGTTCCGGGAGTCAGGCAAGTACGCCCTGGCTTACCTGGAAGCTCCGTCCAACATAGACACTCTCCTGGCCGCGGCATGCGACAAGGTGGTCCTGCCGCCCGGCATGCCTTTGCACCTTACCGGGCTTTTGAGCGAAGTGCTCTACTTCAAACAGATGCTGGACAAACTCTCGGTAGAGCCCGAGCTTTTCCAGGCCGGCAAGTACAAATCCGCTATCGAGCCCTTTACCAGGGAGGGGATGTCTCAGGCCCACCGGGAGGCAGTGGAAGCTCTCCTGGACAGCATCTACGAGGAGTGGGTGGGGGCGCTTGCAAGAGGCCGCCACCTGCAACCAGAAAGGGTCAAAGAGCTGATTGACGAAGGCCCCTGGATAGCCGAAGAGGCGCAAGAGGCGGGCCTTGTTGACGAAATTATGTACGCGGACCGGATCGAGGACTACCTGCAAAAATGGCTCGGGACATCGCCGCGGCGGATTTCCCTGGAGAAGTACCTGAAGATATTCGGGCCTTCCGCGACCATGGCCGATCCGTGGAAAAGCGGCAAGGGGCTGGCCATCCTTAACGCCTGCGGCCCCATCCACGGGGGCGAGAGCCGCTACATGGGGCCGGGGGAAAGCAGTGTGGGTTCCGACACCTTCCGGAAGGCCCTGGACCAGGCACGGGAGGATGAATCCATAGCCGCGGCAATCATCCGGGTGGACAGCCCGGGCGGGTCCGCGGTGCACTCGGACCTGATCTGGAGAGACGTGGAAAGACTGGCGGGGACCAAGCCGGTAGTGGTATCCATGGCGGACGTGGCCGCTTCCGGAGGTTATTACATTGCCATGCCCGCCCATCACATTGTGGCTTCTCCCACCACCTTGACGGGCTCGATCGGGGTCATCGGCGGAAAGATAAACCTGAAAGGGCTCTACACCAGGGTCGGCCTGAAGAAAGAGCAGGTCGGCAGGGGCAAACACGCCAACATGGGCACTGATTACGGGCCCTACTCGGAGGAGCTAAGGAGCAAGGTCAAAACGGAGATGGACGCCGTGTACAAGAGCTTCGTGGAAAAGGCGGCCCGCGGCAGAAAAAAAGAGTTCCACGAGCTGGAGGAGTCGGCCCAGGGCCGGGTATGGACTGGCTCCCAGGCGGGTGAGCGCGGACTGGTGGACGAGATGGGAAGCCTTATCACCGCTATCGAAAGGGCCAAGGAAAGGGCGGGCATCCCGCCGGACAAAAGGGTCCCCACCGCGGTCCTTCCGCGCATCCGAAAGCTGGGCGTTCCCTTCCTGCCCTTTTCGGTCTCTTCTTTCCCGTCCCTCGGCGGGGCGGCATCGAAAATGGCACTGTACGAGAGCCTGGCCCGGTCGCCGCTTCTTACCATCATGCCTTATTACCTGCGCATAAGGTAAAAACGCTCCGGCGCTGTTTAATAAACAATCACTTTAGAAAAAACGGACCGGGAAGCGGTCGTGGCGTTTCCGCGATCCATAATTATAATATTAACGTAGACTTTTTCGAGAGGTGATAAAAATGGAATATGATATGCCTCTGTACCGGCCTCCCTCAGAGGGCCGCAGTCTTATCATCCAGGCGACTTACGGCTGCTCTGCCAACACCTGCACCTTCTGTCTCATGTACAAGGGCAAGAAGTTTAAAATCCGCCGGGTCGAAGAGGTCAAAAAGGACATTGACTACTGCGCCCGGGCCTGGCCGGACGCCCGCCGGGTGTTCCTGGCGGACGGGGACGCCCTGGTGATCCGGACCTCGCAGCTTCTGTCCATACTCGATTACCTTTACGAAAAGTTTCCGCGCCTGGAAAGGGTTACGAGCTACGCCAATCCCTTGAACCTGATCGTGAAGAGTCAGGAGGACCTCGATTCCATCCGTCGGGCAGGCCTTACCATGCTCTATTACGGGGTCGAGTCCGGCGATGACGAGGTGCTGAAGCTGGTAAAGAAAAAGGGGGACACGGCCACCATGATCGAGGGGGTGGACAAGGCCCATAAGGCGGGGTTCGACATCTCGGTTACCGTGCTGTTGGGGCTTGCCGGCAGAAAGGGAAGCGAGAAGCATGCGCGGCTTACCGCCCGGCTCTTAAACCGGCTCCAGCCCGCTTACATCGGGGCCTTGACCCTGATGCTCGGGCCGTTCGAGCACGAGTTCGCAAAGTCCATGGGACCGGACTTCGAGTTCCCGGATAAAAAGGAGACCCTGGAAGAGCTCCGGACCATGATCGAGGAGTTCGAGCTCGAAAACTCGGTGTTCCGGACCAATCACGCCAGTAACTGGCTTCCTTTAAAAGGGGTGTTGAACCGGGACAAGGACGACCTGCTCCGAATAATAGATGAAGCGCTCTCCCGCCCCGACTCCCCCCTGCTCCGGCCGGCGGAGCTCCGGAGTCTTTAAAAAGCTTGATCTGAAAGAGCCGGGATTGTAAAGTAGACAACCGGTCATGACATAGACCGATCCATTGGAGACGGGATAAGGAAAAATGAAAAACTACTTGGACGCCGCTATTGACGCGGCCCGGATAGCCGGGCGCATCCAGATGGAGGGCCTGGGCCGCAAACACGAGATCAGCCTTAAAGAAGCGGCCGAGCTGGTAACCGAGGTTGACCTTCGTTGTGAAAAGGCGGTCATGGAAAGCATCCGGGACCAGTATCCCGATCACACCTTCCTGGCCGAGGAAGGCGGCGAGAAAAACCCGGGCTCGGACCATATCTGGTTCATTGATCCCCTGGACGGCACCACCAACTACGCCCACGGCTATCCCCGCTTCTGCGTGTCCATAGCCCTGTCCATCAAGGGATCGGTGGTGGCCGGAGTGGTCTACAGCGCGGTAAACGACGAGATGTTCACGGCGATCCGGGGGGAAGGCGCGTTCTTAAACGGGGAAGCGGTCCGGGTAAGCGAAACGGGAGAAGTCGAGAACTCTCTTATCTGCACCGGCTTTTCCTATGACAAGCAAAAAAGGATGGAGGACGAGCTCGGGGCTTTTACGAGAGTATTGCCCCTGGCCCGGGCCATAAGGCGCGACGGGTGCGCGGCCCTGGACCTGTGTTACGTGGCCTGCGGAAGATACGACGGCTACTGGGAGCTCAGCTTGAACCCGTGGGACGTGGCAGCCGGCATCCTTCTCATAGAGGAAGCGGGAGGAAAGGTCACCGACCTTAAAGGAGAGAAACCCGACCTCGGGGGAAAAAAGTTCCTTGGGACCAACAAGTTTATCCACGCCCGGATGCTGGAGCTCTTGTCCCGCAAGGACGAACAATGAAAGAAAGGAAAGAGGTGTTTAAATGAAATTTACGAAAACAGGCAGGCGGACGGGCCGAGTGCTCTCTGTTGTCGCCGCGTTGGCGCTGGTAGTGGTCCTCGCGACCGTCGTCCACAGCAGGCGCCGGCCGCAAACGACGCTTCCCGACGAAAAGGTGGACTCTCAAGCCGGAGTGGTCGGGCCCGAGGACGCCAAGGTAACCATCGTCGAGTTCTCAGATTACCAATGCCCCTTCTGCGCAAGGACGGCACAGGCGATCGGGAACCTCCAGGAGGAGCATCCGGAAGAGATCAGGGTCATTTTCATGGACCGGCCCTTGATCGAGAAGATGAAAGACGGGGTGTCCTTTCATCCCTGGGCCATGCCTGCACACGAGGCATCAGCCGAGGCCGCGGCCCAGGGCGATTTCAAAAAGATGCACGTATGGATCTTTACCAACCAGAAAAAGATTTTCGCTCTGCCCCGCCCCAAGTCCGACCAACAGCTTGAAGCGGGACTGAAAAAGATAAGGGAGAAACTGGTAGAGGGAGCCAAAGAGATCGGGCTTGATCACGAAAAGATGCGAAAAGCTTTGAAGGACCACCGGCATAAAGAAGAGATCATGAAAAGGGTAAAAGCGGCCCAGTCCCTGGGAATCAACGGGACCCCCACCATATACGTGAACAACAAGTACGCGGGCTCGAACTTCAAACAAATCAAATCAATGGCAAACCAGGCCATGGCAAAAGAAGAGAAGTCGGACAAACAAAACAAAGAAAATAAAAAGGATGACAACAAAAAGAAACCCGAAGGCGAAGAGAAATAGCATCAGCCGGCGTTAAAGCACAGCCCGCAAGAAGGAGGGACGTGATGGAAACCCGGATCGGAAATTCTGTCCTGAGGCTCAAGCAGGGAGACATAACCAAAGAAGAGGTTGACGCTGTAGTGAACGCGGCCAATACCTCGCTCCTGGGCGGCGGCGGAGTGGACGGGGCCATCCACCGGGCCGGCGGGCCCGAGATACTGGACGAGTGCAAGAAGCTGGGCGGCTGCAAAACCGGGGACGCCAAGATCACCACCGGCGGCGAGCTTTCGGCTGACTACGTGATCCATACGGTGGGACCGGTCTGGCGCGGCGGCACAGGCAACGAGGACGGGCTTCTCGAGTCCGCTTACCAAAGAAGCCTGGAAGTGGCCCTCGAGAACGGACTGTCCTCGGTCTCTTTTCCCAGCATCTCCACCGGGGCTTACGGCTTTCCACCGGAGCGGGCCGCCCGCATCGCTCTTCGCACCATCGCCGCTTTTGTAAAGGACCACCCTTCCATCAAAGAGGTCAACATGGTCCTCTTCAGCGGTAACGACCTGGAGGTGTATGAAAAGGCCTGGGAGGAAGTAAAGGCTGATGTCGGATGAGCTTTATAATGACTTAAAGCCGCTGCTCGGGCCGGACGAAGAGGCCGTCATCCTCATCCGGCCGGACCCCGACTCCCTGGCCAGCGCCTGTGCCCTGCGCGAGCTGTTCAAGAAGAACCACTCGGGCGCAACCATCGTAACCTATGAGCCCATAAAAAGGCTTGACAACCGGACCATGGTGAAGACGCTCCGCATCCCGGTTACTCCCTTAAAAGAGATCAAGCTCAAAAGCTTTAGCCGATTTTGCATTGTGGACGGCCAGCCCAACCAGTTTCCAGACGTTACCGTGGACCGCTGGCACGTCATCATAGACCACCATCCGCCCGTGTCCGATTATGACGCGGTCTTCCGGGACATCCGGCCCGAGCTGGGCGCCACAGCCACCATCATGGCCGAGTACCTCTTTAACGCCGAGTTCAAGATCGGACAGAAGCTGGCCACCTCGTTGTGCTACGGCATCATCACCGATACTGACCGCTTCCAGAGGAACATGACCCAGGACGACGCCCTGGCTTTCAGCTCACTGTTCCCCCACATCAGCTATCACCTGCTCAAGGTCATCGAGCAAACCGAGATTCCAATGCGTCAGCTCCGCTTCATTGATACTGCCATCCACCGGCTCCAGGTGAAAAGCAGGCGCGCGGTCGTGCATATCGGAGCGCCCGAATCTGCGGACATAGCAGTAATCATCGCCGACTTCCTTTTGGGGATTTCCGGCATCGAGTTCGTAGCAGTCTCCTGCATAGTGCCTGAGAAGCTCGTGGTCATCTTCCGCTCCCGCAGCACCAGGAGGGACGCGGGAAAGATAGCCAAGCTCCACTTCTCCAAGTTCGGAAGCGCAGGCGGACACAGCACCGCGGCCCGCGCCGAGATACCCCTCTCCCAACTGCCCCGGGAGGTAAAGGTCTACAGCCCCGAATCCATCGAAGACTTCATAAGAAAGCGGCTCAGCCGACCCGGCAAGTCCGCGGGAAAGTAACATCCATGCGAAAAAACCTCCTCATGGCCCTGGCACTGCTCCTTCTGCTTTGCTCGCCCCTCAAAGCTTCACTCCGAAATCCCCCTCCCGCGCCCGGAAGAGTTCAGCTAGAAAGCCTGTTCAAGTTCATGTATACCTATCGCGAAAGAGACGAGAGCACCGGCGTGGAAGGGGTCTCGGAAGCGGCCTTGCGCTGGGCCGGCCTTTCCGTAGAGGGATTGGTCTCCGACGACATAAGCTTCCGGCTCGAACTGGCCGGGGGTTCCGGTATCTACAGCGACCCGATTTACCAAAACGCAACTCCCGTCCTTTCTTCCGGACCTTTCGAGCTCGGACAGATCGGGGTAAGGCGCGCCGAGGTCTTAATGCGCTTCAAGTCCCCCCATACCGACGCACAGCCTGCCGCTCGGGTAAGGCTCGGCACCTTTATGCCCGGCTGGGCTTTCTACCAGGACCGGAGCGCGGCAGAGTGGGACTTCATAGACCTTCCGCTCATGTATCGCCATGAGTCCTTGCACGCTCTCGGCTGGCAGAACGCGGGCATCGCCGTGGACCTGTATCCTTTCTCCTGGTTCCAGGAGACGCCCTCCGAAATGGAAGTTGTCATCACCGTGTTTGCAATAAACGGATATTTCCCCCGCTCCTTCGCCAATGAACAGCCTGCGCTTGTACAGGGGGAGAGGGAGTCGAACCTGGGAGCAGGAGGCCGGCTTGCACTCCGATCCCCCCGCTGGCTCGTTTATGGCGGCTTTTACGAGGAAGGCTTCCGTGAGGACCTCTACGGAGAAAAAGACCCGGAGAGCTACCGCGCCCGGGCATGGATCGCGGGCGCCAGGTACTCGGACGGGAGGTACTGGCTTTTGGCAGAGTGGAGCGCCTTGAGCCGGGAGGACTATCAGCTTAAGATCGACGGCGACCGCGCCGACAAGGAGAGCATGTCCTCTCACGTGGGAGCAGGCTTTCGAGTAACCGAACGGCTCGAACTGACGGCGAGGTGGGACTGGCTGGACCCCAATACCCTCGACCAAAGCGGGACCATGGAGCCAAGCAAAAACGACCAGACCACCGCCTGGACATGCGGAGTCAACTGGCATCTTACCTCCAGCGTCGAGCTCATGCTGAACTACGTTCTGCTCGTGGAACAGGGCAAAAGGGTGGACGTAGATGCGGGCAGGACCGACGGACCATACCGCGACCGCGACAACAACTACCTCCGCGCCCAGCTCCAGGTCCGTCTATAACAGAAAAAAGGGACAGCCACCTGTTGTTGAAGAGCATGCCCTCCAATAAAGTTTATTGTAAAAATCCCTTATTTCCTGCTATTTTTCCCGGCTGTGCCTTCTGAAAAATTCCGCGATCTTGGGCTTGCCTGTATCTCCTCGGGCCGTCTCCCGGACTAATTTTTCAAATGATGTCTGAGGAGCATGTAAGTCTATATTGTTCAGTTGAAGGAAGGTGAACGCGGCCATGGCGGCCACCCGCTTGTTGCCGTCAATAAAAGGATGATTGCTCGCGAGGTGGTAAAGATAGGCCGCGGCCATTTCATAGAGGTCGCCGTGAAAATACTCTCCTCCCCCTCCCGCGCAAGGCACGGCCAGGGCCGATTCAATAAGGCCCATGTCGCGGATGCCCTCCTCGCCCCCGTAGTTTTCGACCTGGTCCTTGTGAATCTCCAGCACTTCGGAAAGATCGAGAAACCGGGGCGCCATTTCAGTCCGCCAGACGTTTCAACATCTTGCCGTATCTGCGGTTGCCCTCCGCCAAAGACTCCTTGAACTTACGATCTCCCTCATCGTCCCGGACCGGCGTGACAATCAAACAATGTCCGTCAGTGGTGATGCGCAAGGGGGTATCGGCATCAATTTCCAGAAGCTCCAGCGCGCCCTTGTCAATGACCAGGGCCAGGCTGTTGCCGTGTTTGACGAGATGCTTTTTCATGGGACGCTCCTTTTAGTCTGACTTATGTTATCACATTGTAGCACCGAAAAAGGGCGCCGGCAAGTCGGCCCCAAAGGTGGGGTGTGCGACATATTTGGTGGTCATGCTGCTTGGCGTTGTTCCCAGTAGTCCTCGAAGCGGCCTGATTCCAGGCAGCAGCGCAGGGCGATGATGGAGTTGGCGCCTCGCACGCTCCAGTGCATGCCCGACTGCTTAAGCCGCTTGCCGATGACGCTCTTACAACCCGCTTCCACAACTCCCGAACCGAT
>JAWOBU010000023.1:0-9773 GCA_046484135.1 bacterium
ATCGCTTCCGAGTATCCCGTATTCATAAAGGTAATCATAGTAATTCCCAATTTCACTTCCATTTTCATCCAGCGCGCGCATTACCAGATACTGAATACGGTTGTCAAGGTTCTCGTAATATCCCTCCGCCGATGAGGTGTCCACTGTGATCCTTTCTGAATGTTTACTATACATTCAGAATTATAGCAAAAAAAGAAGTTATATACAACAGCCACCAAATATGTCGCACGCCCTTGATGGCTTGACGGTTCCTTTTTTAAAACAAGTTCCGGCATGATATTATGAATTAAAACGCTTCGGACAGAGGAAGGATGTCATGAAGAAATACGTCGCGGCAATGGTGGCGGGCTGTTTTCTTTTGCTGGGGTTTTTGGGCGTTCGTTCGGGGCTGGTGGCTCCCGAGCCGGTGGAGGTGCCGTGGCCGACGTGGGTTTTCGGCCACGTGGTGTGGCATGACGAGTCTACCACGCAGGGGACCTATGACCTGGTGGAAGGATACCGGGAGCATGACATCCCGGTGGACGGCGTTATCATTGATTCGCCGTGGGAGACCGAGTACAACACCTTTGTGCCCGACCCGGAGCTCTACCCGAACATGGAAAAGCTTATCAGTGACCTCCATAAACAGGACATCCGGGTGATTCTGTGGATCACCTCCATGGTCAACCTGGAGGACCCCAAGTACGACTACTGTTTAGAGAACGACTTCTTTGTGGACGGCATGGAGGAAAGGGGGTGGTGGAAAGGCACCGGCGGCATGATAGACTACAACAACCCGGAAGCGGTCGAGTGGTGGCACAGGCGCATGGACAAGGCCATAGCCCTGGGCCTGGACGGCTGGAAGGTGGACGGCACCGATCCCTTGATGCTCATGAAGGGCTGGAAGGCCCGCAAGGAGTACGCCCGCCAGTACTACTCCGACTACTTCGATTACACCCGCAAAAAGACCGGCAGAAAGACTGTGATCATGGCAAGGCCCATGGAACAAGGCATTAACGAGTCCACGTTGGGCCTTCCCACCTGGGCCAATCCCTTCGAGATCGGCTTGTACCTCAAGTTCGCGCCGGTCGAGAAGAGCTTCATGTCATGGGTGGGTGACCAGGACCCCACTTTCGACGGGCTCAAGATCGCTACCCGCTGGATATTGGACTCGGCCCGCCACAACTACCTGATACTGGGATCAGACGTGGGCGGCTACCGGGGATCCCCCGAAAAAGAGGTCCTCATAAGATGGGCCCAGTTCGGGGCCTTCTGTCCTTTCATGGAAACCGGAGGGACGGATAAACACTGTCCCTGGAAGTACGACAGCGAAACGGTCCGTATCTTCCGGGCCTATGCGATCATGCACCGGGCGCTCGAGCCTTACCTTTTCACCGAAGCGGTAAAGGCATGGCGAAAAGGAAGGTCTATGATCACACCGCTGTCCAGGTTCAAGGACGACTACCTTCTCGGCGACAATATCTTTGTAACACCGGTGCAGGACGAGAGCGGCAAGGTCAAGGTTGATCTTCCCGCGGGCAGCGACTGGCGGCCGTTATACTTGAGCGAGGAGTTTCTCCTGGCCACCGAGAAGTGCCGGGTGCCGGGAAGCAGGTTCTATCTTTACAAGGGAGGATGCTCGTTTACTTATAAGTATCCGCTCGAGTCGTTTCCGGTGTTCTTGCGGGCAGGGTCGGCCATACCCTTGCGGCAGGATTATGCAAGCAAAATCATAAAGGGCGCAGAGGAAGCGGGTGAGCGTGGAAACTCCCTTCTGTTGGTGCCGCCCGCGCCCGGCAGCGAGGTAACGGTGGAAGGCATGATCTTCGAGGAGGGCAAAGCGCCGGTGTCCTACCGGGGCGAGGTCAACACCAGTCGCGGGTTCTCTCACACCGTGGAGAGCGACACCGGTGACTGGCCGGTAGTGGCCGGGCCCGGCGAGGTCGAGCCGGTTATCTGGCGCGAGTAACATCTCTGTTTTGCACAGCGACTTGAGTTAGTGCTTGTACTCCTATGTGCGAGCGACTTTAGTCGCGATAATAGGTAAGGCATGAGTAAGAAGGACGAAAACAGTTATTCCATCTCCAGTAAGCGGGCGGCTTATTACGTGTTTTTGTCTCTTGCCGCCTGCCTGCTTATTCTTGTGCAAGGCGGCTCGCTCGCCGTCTCGCAGATACTGCCGCCGCCGGTAAAAGACAAGACAAAGGACAGGCAGGAGACAGAACCGGCCGAGAAGCGGGACAAAAGTTCTGAGGAAAAACAGCGGGACAAAAAAGCAGTAGAAAAAGCCCAAAAGAAAAACAAGGCGGCTCCCGCGGAAATAGAGGTTGAATGGAAGCGACGTTTCCACGCCGGCACCGGCAGTCTTCCCAAAGGAGTGGTCCTGAGCCCGGACGGAAAAGAGGCGTGGGTTACCAACTTCGGCTTCAAAGGAAGACAAAACCTGTTCGTGTTCAACGCGGCCACCGGCAAGGTCAAAAAGGAGATCAGCTTTCCGGGAAGGGCGGTCGAGCTCGCTTTTTCGCCGGACGGCAAGACCGCCTACGTCAGCAACTTCGACACCGGCAGGCTCATGCTCGTAAACACCGAAACCTATAAGGTGGAAAAGACCATCAAGGTGGGGATAAATCCCAAGATCGTGACCCTCTCGCCCTCCGGAGACGATATCTACGTGTCCAACTGGTCCTCCAATACCGTGTCCATAATTGACGCCAACATAGAAAAGGTGATAAGAACCGTGAAGGTGGGAATCAACCCGCGCGGGAGCGACACCGACGCCTCCGGCAGGTATCTGTTCGTGGCCAACTTCAACGGACACAATCTATCGGTGGTAGACATAAAGAAAGGCAAACAGGTAAAGCTCATAAAGATGCACGCCTACCCCAGGCACGTCACCACCACACCGGACGGCAAATACATACTCTGCTCCAACATGGGGAAAGCGTCCAGCCAGGTCGCGGTAATAGACCCGAAAAAGCTCGAGCTCGTAAAGTGGATCAAGGTGGGAGGAGGCCCCAAGGTGGTGTCGGTCTCGCCGGACTCGAGGTTCGCGTTCACGGCAAACTTTTACGACAACTCCGTGTCCATAATAGACCTCGAAAAGCTGGGTATGAAGGGGGGCATCAAGAACCTGGGAAGATCATGTTGCGGCATGGACATGGCCGAGGACGGCAAGACCCTCTACGTAACCTCGTGGCACTCGAACGACCTGTGGGCTTTCGACCTTACCTATAAACCAAAACAAGAGGAAAAGAAGCCAAAAACTGCCGACACGGAAAAGCCCGCGTCTCAGTAGCCTTCAGACAAAAAAAGATCCTTCCGGTTTTTTTACCTGGAGGCAATAGTTCATTTTCTGAGGAGAATCCTGAATTTTGCATTTATGATAACCCGCACAACTCTCAATCATGCCGGCCCGCGCAACTTCTTCCCGATAGCCCACACAACTTGTTGTGTGGGCAGGCGCGCATAGCGCGACTGCAGGTGTCCTGTAAACGGCCCTGCATCTGTCTTCCGTTCTTGCTCATGTTAAAAAAGGAAAAGGCTTTGGCGGAACAACCTTGGCGCGGGCTCTCCCATTATCTCTGATCACCCACACAACAAGTTGTGTGGGCCATCCCTCAGGAAAAAGCGGTTCTTTCAAGTACGCAAAAACCTGATGAACCATAAAAAGAAATAATCTAAAGCTTCATCGCGTGCGAGCGGCGGGAGCCGCGAAATGAAAATCCACCAGATCAAAACCTCTCCTCCAGCCGCTTCTTCGCCCAGAGCCGGTAGAGCTTGTTCTCGGGCGCAACCTCCGGCAGGGAGCCCTCCGGAAAATCAACACAAAACCTGTACTCCTCTTTTGCTTTGCCTGGCATGTCCAGCTCCTCGTAGGTCTCGGCAAGCCAGAAGTGGCTCCTGAGGTAGTTGGGCTGGATTCCGATGGCTTGCTTGTAAAACCTTACCGCGTCCTTTTCGGTAAAGTGAAAGAACCTTCCCAGAAGACCGGGCATATAGTGGATGATCCGCGCCCAGTACCGGTAAATGCCGCCGTACTGGTAGGAATGGTCTGCCTTGGAAACCATGATCGTGCCCATGATCGAGTCCTTGAACGCAAACCCTGAGAACAGGCCCTGTGCCAGGGTCCGCGCCGCCATGTTCCAGATCAGCCAGTAATGGGCCCGGTGGTTCTCGCTGTCGCGGGAGAGGACCTCCCGGCAGGCGGCTATGCCCTGGTTGGCAAAAGCCGCCTGTTCGTCCTTGTCCATGCGCTCGGTGTCATAAACCGCGGAGCGTATCTCGTCAACCTCGATGACCCAGTAAGCGGCCCGCGCTTCCCGGATGCGGAGGTCTATGCTGTCCGGGTGTTGCTCCGCCAGCTTTCGATAAAGCTCCAGCGCTTGTTCGGCTTTTGCCTGGTCGTCCCGGTCCTGCCACGCAGCATCCGCCCTGTTACGCAAGTCATCATGTCCGAAAACCGAAAGGGGTAGAAAGAACAGCGCGCACACCACAATCAAGTTCCTCATGGCGTTTTCCTTCAGCTCGCTGCCTTTACCGCGCAGGCTAGAGAATACTTCGGCTAAGATTTCTTCCAGGGTTTATTTCATGTTCAGTATTTCTTTCAACTGCTGTATGCGGGAGGACACACGGCCCGGCGCCGTGCCCCCCCTTACGTTGCGGCGCTCGAGAGCGGCTTCCAGGGAAAGCCAGTCCTTTACGTCATCCTCGAACAGCTTCGAAAAATTCTTCAGGTCGGATAGCTCCAGCTCTTCCAGAAGCCGGCCTTCGTCTTCGCAATGCCGGACCAGGTTACCGGCGACCTGGTGGGCATCCCGGAAAGGCAGGCCCTTGGTGGCAAGATAATCTGCAACGTCAGTAGCAAGCAGAAACCCGCTGGCGCAGGCATCCCGCATCCGGCGGGGGTGTACCTCCATGCCCGCTATCAGCCGCTCGGACACTGCCAGGCAGTCAAGAAGCGTATCAGCGGCATCGAAAAGACCGGGCTTGTCTTCCTGGAAATCCCGGTTATAAGAAAGCGGCGTTCCTTTCATGATGAAAAGAAGCGATACCAGCGAGCCTATGACACGGCCGGACTTGCCCCGCACCAGCTCCGCGGAGTCCGGGTTCTTCTTGTTGGGCATCATGGACGAGCCGGTGCACATGCTCTCGGGAAGCTCGACAAAGCCGATCTCGGGCAGGCCCCACCACACCAGCTCCTCCATCAGCCTGCTCAAGTGGACCATGACCATGGATGCGCAGGAGCCGAACTCGACCAGGTAATCCCGGTCGCTCACCGCGTCCAGGCTGTTCTCGAGGACGCCGTCGAACCCGAGCTCGCGCGCCACCATCTCCCGGTCAATGGGAAAGGTGGTGCCGGCAAGCGCGCCCGCGCCCAGCGGGCAGAGGTTGATACGTTTCCGGCAGTCAGCGAACCGGTCGGCGTCACGCAGAAACATCTCCACGTAAGCCAGGAGGTGATGGGAAAAAAGCACGGGCTGCGCTTTGCGGGTATGGGTAAAGCCAGGCATGACAGCTCCCGCGTTCGCCTCCGCCTGGGTTACCAGGCCCTTGCAGAGCTCTTTTAGAAGGCAGATGGCGTCGTCGGTTTTGTCGCGGAAAAAGAGCCGGGTGTCCAGGGCGATCTGGTCGTTACGGGAACGGCCGGTATGAAGCTTGCCCGCAAGCTCTCCCACCCTGGCCCGGAGCAGATGCTCCACGTTCATGTGGATGTCTTCCAGGTCAGCGCGAAGCTCCAGTGAACCCGAACGGGCCTCTTCCAAAAGCTCGGCCAGGCCGGAGACAAGACGCTCCGACTCCGATTCCGGGATGATGCCGCAGGCGCCCAGCATCCGCGCATGCGCCATGCTCCCCTTGATGTCATACTCGGCAAGGCGGCGGTCAAAAGACACGCTTTCGGAAAAAGAAGCCAAAAGCTCGTCCGGGTTCGACCTGAACCTTCCTCCCCACGGCTTGTCCGGCATATTGATGCTTTCCTTTGGTCTGGTTTCGACTTTTCCGGCTTTCTCCGGAAAAGATGGATTATCACCATATCACAGTCATGCGAAACTTGACAAAAGGCTTTGGTTCGTGTTACTGAATAGGTGTTCATTTTAGGTCGGTTCACCGGCGCGGGGGCATGCGGGTCTGTAATGAGTTCCAATCAGGGTTCCAAGCATGATATGATATTAAACGCCGCGGTAAAGGTGTTTGCGCGGCAAGGGTTCCATAACTCCCGGATCGCCGACATAGCAGAGGAAGCGGGCGTAGCGAGCGGGACTATTTACCTTTACTTCCGGAACAAGGACGACGTGCTTATCAGCGTTTTCGAGGAGAGTCTGGACCACGTTATCCGGGAGATAAAGACCGACCTGGAGAAGCTTGACTCTCCCGCGGCCAAGCTCCGCCGGGTCATCGAGCTCCACCTCAAGATGCTGAAAGAGCACCGGGACGTGGCCGAGGTTTTACAGGTCGAGCTTCGTCAGAGCCACAAGTTCATGAAGGAGTACGAGCCGGTGCGCTGGATCGAGTACCTGGACATTATCGGCGGGGTTTTGAAGGAAGGCCAGAAGGCGGGAGAGTTTCGCAAGGACCTTTCTTTGAGCGTTTTCAAGCGGGCGGTGTTCGGTGCCATGGACGAGATAGCGCTTTACTGGGTGGTTGCGAAAAAGGACGAGCGGTATCTTGACCAGGCCGCCCACGAGCTCGCGCGCCTGATGCTGGAAGGACTGAGTACAGAGGCGTCTTCGGGCGCTTCGCAAAGCCGCACTGCCGGCGGGTCGGTCGGCCGGGCGGGAAAAGGTTGACGTGTTAAGAAATAGAAGACTTATCAAAGAGTGAAAGGAGGAAAGAAAGTGAAGATTGTTGTATGCATGAAACAGACACCGGACACGGAGGCCACCATTAAGATTAGTGGTGACGGCAGCGGCATTGACGAGCAGAACATCAAGTGGATCGTCAATCCCTATGACGAGTACGCGGTAGAGATCGCGCTCCGTCTGAAGGAGAAGTTCGGTGGCGAGACATTTGTTGTAACCATGGGCACCGACCGGGTGATCGAGTCCATGCGCACGGCGCTCGCCATGGGCGTGGACAAGGGCGTCCACTTAAAGGACGACGCCTTTGCCGGCTCGGACGCCATGGGCGAGGCCAAGGCTCTGGCGGCCGCGGTCAAGTCCCTGGAGCCGGACCTGGTGCTTTGCGGCAAGCAGGCCATTGACTGGGACATGGCCCAGGTTCCCCAGATGATGGCCGAGGTACTGGACATGCCCCAGTGCACGGGCACGACCATGCTGAACGTGGCTGACGACGGCAAGAGCGCGGAGACCAAGCGCAAGATCGAGGGAGCGGAGGAATCCTATAATATCAGCCTCCCCGCCGTGGTCTCGGTGGACAAAGGGACATCGGTGCAGGGATCGGACCCTATCCAGGAAGCACGTTACGCCAGTCTTCCCGGCATCATGAAAGCCAAGAAGAAAGAGATCAAGGAGATGGGCATGGGAGAGACCGGCCTGTCAGCGGACGACGTGGGAGAGTCCGGCGCCAAGGTCAAGATCACCGGTTACGAGCCGCTCCCCGAGCGCGGCGAGGGCAAGGTCTTCAAGGATGACGAGACCGAGAACATGGTCAAAGAGGTCGTCAAGTTGCTCCGCGAAGAGGCCAAGGTCATATAGGGCAGTTTTGCCGGACATAACAACCGGAAAGAAAAAGGAGAAGATAAAATGGCAAGTGGCGTAATGATAGTAGCGGAACACAGGGACGGAAAAATCCGCAAAATCAGCAATGAGCTCCTCGGACTGGCCGGAAAGCTCACCGGTGAGCTGGGTGGTGGAGTGTCAGCGCTCCTCATCGGAAAGGGAGTCGAGGGAATGGCCGGAGACCTGGGCAAGTTCGGAGCGGAAAAGGTCTACGTGTGCGATGCTGATATTTTCGATACCTACTCACCCGACGGCTATGCAACCGCGGTGGCAGCCGCGGCCAAGGAAGCGGACCCCGCTCTCATCCTGTTCGGTGCCTCCGGAGAAGGAAAAGACCTGTCGGCCCGAGCGGCAGCCAAGATCGGTACCGGCCTCGCTTCCGACTGCGTAGAGGTCGCGGTGGAAGGCGGCAAGGTGACAACCAAGCGCCCGGTCTACTCCGGTAAGTGCTATGCCAAGACCGAAGCGGTAACCTCTCCCGCCATGGTGAGCGTGAGGCCCAACGTCTACCCCGCGGGAGACGAGGTCGGCGCCGCCGGCGAGGTAGTAAAGGTTGACGCAGGCGTCTCCGACGTCAAGGCCAAGGTCAAAGAGCTCAACATAACGGCCACCGGCAGGCCGGAGCTCACCGAGGCGGAAAAGATCATCTCCGGCGGACGCGGCATGAAGTCAGCGGAGAACTTCAAGATCATCGAGGACATGGCGGACGCTATCGGCGCCGCAGTAGGCGCCTCCCGCGCCGCAGTGGACTCGGGCTATGCAGACGTATCCAGGCAGGTCGGCCAGACCGGAAAGGTCGTAAACCCCGTGCTCTACGTCGCCCTCGGCATATCCGGCGCCATTCAGCATCTCGCCGGCATGAGGACCTCCAAGGTCATCGTGGCGGTAAACAAGGACCCCGACGCGCCTATCTTCCAGAAAGCGGACTATGGAATAGTGGACGACCTCTTCAAGGCCGCGCCCGTAATGACCGAAGAGCTAAAGAAAATGGTAAGCGAGTAACCCAAAAAGGCGAAGCCGCTGAAAAAGCCCGTCTCCCTGCAAAAGGGGGGCGGGCTTTGCTATGTGATCGCGCCTCGTAAAAATAATATAGCACGGGCGAACGGCTTTGGCCGCGATCTCCGGCCGGCTTCACGAGAACAGGGGCGCCATCTGCATGATAAGGTCCATGGCCCCTTCCACCTTGACCTTGCCGGACATAAAGGCCTGCACCAGGTTGGTCTCGCCCCTCGCGGTCTGCCGCAGGACCTCCTGATCTATGGTCACAACAGTGTCAGGTTCATCGCCCGCCTCCGGACCGAACTTGAGCAGTACTCGGAAGGGACGCTCCTTGTCGTCCGCGCAAAAACGCAGGCTTCCCTTGAGCTTCTGCAGGAGAGCGCTGCCGCTTCTTAAGTCTTCGGCGATCCGGGCGGGGTCCGCTCCCTCAGAGCCGCGCTGAAGCCAGCTCATGCCCGGCAGCAGATCATCCAGCCTGCCCGTAACCGCGTCCTCGAAGTCGCGGCGCGAGAGGACCAGCGTGAGGTCTCCGTTATCCGGAAGGCCGGGCCGGACCTCGACTTCACCGTCCTCCACCAGAACCGACCAGTCGCCTCCGCCCTCACCCTCGACCCGGACGCAAAGCACGAACTCGAGCTCGCCCGCGTTCTTCTGGATCACTTCATCCATCTCCCCGAGCGTCTCCGGCAACCAGCGCTCGAAAAACTCCTGTGGGCTGATGCCGTCCTCCGGCCGCGGTATGGTTATCTTGTCCATGTCATCCTCCCTTTAAAATGTTTCAGCAGGGACTGTAAGTAAACCATGCTGAGAAATCGGATCAGTGCGTTTTAGAATGGATATCCGCTCCGGGTAAAGACAATTCAACCCCGATTCTCGCAATAGCCTTTATATCAAAATTTATCCGTTCAAACAAAGAGAAATACTCCAATGGGTGTGCGACATATTTGGTGGTCATGCTGCTTGGCGTTGTTCCCAGTAGTCCTCGAAGCGGCCTGATTCCAGGCAGCAGCGCAGGGCGATGATGGAGTTGGCGCCTCGCACGCTCCAGTGCATGCCCGACTGCTTAAGCCGCTTGCCGATGACGCTCTTACAACCCGCTTCCACAACTCCCGAACCGAT
>JAWOBU010000061.1:0-3426 GCA_046484135.1 bacterium
GGAGCTTCTGGAACATCCGGAGGTAAGAAAGATGTACAAGACGTATCTTCTGCTCCGGGCGGGAAAGCTGGGTTACCGGGAGAGCGTCCGTTTTACCGGGCACGAGTCAGGGGGTTCCATTTTCACGGGCGGGCTTTACAAGGCCTTGTGGCCGGACTTGCAAGGGCTCGAGTCAAGCATATACGTAAAGGCGAAGAAAGGCGGAGGTTAGTGTTTTGCAAGGCGTTTTTGGCGCTCCAAAGAGCAATCTCCTGCCACAGTCGGACCTTTTTACGTGGACGCTAATAACGGTTTCAGTAAATTCAGCAAGGGATATTCGTTTTTAACCAAGGAGATATGTCAGAAAAAGCGATAAACCTTTTAACTTTTGTATTGACATTAGTCCCTGGGGGGGTACCTTATGGATATGATGTGAAGTTTTATATTGTGTCTAATCAAAGGAGATCAAAGTAATGAAGGCGAAAATGGGGATGGGGTTGGTTGGGGTTTTGGTTCTGGTGGTGGGTATAGCCTGGGCGCAGTCGGTGCCGCAGCTTATTAATTACCAGGGGAGGCTCACGGACTCTGCGGGAGCGCCGCTGGACGGGGTTACGGTGGATTTGACTTTCGCTTTTTACGGCGCGGAGTCGGGAGGCACGGCATATCTCACTGTCCTGCAGGAGGACGTGGTGATCAGCGGCGGGCTGTACAACGTGCTGATCGGCTCGGGGACTGTGACGCCGGGCATGGAAAGCACACTTTCAGATGTTTTCCAGAAGCATCAGAATGTGTGGATGGGCGTTGAGGTTGACTCCGACGGGGAGATGTCTCCTCGTTCGCGAATAACCAATGTGCCTTTTGCTGAAAAAGCCAATACCGTGAACACAAGCTGGCTCGATTCCTACATGGCTTCTTCCGATTACGACGGCGACGGTTATACCAAGCTCAAGGACGGAGGCACTGATTGTGATGATAATAACGCCGCAGTGAATCCGGGAGCGGAAGAGGTCTGTGACGACGGCATTGACAACGATTGCGACGGACTGACTGACGGTGAGGATTTTTTTTGTGAGGGAGGGACCGCCACTGAAGGCATGGTTTTGATTCCTTCGGGCTGTTTCAATATGGGAGATGTAAGCGACGGCTGTACATATTATGCGGGTGAATGTCCGGTGCATGAAGTTTGCATAACTTTTGACTTTTACATGGACGCCCACGAGGTGACAAACGCGGAGTACGCGGCCTGCGTGGATGCGGGTGTGTGCCAGGCCCCCAGAACCAACAGTCACACGAGAACCGATTATTACGGTAATCCGGCTTATGACAACTACCCGGTGATTGATATTTATTCGCAGCAGGCTAAGGGTTATTGCGTCTGGCTTGGCAAGCGATTGCCGACCGAGGCGGAATGGGAATACGCGGCCCGCGGCGGTCTTGCCGGGAAAAGGTATCCTCAAGGAGACAGCATAACCTGCGACGACGCCAATTATGGCAGGCATGATTCAAGTTATCCCTGTTACGATTACGGCGGATTGGATAATGACACACATGAGGCAGGGAGTTACGCTCCCAACGGCTACGGCCTTTACGACATGGCGGGTAATGTCTGGGAATGGGTGAACGACTGGCATGAGGATTGGTACTATCAGTATTGTGTGGACAACAACATAGTAAACGATCCGCAAGGACCTCCCGAGGGATCAATTATGAGTGGGGGGCACGTGGTACGCGGCGGCGGTTGGTACAACTTCGAAAGTTCGCAGCGGGCGGCGAACCGTATTTACACTGACCCTACTGAGAAGTACTACCTGGTTGGGTTCCGTTGCGTCGGGGACTGACCTTAAGGGGCGGCAAAAGGCCTCTGCGAAAAAACCACACAAAGAGGAGGTAGAACGATGGCAAAGGCAAACCAGCCTGCGGCGCGCAGGTAGTTGCCGGCACGTCGGAAGGCGGGCGCGGAGAAGACGCCGGCCAAAGCCGCCATTAATCGTTTCGGGCGGGCGGGAAGTATTGAAGCAGGTCCGCTCCGGATATGCCGTGGACCACCTTTACTTGGGGAGCGACTTTGGTGGCTTTTGCTCCGGGCAGGCCCATGAGCTTTTTCATGACGGGCTTTTTCAAGGGTCCCTCCGGATAGGGAAAGACCACCGCCATGGGCACGCCTGATCGCGCCGTCCGGTCCACCTGGTTCACGTAAAGGGGATACCTTTCCCGCCGGTTCCAGGAACGGGCGATGATCTTCTCCCTGCTTGTGAATATGAGGTTCCAGGTGAAGTCCGTGTCCGCGCTGTATACCTTGTAAAAGCCTTTTTCTTCCAGCCATTTTACCGTCTGCTTCACGCTTTTGGCGGGCATCCTTACTCCCAGACCGGGGTTGTGGAAGCTCGAGTCAAGAAGCACTGCCGAGTTGGCCGCCATTCCTGCTATCACCAGCACCGCGTATAGAACGGCCGCGGTTTTTATCTTTCTTTCTTTTTCAAATCTCCAGAAAAGGGAGGCTGCCAACAGGCACAGGAAAGGATAGGTGGCCAGAAGATGGCGGGGAGCGAGAGCGGTCAGGTCTACAAACAAGGCCGCGAGCACGCACAACACCACGGTAACATCCAGAAACAGGAGGGCCCGGGAAAGCCTTTTTTTTATCCTGTGCCGGACCAGATGCCTCAAGGAGAAGTAGAAAGCGATGATTACGAAAACCCCCCATACCAAGGCCACCACCCATATCAGGAGGGAAGGCTCAAAGGCGATGGGGTCCTGGTAAGGGGTGAAGACCCGCGGAAGTATCTTTAGAATCAACAGGTACAGGCCATACATATTGCGGTAGAGTCCGGACGCCGGCGAGAGCCACACAGCTTCGCCCGGCATAGTGAAGTAGGCGATAAGAGCTATGCAAAAAGCGCCTCCCATAATAAGCAGTCCTTGCGCGTATTTTTTCCAGCCAAGCAAAAACATGAAGGCAACCAGCACCAGCGAGGTTGCGGCAGGAGCGGCCACCGGCTGGGCCCAACCGGCCAGCGCGGCCGTGGCCCCGAATGCCCCGGACATGACCAGGCCGTTCTGGCCCTTTTTTTCCAAAAGTCTCCAACCCAACCAGGCAGACAGAACAAGGAACACCAGCGCTGATAAATGACCTCCCCGGAGCTTCATGGACCATTCCGCCATTTGCGGAGACACCGCTAAAAGCGAAAGACAAATTGCCCCCGTCCGACGGCCCAGCATCCGGGATGCAAGCCTCCACCCCAGAAGAACCATAATGATCCATAAAAACAGCGCCGCCAGCTTAAGCGTTTTCCCGTCCGGGCCGGTAAAGGCGAAAAGCAAGGCGCTCAAACGAGCTTCCAGCCCGGCGCCGGCGCCGTAACCCTGGCCGTATAGATAGAGGGGATGCTCCTCGCCTGCCAGGACGTGCATGGCCATGATGCCCACGATACATTCGTCCGCATCAGGAAC
>JAWOBU010000081.1:0-34888 GCA_046484135.1 bacterium
CAGGGTGTGAGCCTCTTGTAGCCGCGCAGAAAATCCTCCTGCTCCAGAATCCGTTCCTCGTCCCGGTACGCCGCTATCAGGTCCAGCCGCCCCTCTCTCTCCCAGCGGCTTAGGTCATCAGGAGACACGTGCCTGGCAAAAGGCTCCCGGCAGCATTTGCCGCACCGCAGACACACCGGCTCTCCCGGCCGATCGGCAACGGCGCCGCTTTCTTTCTCTCCCTTATAGTCCACTGCAGCCGGGTCGCAAAAAAGGCTAAAGCGCAACGTCGCCGATCTCGGCGTGTCCGCCCTTGATCACCAGCTCCCCGTTCTGGGTGGCTGCCTCGAAGCCCACCGTGCTGTCGTCTTTCCACCAGCCGGTGATGGTGATCTCGTCGCCCGGCCGGACCGGCTTGGAGAAGCGGACAAAGAGCCTCTTCAGCTTCAGGGGGTTCCCCTCGCAAACATTGCCCACTACCGCTTTGTGGCAGAATGCCATGGTGCAGAGCCCCTGCAGAATGATTCCGCCCAGGCCCACCTTCTTGGCGAACTCGTCGTTTACGTGGATGGGGTTATGGTCTCCCGAAGGCTCGGCGTAAAGGAAGGTCTGACCGTAAAGCACGTTCTCCTTGGACTGGAACGCCTGTTTGCTCCGGTCCTCCTCCGGCTCCGGTGACTTGGCCTTCTTTTCCATCTTGCCGTAGCCCCGGACAAAGAAGTTGAAGCTCTGCCGGCAAACCATGTCCCCGCTCTCGCTGTCGCTAGTGGTGCTCTCCACCTTTAAGAGCTCCCCGCTGCCCTTGTCAACGATGTCCTTGATCCTGCCCTTGGTCTTCACCTTCTGCCCCGGACGAACCGCCTTGAACCACTCGATGTCCTGCTCGCCGTGGACCAAAAAAGCCATGAAGCCTTCGCCGACCTCCTTGTCGAAAAAGACCTGGCCCAGCGCGGAACCGCCGTAGTTCACCGCGTACATGGGAGGCGCAATGATGCCCTCTTCCCGCACCGCGTCCATGTACCACGGGTTGGGGTCGTTGGTGGAAACAGCGTAGTAGATGGTCTCGTGCTGCTTGACCTCCACCTCCGACTCCGGATACTCCTTGCCAATGGTCTCCTTGTTAAGCTCAGGCATGACTCCCTCTCCTTTCCTGATACTGTTGGTTTTTACCTCTATAAACCCAAGCCAAGCTCTTTAACCACTGCACAGCCTGCCGAGCTATGCATTGTAACCATGAGATGTCCTCCCTCTTTCATATCACAGGTTACGCCGGTTTTCATCCCTTAATATGCTATTCGCCTTGTTTGAACTCCTCGAAAACCCGGTCGGCCATATAGCTCGAGCGGACCAGGGGGCCGGCAAACACCTGGAGACCCATCCCTTCGCCCTCTTCCACGAACTCATCATACTCGGCCGGCTCCAGGTATCGGGCCACCGGCAGCTTGTCCTTTCGGGGCTGCAAGTACTGTCCTATGGTAACGATGCGGCAGCCCGCTCCGCAAAGTTCCCGGAGGGCCTCCTTAACTTCCCGCTTTGTCTCGCCCAGGCCCACCATGAGGCCGCTCTTTAATATCATCTCATCGCTCATGCCGGCCGCGGCCCGGAGAACATCCAAAGAGCGCCGGTAATCCGCTCGCGGTCTTGCCTCGGGGTACAGACGAAAAACCGTCTCCAGGTTGTGGTTCAAAACGTCCGGTCCTGCTTCCATCACCGTACGAAGCGCGTTCTCCTCTCCCCCGAAGTCCGGCACCAACACCTCGACCGTGGAAGCGGAAAGCCGCTCGCGAAGGGAACGGATGACCCGCGCGAACTGGACCGCTCCTCCGTCGGCAAGGTCGTCGCGGGTTACCGAGGTCACCACCACGTGCCGGAGCCCCAGCTCGCGGGCGGCCTCGGCAAGAGCTTCCGGCTCGTCCGGGTCCACCGGCTCATGAGGACCGCTCTCGACCGCACAGAAACCACAGCCGCGGTTGCAGCGCGAGCCCAGGATCATGAACGCCGCGGTCGGCCTGGAAAAGCATTCCACGATGTTGGGACAGCGCGCTGACTCGCACACCGTATGCAGCCTTGCTTTGCGGAGCCGGGCCTTGATCTTATGGACCTCGGAACGCGACCGGCAACTATTTTTTACAAACGAAGGAAGCCTTTGTCTCTTTTCTTTCATTTCTGCCGCGTTCAGGGGCTCACCCGGTTTATGCGGTTTGCGAACTCCCGGACCTTGTTTTTGTCCGCATCCTGGAACAGGTAAAAGGTAAAGCTGAATTTTTCTTCTTTTGCGTTTTCCACCTCGAAGGCGATCCTGTTTTGGTCGGGGTACAGCCCGGCTGCCACGCATCCGGCGGCATTGTCCCGGACCAGGTAATCGGACCCTCCCAGTCCTATAAACCCGTTCGGCAGGCCGAGGTGTATGGATTTGCCCTTGGTCTCGTCAAGGGCGATGGTCCGCACGGTGTCTTCCAACATGGCCGGGCTGTACTCGACGGTGCCTACTTTCCAGGGAAAGCCCACGCCGCCGTCTCCTTTTCCGGACCACTTTACCTCGATGCAGTAGCCGGGCGCCCCTTCCAGTCTGCTCCAGCTAATACTGGCCTCTTCGGCGTTGCCCCACCTCTCCAGTCGGAAAGGCGGGTCGGATACTTCCCCCGTACAGGTGGGCCTGTCCTCCGCCCGCTCTCTCAAGGCGGCCATGTTAAGACTCGGGTCGCGTGACAGGGTCTCTTTAACCTTGTCCATCATCCGGTAGTCCCAGTCCACCTCGACCGGCAGGGGGAACCACCCGGACGGATCGGACACCTCTGCGTTCACCATGTATCCCCAGGCCTCCTCGAGAAGACCCGGATCAGCTCCCGCCCGCTCCGCCTCGATCAGGAGAGAACGCACTTTCCAGTTCTCGGTCCTCATGTCATAGTCCTTCTCCCAGGGGGTGGCGTACTTGCCCATCCACTGGAACACGCCGGAGCCGTCATCCGGCCGCCAGGGAGAGTCCAGGACCGGACGCAAAGGTTTCGGCTCCACGCCCGCATCACGCAGGGCTTTCACGTACTCGGTTATGGTTGAGGGCTTATATCCTTTTTCCAATTCCTCTTTCATCTCTTTCTCCAGGAGATAGAGGCGGATGGGGTTTTTATGAAAGAGGCCGGGAAAGTAAGGGCTGAACCCGCCGGTTACCACCAGCTCGCCGTCTCCCAGGAAGTGCCACTTTACCTTTATCCCGCTTTTTTCATGCACGGCTTTCTTATTGGTTAAAACCTCCATGCCGTTAACCGTGAAGTAAGGGAAGCGGGGATCGTCCTGGAACCAGCGGTACTGGCTGGTGGTCATGACTCCCACGTCATAGCCGTGCTTTTCGGCCATGACGGAGTATCCCTCGCCGAACTGGGCCTCCTGGGCGAATATCACGCCCGCCCTTTCCATGTTGTGCTCGTCCAGTATCCGGTCGTTTATGCGCAGGGACCAGTCCTGGTCGTGTCCGGGAAACGCAAGCAAAAGCTGGGCTCCGTAATGGAAAGAGACCAACTCGGCCTGGCCGGAGTTGACCAGCTTTCGGAACTTGTCCAGTGCCGCGGGGAACTTCTCTGCCATGTACTCGACCATCCGGCCCTGCATCTCGAAGCTGGCGCCCCAGTCCGGATGCTCCAGATAAAAGTCCACCAGCGGCTCGAAGCTCTGTTTGACGATCCTCCGCATTGCGTTCTCGTCTCCCACCACGTACTGGATGTTGAAGTGATACAGGTTCAAGAGGTAGCCTTCCGGGGCCGGCTTTGCTTGCGGAGCTCCGGAAGAGACGAAAAAAGCGGACAGTACAAGCACGGCCACCGCGGCCGGCAGCGTTCTTTTTCTCATCTAAGCCCTCCTGTCATGACTTTTCAAAGGAAGCGTTCTCTTCGGGACACATTTTATGCACGGTTCAGGATGGAGGTCAACCGTGCCGGCAGCGCCTACGGGGTTTTAACCTCCTCCTTGCGAGGGTCAAGCTTCGGCGGGGGACACGTTTGCGTCTGGGGTTTCCGATTCCTCGTGTAAAAGGGCCATGGCGAAATAAAGTACGGTGATGGCCCAGGCCACCCATATCACGCTGAGGGCGGCCATAACATCAGCCACATGAATGTAATTTACAGGCATGGAGAAAAACAGCAATTGTTTGGCTGCTAAAAGCCCCTTCAACCCTTTCATGGTAGAGGTGATCCTGTCCGCGAACACAGCCAATCCAAAGGCCAGCATCATAACATCTACAACCGTTATAAGCCGCAGGGACCACTCTTTGGGCCGGTAGGCCAAAACCGTCAATAGAATGAAACCAAACAGGACAACCCCCTCCACCTTGAGAATCATGCTCTTTATGTCGCTGGGCAAGGGATTCCGTTTGGCTTCCATGTTAACGAAGCTCTTGGCGTCCATTTCTCCGACCGGCGGCTTTTCAGTGGCCGCCTTTACTTTCTCCGCGTCAATGGGAGCGACACGCACGCCCGTTAACACGGCCGCTGTAATCAACACCATTAACAGCGGCGCGGCGATCAGGGAAGCCATAAGTGCTTTTTTATGCTTTTTCTGGTCCATGAAGCGAAAACCTCTTTAAAAAAGTTGTAGAGCCGTCCGCGTACTTTTCAAGGCTAAAGCGCGAAAAGCTCCTTTTCCAGTATGGTAATATAATTCTCCCGCAGCGCTGTGACGGCTTCTTCCAGGGGATATGCCCCCACCACCAGCACCGCGTCTTTGCGGAGCTTGCCGATGGCCGGATATAAAAACTCGACGTTGATGTCCCGTGACTTGAGCGGACGCAAAATCGCGTTAAGCCCTCCAGGATGGTCAGGCGTCTCCACTGCCACCACCTCACGCTTGTCCACCTGGTAGCCGTGGGCGATAAGTATTTCCGAAGCCTTGGAAGGATCATCCGCGACCAGGTGAATACAGGCGCTCCCGCCCTGCACCGCCGCTGTAATGGCCTTTATGTTTATCCCCTCGTCGCCCAGGATGTCGCTGATCTTGGAAAGCTCGCCCGGCTCATTACTCAAGCTCACCGTCAACTGCTCCAGTATCATTTCTCTCCCCCGCTGTTCATGAACTCTACTCCGCGCTCAAACGCCTTCCGATTCAGGTCCAGGACCTTCTTCTTCTTCTCAAAAATGATCCCGATAGCTTCCGAAAAAGCCTCGGTGTCCACGATGCCGGTTTTCCCCGCGAGCACGCCCATAATGACCATATTGGCCGCTCTTTCATTGGCCACTTCCTTGGCCAGTTGGTTGGCCGGTATTTCCACCACCTCGAGGTCGGACCTGGTCGGCCGCTCTTCCTCCACCAAGCTGGTGTTCAAGAACAGCAGTCCGCCGGGGGACACCACGTTCTCGAACTTCAACATGGAAGGAAGGTTCATGGCCACCAGGAACTCGGGCTGGGACGCGATGGGTGAAGCTATCTCCTCGTCTCCTACCGCGACCGTGCAGTTGGCGGTCCCTCCCCGGACCTCGGCGCCGTAGGACGGGAAATACGTGACGTACTTGTCCGCCAGCATCCCGGCATAGGCCAGGGTGTAGCCCATGGAAAGCACTCCCTGTCCTCCGAATCCGGCAAAAAACGTCTTGATTATCATCTTAGCCCTACCCCGTCTTCCTGCTTTTGCCGGCCCGCCGGTCCGCGAGCACTCCCGGCGGGAAGTGCTCGACCATCTCCGTCTCCACCCACTGACAGGCCTGCAAGGGCGTCATCTTCCAGTTGGTGGGACACGGAGAAAGAAACTCGACCAGGGAGAAGCCTTCCCCGTCCATCTGGCACTGGAAGGCCTCCTTCAAGGACTTCTTGGCCTTGGTGATGCTCTTGGGACCGGTAACCATGGCCCGGACCACGTAAGCGGACCCCGGTATCTCCGCCGCCAAATGTGATATGTCCAGGGGATGGCCCTCCCGGCCTATGGACCTGCCCAGCGGAGCAGTGGTGGCAATCATACCCGGCACGGTGGTAGGCGCCATCTGCCCCCCCGTCATACCGTAGATAGCGTTGTTTATAAAGATCACGGTAATGTTCTCTCCCCGCGAAGCCGCGTGGATGGTCTCGGATGTCCCGATGGCTGCGAGGTCTCCGTCGCCCTGGTAGGCAAAAACCACGTTATCGGGAAGGGTCCTTTTCATGCCGGTGGCCACTGCCGCGGCCCGGCCGTGGGCGGCTTCCGCTATGTCCACGTCCAGGTAGTTATAGGCCAGGACCGCGCATCCCGCAGGCGCTACTCCCAGCGCCTTTTCTCCGATCTCCAGCTCCTCGAAGACCTCGCATAAAATCCGGTGGACAATGGAATGCCCGCACCCGGGGCAGTAATGCATGGGCACCTTCTTCATATACTTGGGCCTTTTATAGCGTAACTTCATCTTCTTCTCCGTCAAATGCAGAACTTCTGGTAGTAGCGGGTGGTGATGGCCTTGGACAGCTCCAGGGGAGTGGGGATGACCCCTCCAGGCCGGGCGTAAAGCGAGCAGTCCACCTTGCCTTCCACCACCCTTTTCACGTCCTCGATCATCTGGCCGGCGTTAAGCTCGAAAACAAGCAGCTCTCCAATGCCCCGGCCCACCAGCTCCTGCAAGGCTTCTGTGGGAAAAGGCCAGAGGGTTATGGGCCTCATGAGACCCACCTGCATCCCTTCCTTGCGAACGCGGTTGATGGCCCCCTTGGCTATGCGGGCCGCGGTCCCGAACGCCACCACCGCCATCCGGGCGTCGTCCATCATGTACTCTTCCCACCGCGTCTCCTTGTTCTCGATCTCCTTGTACTTCCTTTGCAACTTCCAGTTGTGCTCCTCCATGACCTTGGTGTCCAGGATGAGCGAGATGCTGCGCCGGCCCGGACGACCCTTTGCACCCTGCATGGTCCATTCCTTGACAGGAAGCTTTTTTAAATCCACCGGCTCGGGCAGCACTATGGGCTCCATGGTGTTCCCGAGCATTCCATCGGCCAGGATAAGCACGGGCGACCGGTACCTGTCCGCCAGGTCAAACGACTGGTAAACCAGGTCCGCCAGCTCCTGCACCGACGCGGGCGCAAGCACCGGCGTGCGGTAATCGCCGTGTCCTCCGCCGCGGGTGGACTGAAAGTAATCGCACTGCGAACCAGCTATGTTGCCGAGACCCGGTCCGCCCCTGCACATGTTCACTATGACCGCGGGAAGCTCGTGCCCGGCCAGAAAACTGATGCCTTCCTGCTTCAGGCTGATGCCGGGGCTGGAGGACGTGGTCATGGCCCGGGCGCCGGTGGTTGCCGCACCCTGCACCATGCTGATGGACGCTATTTCGCTCTCGCCCTGGATAAAAACCCCGCCGGCCTTGGGAAGGTACTCGGACATGTACTCCGGGACCTCGTTCTGGGGAGTGATGGGATATCCCGCGTAAAAACGGCAGCCCGCACGGATGGCGGCCTCGGCAAGAGCGTGGTTGCCCCGCATCAACACCTTTTCCACTTTCTTCTTACTCACGCCACACCTCGATTATACCTTCCGGACAAACCACCGCGCAGATGCCGCAACCGTTACAGTCTTCCCCCACCGGCGTCGCCGGATTATAGCCCTTGGTGTTATAGTAAGAAGCGAGCTCGATGGAATTCTTGGGACAATGCTCGATGCAGTAGCCGCAAGCTTTGCACATCTCGGCTTCGATAATGATCTTTCCTTTTACCGCTTTCTTTTTCGCGCTCATTTACAAGTACTTCCTCCCGGCCAGGATACAAGTTGCACCCGTTCTCGCAGGAGCTTGGTCAATGCGTTATATATGCTGGAAAATTAAAGGTGGGCTCCCGCTTGTAAACTACTCCGGCCTGTACACCCAGAGCGCCCGGCCTTATTATATATCAAAGGATTTTCAGGAGGTAATCGCTCAGAAGCTCCTGTTCATCCACTTCCTTTGACTCGGACTCCGAAGACTCCCGGCCTTGGGGCTCGGTTGCCGCTGCCTGTTCGGGCGCTCCCACGTAACCCGGCTGCACGTTGTAAGGGATATCATCTATAATGGCCGAATCCATGTAGATGTCCGCGCTTATCTTCTCGAGCTCGGACTTGACGTAGATTTTACCGACCAGCCCCTTTTTGTCGGGGGAGTCGTCCGCCACGCCGGTAAACTTGTAGGCCGGCGTCAGGTTGTATACCTGGTGCTCCCGGCCGTAGATCACCAGCTTGTCGCCTTGAAGCTCGGCTTTCTCTTCCGAGAAAAGCCGGTCCAGGACCGCCTGGGATATGAAAATCTTCTTCATGTTCTTCCGCTCTATCCGATCAGGGTCTGCGCGAAAACCCTGACGTCCTTTTCCGTCCAGGGATGGTCCGGGCAGATCTTTTTCAGGATGCTTTTTACGTTCTCCGCGTAATCGGCAATCTGGGCCACTGGAATCCCGGAGGACACCTTCTTGCCGATCACTCTTTCGCCTTCGATCCGGAGAACTTGCAGGTACTCGGGGTCATTGTTCTTAAAGTAGAACTGGTAAGCAGGAATACAGTTGTCCAGACCCTCCTGTACCTTGTCCGTGATCCTGGCCCCGATAATAAGGTGGTTCTCCATGTAAAGAAATGCTCCCTTTGCTATTCTTCAATTTTACACAGGCACGCCCGGCTGTCAAGGTTTGCAAAAGCTTTGCTCTCCTGTAAGAAGAATTAAAGCTTGTTTTGTAAGCCCCCACATCCTGTGCTAGTTTTGCTTTCCATGTGCGGGATTTGCGGCGAGTTCCGGAACGATTTCCAGCCGGGCGTGAAAAGGGAGCTTCTGGAGGAGATGACCTCGCTACTCGCCCATCGGGGGCCGGACGACTCGGGGTGTTATATAGAGGACCCTGCTTTTGCCGGTCTCGGTCAGAGGCGGCTTTCCATCATAGACATACCCGGCGGTGTCCAGCCCATGCCGAACGAAGACCAAAGTATCTGGCTTTCCTTTAACGGCGAGATTTACAACTTCCGGGAACTCAGGGACGAGCTTAAAAAACGCGGACACGTGTTCCGGACCCGCTCGGACACCGAGGTCATAATCCACCAGTACGAGGAAGACGGCATAGACTGCGTAAAGCGGTTTAACGGCATGTTCGCGTTCGCGCTGTGGGACTCGCGGCAAAAAAGGATGTTCCTCTGCCGCGACCGGATGGGCATAAAGCCGCTCTATTATTACTTCCAAGGCCGCCGGCTTGTCTTCTCCTCCGAGGTCCGTTCCCTGCTCGCCGGGCTTTCCGAGATTCCCCCGCTCGATATGTCGAGTTTGTGGGCGTATCTCGTCATCCGCTACGTGCCCGCTCCCTACACCCTTTTTACCGGCATCTACAAACTGCCGCCCGCGCATCGGCTGGTTGCGGATCAGCAGGGGGTCAAGACGGACTGTTACTGGGAGCTTCCCGAGGACCCGGAGACCGTTCGCGGAAAAGAGGCCGAGGAAGGGCTCATGGAGCTTCTGCAAGACTCGGTTAAGAAGCGGCTCATCGCTGACGTGCCGCTGGGGGCTTTTCTATCCGGGGGCATAGACTCGACCGCGCTGGTCAGCATCATGCGCGATTACAAGGGCGAGGGCCTCGAGACCTTTTCGGTGGACTTCCACGCCGAGAAAGGAGCGGACTATCTCAACGAGACGCCGTGGTCCGAACTCGCCGCCGGGACGTTCCAGACCAACCATCATCCGCTGACCGTAACCGCCCGCGACGCGGTGGACGCCCTTCCCGCGGTGGTGGACAGGATGGACGACCTCGTGTCCGACCCGGCAATCATACCCACCTACCTGGTCTCCAGGTTCGCCCGCCAATGGGTCACGGTGGTCCTCTCCGGCGAAGGAGGAGACGAGCTGTTTGCGGGATACCAGCGCTACTCGCTCGGGTACCTGACCCGATACTATCAGCACGTGCCGAAGATACTCCGCCGCGTCCTGTTCGAGCTGCCCGCGTCCCGGCTGCCTCACATGCGCAGGATCAAGAAAGGACTTACCGCGCTGTCGGGAGCTTCACCCGCGGCGCGGCACCTGGCCTGGCTCATAACGCTCCAGCCGGATGTCTCGGACCGGCTGATAGGCTCCGGCACCCGCGGCCGCGATCTGGTGGAAGGTATTTTCGAGCCGGACTTTCGAGGCCAGAAAAAGGCCTACGACCTGGACCGGACTCTTCGGGCGGACCTTAAGTCCTGGCTCCCGGACGACCTTCTCACCAAGGTGGACCGGGCCAGCATGGCGGTAGGTCTCGAGACCAGGGTCCCTTTCCTGGACCACCGCCTGGTCGAGTTCGCCATGCGCATACCCGCGCGGGAGAAGGCTGACTTCTTTCATACCAAGAAGGTGATGAAGCGCGCGGTTGCGGGCCGGGTTCCGCCAGAGATCGTAAAGCGGAAGAAAGCGGGGTTCGCGCTTCCGCTGGACGAGTGGTTCCGGGGAGAGCTCCGGGAGATGGTGGGGGACCTTCTGAATCCAGACCGGCTGCGCGAGCAGGGCATCTTTGACGCGGACACGGTGGAGGCCATGCTGGGCGACCACCTTTCCTGCCGGGAGAACCAGGGACACGCCTTGTTCTCGCTTTTGATTTTCCAACTGTGGCGCGATAGCATTTATCGTTGATGCTCTCCTGGCTCGGCATACTCACGGTGATGCTTTCCGGGGCGCTGGCCCTTTACCTCACTCCCCTGGCCATCCGGGCGGCCCGTACCTGGGGCATCGTGGCCCGACCGGACGGAGGATTGCGCGACCATGCAGACGCGGTTCCTTACCTGGGCGGGCTGGCCATGTACCTGGCCCTTCTTCTGTCCCTTGTTTTCGTAGTTGATTTCACGCCACATCTTATGGGACTCCTTTTCGGGGGAACCATCATACTCATGGTTGGGCTTATTGACGACTTCGGGGCCATGACCCCGAGGGTGAAGCTTTTCGGCCAGGTCATAGCGGTGTTGGCCCTGATCAAGGGAGGGGTCTACTTAAAGCTGGTCATATTCGACTTCCGCTGGCCGCTTGAGCTTCCCCTGTTTCCCTGGGTGTTGTCAGCAGTATGGCTGGTGGGTATGGCCAACGCGCTTAACTTCCTGGACATAGAGGACGGCCTGGCCGGCGGTGTTGCCGCGTGTTGTTGTCCTGCGCTGTTCACGGTTGCGTGGCTGAACGGACAGCCGGAGACAGCGCTCTTTATCGCCGGGATTTTCGGGGCCACCGCCGGCTTTTTACGCTACAACCTTCCCTTTCCCAAGGCCCGCGTGTACATGGGAGACGCAGGAAGTCTCTTTCTAGGACTTTCCCTGGGTGCACTGGCCATGATCGGCAGCTATACTGAGAAAAACGACCTGGCCGCGGTGTGCCCGGCCATCATCCTGGGGGTCCCCTGCTTCGAGCTCATGGTGGTGGTGGTGGCGCGGTTGCGCAAAGGCATTCCCATCTGGTACGGGTCGCGCGACCACGTCAGCAAGCGGCTGGTAGAGGCCGGGCTTTCCAAGCGGGCTTCTCTCTACCTCCATTGCGGAACGAGCCTTCTCCTGGGAGGGCTGGCCATCTTCATTATGAACACGAACATAAAAAACGCGCTGATAGCAGTCTCCGGCCTCGCGGCAGTGGCCCTTCCGGCTTTCTTCCTGATCCTGAGAATAAAAATGGAAGAGCCGGGACAAGAGTAGAGAGAGTAATGGTTCTTAAGGGTGGTCTGCATCGCGACTGAAGTCGCTCGCACAAAACGGGGGTTATTTTTTATTACGATGAAAAGAAGGATCATAATCGAAGTCATGGTGGGAATGCTCCTGGCGGGGGTGTTCTTTTACTGGCTTTATATAAGGCCCATGGAACGGCGGGAGATACTTCCCATAAACGACAGCCGGGTGGGAAAGAGCATTGTCACAAACCGGCACAAGGTGCTCGTGATCGGCGTCAGCGGCATGAGCTGGGACATTGCCATGGACCTCGCGAACGACGGCCGGATGCCCAACCTGGCCCGGATGATACGACACGGAAGCCACGGGGCAATCGAAGCCACTCCACCGCTCATCTCCCCATCGCTCTGGAACAACCTGGCAACCGGCAGAAAAAGAAAAGACCACGGCATAGTCAACTACTCTACTAAGATACCCTTCAAGTACCAGGAGGTGCGCATGACCGGCCGGTTCCGGAAAGTTCCCGCGATTTGGGACATAGCCGAGTTCGCAGGCCGCAACGTGGGGCTTATAAACTGGAGCACGGTGGCCGAGGCGCCCGGACTTAAAGACTCGGTGGTAATCGCCGAAGGGTTCGAGCCGGACAGTACCTCCGGCAAGGTGCATCCAGAGGAGTGGACCGAAAAGGCGCTCTCGGCACCGGTGCCACGCTTTCTGCCCTATGAAAAACTGATCGGGAAGACAAACGACAAAAGGATCAAAAACGCCTATCACACCGACCGCAAGGTCTTCTCCATGGCGTATGAAGTGATGCGCGAGAAAAAGCCTGACCTCATGATGGTGCACTTCCAGAACCCGGAGATGGTCTCCCAGATATTCTACAAGTACGCGAGGCCTTACTCGCTCGACCATTACGAGCCGGTCTCCGACGAAGAAAGGGACAGGTACAAGGACGTGCTCGATATGCACTACGAGTTCACGGACCGGTTGATCGGAGGCCTGCTCAGCCTCTCCGATCAATACACCGTGATAGTGGTCTCCGAGCACGGGCTTTCGCCGTCCTTCCCTCCTCACAACATATTCCCCGATCTTAACCTGCTCATGGAAAGGATGGGATACCTCGACTACTACGGGGTAACCTGCGAGGAAATCCTGAAGAACATGATGGAGCGAGGAGAGTTAAAAGTGCCCTCCCCTGCCTCCGCCAACATCTTCGGAATGTGCCAGCAGCTTTCCAACAGAACCGAAGAATGGATCGCGGACGGCGCTTCCCGGATGGAGCCCGCGGCGGTAGAGGCTTACCTGGGGGTACACTTCGATCTCGCCGAGCCCTCCTCCGAAAAAGAGAAAAAGCGAAGACAGAAAGAGATGGTCCTCTTGTCCGATAAGCTCCTGCCCCCCCGGAAGCGGCAGGAGATAAGATGGGACCGGACCAGGGTGTGGAACATCCGGGACTTTGAAAAAGAGCTCCAGGGTCTTTACATAAACCTGGAAGGAAGGGAGCCGCAAGGGACGGTGCCGCACGAGAGCTTCCACTCCTTCCGGAAAAAGGTGATAAAAGAGCTCAGAAGTTTGCGCACCGACCAAGGCAGGCGGCTCTTCCAAAAAGTGAAGGCCAATCATGATAAGGGCAAAACTCCCATGACCAGGGCGGACACACCCGACATCCTGGTAAAGTTCGACCGGGAGGCCCTGTTCCACGACTACGCACTCGAAAAGGCCGACGATCCGGACCCCATACCCCTGCCGGCCATACGATGGGTGTACAGCGACGTGTCAGCTCTGCCGTCCCCCGAGGGACTTATCGCAATATCCGGGGAAAACGCGAGCACCTTCAAGCATGTGGACATGGAAGGCATGGACTTCCTTCCCACCCTGCTGTGGCTCATGGGAATGCCGGTAGGAGCGGACATGCCCGGCGAGGTCAAAAAAGAGGCCTTTGACAAAAGCATCCGGAACCGCAAAGCGCTCTACATCGAGTCGTGGGACCGAGTGCTCCGTAAATAGACTAAAAAGGGAGGGTATAGCCGGGCGCGAGCTCGAAGCTCATGTTAAAGGGGTTTGTCTCTTCCGCAGGCTCCGCACGCACGCTTCCCTCGCTGATCAGCTTTTCCAGGTGGGCCCAGGCAGTGCCTGCCGCGGCCATCTCCAGGCCGGGATGGATCAGACCCTGGTACATGGACTTGACCAGGCCGTTAAGCCCGAGCTTCTCTTGGGCCAGGCACTTCAATATGCACACCTCCCGCAGCTCCCGGTGCTCGATAAGCTCGTTTATCCGCTCCTCCGGCCGGTCCACTACCGGCCCGTGGCCCGGCAGTATCTTCTTCACTCCAAGCGTCTTGACCCGGTGAAGCGATGCCATGTACTTTTCCATGTTTCCTTCCGGAGGAGCAACCAGGGTGGAACCGGCTCCGGTTATCAGATCACCGGTAAAAAGAACCTCGCTCGTTTCCTGGAGGAGCACGATATGGCCGGGAGCGTGCCCGGGCGTGTCCAGGACTTGCAGCACCGTGCCCCCGGCTTCCAACCGGTCCGGCTCGCTCACGTAACCGGCCGGCCGGCACTCCGGGAACCTCCGCTCCAGGGATGGCTCGTCCGCGGGATGGACGTACACCGGGGCGCCGGTGGCCTGCCGCAGCCTTCGGGCGCCCCCGGCGTGGTCTATATGGGCGTGGGTCAAAACGATCATGGACACCCGGGCCCGGCCCACGCTTTCCACTACCAGCTTGACATGGTCCGCCCGGTCGTATCCGGAATCTATCAGCAGGCAGGGATCAGCCCCAACCAGGTAGATATTGGGGCTCTCCCACGCCGAGCCCTGCTCCTGCTCCGGCGTGATCCTGTAAACACCTTCTGCTACTTTTTCAAACCCTTCCATAAGTAGAAAGCACTCCCTTTCTTTGCCTGCCCCTCCATTTTAAAGATAATGCCGCTTGATTCAATAAGTACGCCCGAAATGGAGTTTCCCCAAAATTCCTCGTTTAACTCTCTCGTCCTCTTTGAAAACGCACAGATGCCTCGGGGCCAAAGTGAAAATGGAAAAACGCATAAGCTGCCGGGACGTGCATTAACGGCGGACTTTGGTGTAGGGCATGACTCCTTTCCGGAAGCCGGCCCGCACAACCCCCGCAAGATGGCTCGCACAACTTCCGGACGATGGCCCACACAACTTGTTGTGTGGGTGATTGAAGATAATGGGAGAATGCGCTTCGTTTGGTGAAGTATATGAAGAAGGCCGGGTTGTTTGATGATGAGGGAGGCGGGGGGAATTTTTTTTACAATGTACCTGCAGACCCACTTCGTGAGTCTGCCCACACAACGAGTTGTGCGGGCTATCCGGATGGCCGAGTTGTGGGCCAGTCAATGGCCGAGGATGGGCTATCATGGTGGCTGAGTGGTTCAATCCATTTGACAAAGAGTTGTATGTTCCCCGATCGGAAACAAAGCCAAATGTCCTGCTTGCCGGCGACGCTTATGGAGGGACTGACCGGTCATAAAAAATGTGGAAACTTCACTTACGCCCGAGAAGGTTTTTAAAAGCAGAGGAGGAAAGACGCGGCTTTCTTTTGCACTGGCCTTTTACAACTTCTCTACCCCGGCGGCAGAGCTTTTCCGCTTTGATTTGTTTTTTATCCGTGTTATTATTCATCTTGTGTCTTGTCAGGCTTGAAATGATGGCTGCTGTGCGGGCGACGGAAGTCGCGACTAAAGCCGCTCGCACGAAAGACATCTATCTTGGAAGCGATGAAAAACGCTTGACAGAGCGAGCCTCTTGCAAAAGTCTGATTATGAAGGTGGTAAGTTAGGCTTTGTATGGTGGGAGCGAGCTCCCTGTCTGCCGTGTCCGGCACAGGCAGGCAGCTCGCGATCATCGAGACCTGGAGGTCTCTCCCACTTTTCTCCGCTCTTTTTGCAAGAGGCTCAGAGCAGTAGAGTTTTTGCACGTTAACTTGTGCCAGTCTTGAACTCGTGAACAAATTACAATAAGGAGCGTTTAGATGAGCGGACCTCGCAAACCTTCCCCCAGCAGGGTCATAGTCGTACTGGTTACCATCATCATCCTGGCTTTCCTCACCGTGTTCGGCATGGCCTGGCTCCAGAAAGCCAGCGCCGTCTCCGATGATACTTACGAGTATCTAGAGCTGTATAACCAGGTGCTCTCGATCGTGGACAACGAATACGTGGAAGAGGTGTCGGTAAAGAAGCTGGTTTACGGCGCCATTAACGGGATGCTGGAAGAGCTGGACCCGCACACGGCTTTCCTTCCCAAGGAGGACTACCAGGAGATGCGGGAGGACATCAGCGGCGAGTTCGGCGGTCTTGGCATCGAGATCGGCATCCGTGACAAGAAGCTTACGGTGATAAGCCCGATCGAGGACACCCCGGCCTGGCGCGCCGGCCTGGAGGCGGGGGACGTCATCACTCACATCGAAGGTGAGCCCACCAAGGGCATGAAGCTCCACAAGGCGGTCCAGAAGATGCGGGGACCGGTGGGCACGGAGATCACCATCAGTGTCATGCGAAAAGAATGGGAGGAGCCTCGTGATTTCACCATCCGGCGGGAGCTCATCAAGATCCGGAGCGTAAAGGATGCAAAGCTCATGGACGGGGGCATCGGTTACATCCGGCTTATCACCTTTACCGAGGACACCTCCCGGGACCTTCACAAGGCCATCGAGAACCTGCAGAAGGAGTCCGACAAGACCATGGAAGGTCTTATCCTGGACATGCGCAATAACCCGGGCGGGCCTTTGAAGCAAGCGGTCAAGGTGGCGGACATGTTTGTAAAGGAGGGCAAGCTGGTCGAGGTCAAGGGCAGACAGCAGAGCAACACCCTCTACTCCCACAAGTCGGGCACCCTTGAGAAGGACCTTCGGCTGTTGGTCCTTATAAACCACCACACCGCCAGCGCCGCGGAGATCGTCTCCGGCACGCTCCAGGACTACGGCAAAGCCGTGCTGCTGGGTTCCCCTTCCTTTGGAAAAGGATCGGTACAGCAGTTGAAAAATTTAAAGGACGGCTCCGGACTCAAGATAACCACTGCCTATTACTACCTGCCGAGCGGAAGGATAATCCAGGAAAAAGGGGTAGAGCCGGACGTAACCGTGCCCGAGCTGAGCCCGGCGGAGCGCAAAGAGCTGAAAGAGTCCGGCAAAGAGCTCCGTAAACACTTCCGGGAGAAGGACCTGCAGAAGTTGTACGAGGAAGACGAAGTCAAAGACGGGGACACCGCGGGCCGGCGCTTGAAGGAAGACACTGAGCTCCTTCCGGACAAGCTGGGGGACGACACGGACGACTATCAGCTCCAAAGGGCGCTGGACCTTTTAAAAAGGCCCGAGCTTTTCCGGCAGGTCCTGGAAAAAAGCGATAAAGTGGCTGCGGAAAGAAGAAAGAAATAAGTATAAGGTCCCCGGCTCTTTTTAGCGGTCCCCGGTTTCAATAAAGCCGGAGCGCTGTGCGCCAAGGTTGAAGCGGACGCGGCAGGCCTTCCCGAGCGTCCGGCAGTAAGAAGGCCGACATGCCCAAACCTTCTAAAATAAAATCCGGCATCCGGACCTCGTCCATCCTGAAGCTCCTGGCAATCCTGGTGCTGTGGGTCCTGCTCATGGCCGGGCTGGCTTGGTTCCTTCTGCCACGCCAGCAAGAAGAAAGCAGACAGGCTGACAAGAGGGCCTCCGCTCCCAAAACGGCAGCCCTCCTGGCCAAGCAGACCCGCAACAAGCTACAACTTCCTCCCCTGGACCGGGCAGGCGAAATCATCCACTCCCGCAACAACGGCTCCCTGTACAGTATCACCTGGCAGGGAAAATCCGATACCGACCTCATAATAGCCGAGAAGACCATCCGCGACTTCTGGCGGGACCTCGGAAACCTGGACGTAAAAATCGAGTACCCAGACCATGCCGTCCGGGGGGAAAGGGTCAGGCTGTTCGCAAGCTCAGGAAACACGCCGCTCATGGCGGTACTGCTCGCCAGAAAAGAAACCACACCGAACAAACCAAACCCGGAAGTCCCGGAACCTCAAAAACCCGGGCCCGGACCGCAAAAGAAAAACTTAAAGCCCTTTCCGAAGCCAACCTCGAACACCGGAAAGATCGTCATCATAATAGACGATGTAGGGTTTAACCTGCCCGCCCTGGATACGCTGCTCCAGGCAGAAGTGCCAATTACCTTTGCTGTGCTGCCCCATGCCTCGGACGCGGCCTCCGCCGTGCAGAAAATAAAACGAAGCGGCGCCGAGCTTATCCTGCACATGCCCATGCAGCCCATGAGCTATCCCCGCTCCGACCCCGGTAACGGGGCCCTCCTGGTGGGCATGAGCCAAAAAGAGGTCAAGGAATGCGTACAGAAGGCCCTGCAAGTCGTGCCTGGGGCCAAGGGCGTCAACAACCACATGGGCTCGGCATTCACCGCAGACCCGGAAGGCGTGGAAAAACTTTTGGTGGTCCTCAAAGAGAAAGGGCTCTTTTATATAGACAGCAGAACCACTATAGACACGGTGGGTTACAAAACGGCCCGCCTGATGGAGGTCCCGGCCGCGGAGCGGGACGTGTTCCTCGATCACCAAACGGACGAAGAAAGCGTAAAACTGAGTCTTGTCGAGCTTGCCCGCACCGCCAATAAACAGAAGACCGCGGTGGCCATCGGCCATCCTCATCCGGAAACCATCCGGGTGCTCACCCGCTACCTGCCGGTGATGGCGGAGATGGGCTACCGGTTCTCTTACGCTTCCGAGGCTGTAAAATGAGTCCCCGAAAGGTCTACACCGTAACCGGGATCACCGACGAGATCGGAAGGCGCCTGGAACAGGGCTTCGGAGAAGTGTGGGTGCAAGGGGAGATCAGCGGTCTTGTAAAACACGGCTCCGGACACTGGTACTTCGGGCTGAAAGACGACCGGTCCTATTTGCGGGCGGTGATGTTCAAGTTCCAGAACATGTATCTGCGCTTCAGCCCGGAGGAGGGCACCGAGGTTCTTTGCCGGGGCAAGATAACCGCATATCCTCCCCGCAGCACCTATCAAATCCGGGTCGAATGGATGGAGCCGGTGGGCAAAGGCGCCTTGTACCTCGAGTTCGAACAGCTCAAAAAACGGCTCGAGCAGCAAGGACTGTTCGATCCGGAAAAGAAGAAGCCCCTGCCGTCGCCCATACGCAGGATCGCCGTCATAAGCTCGGTATCGGGGGCCGCCCTTCACGACATGCTGCACGTGCTCTCCGAACGGGACCGCAACATAGAAGTGCTGATCATACCTTCCCGGGTGCAGGGGGAAGGCGCTGCCGAAGAGCTGGCCCGGGCCGTGGAGACCGCCAACCTGCCGGCGGTGGCCGCTCCCGCGGACCGGAGGCCGCTGGAGGCGGTGGTGCTGGCCCGCGGGGGAGGCTCTATCGAGGACCTGTGGGCCTTTAACCAAGAGGTGCTGGCCCGGGCCATTGCCGATTCCCGCCTGCCGGTCGTATCCGCCATCGGCCACGAGGTAGACTTTACCATTGCCGACTTTACAGCCGACCTCCGGGCTCCCACTCCCACCGCAGCCGCGGAGATCATCGCCCAGGGGAAGCCGGAAAGGACCGCCCGCCTGGATCATCTTCTGCACCGGCTCCGTGAGACAATGAAAAAACGGCTGGAAGAAGCGGAGACCCTCGTGCAGCACCGGCAGGCCCTGCTCCGGGACCCGCTTAGAAGAATCATGGATTACATGATCAAGACGGACGAGCTCCAGGCCCGCTCGGAAAGGGCCCTCCGCAACCGCATCAGCCGTACCGGGCTGGAGCTTCGCCGCTACGAACAGGTGATTAAAGGGCACGATCCGCGGCGGTTCTACGCAGTCCAGTCCGACCGGCTCCAGTCTCTTGAAAAAAGGCTCATTAGAGATGTTTCCCACGAGGTCCAAAACGCCTCCCAAAGGCTTGCGGCCCGGCGGGAAAGGCTCCAGGCCCTCTCGCCCCGTGCTACCTTGCAGCGCGGTTACTCCATAGTCCGGGACCGGGAAAACAACATAATAAAAAGCTCCGGCGCAGTGAAGCCGGCTGATTCTTTGGAGGTCATCCTCTATAAAGGCCGGCTGGGAGTTCAAGTGGAGAAGATTATGAAAGATGAGGAGGAAGCATGAAACCGCGATTATCTTGGGGCTGGCTCCTGTTATTTATTGCCGCCCTCACCTTGCTCATGGTCACCCCCGGCGCCGGGGAAAGGAAAAAGGAAGGTCCCGCCGTCCCTCCTGGCCGGCAGCCGGGCGAGGTCGAGCTTGAAGTAGAACTTCTGCCAAAGAACGAAAGCGGGCAGGCAGTGGTATCCCAGGGAGAGGTCTTCCTGGTGCGGATCAAAGACCCCAGGAACCTGCTTCAGAAAGCATCCGCCTCCTGGAAGGGGCGGACCATTCCCTGTCTTCCCCATCACCAGCACCCGGGATGGCTGCACGGCCTGGGAGCTATTGACCGCACCCGGGAGCCGGGCACCTACACCCTTTCCATCCAGCTCGTGAGCCGGGGCGGCGAGTTCGAAGAGCTGGAAAAAGAACTTCGGGTACAAAAAACCCGCTACCCCAGTGGCCGGCTTTCCGTGGCCGGCGACAAGGTGGAGCTTTCCCGGGCGGCCAAAAACCGGGTTCGCGAGGAAAGAAAAGCCTTCAAGAACGCCTGGGACTCATCATCCTACGTCCGCTTGTGGAGCGGGCCGTTTATTCGTCCCACCGGGGGCAGGATCACCTCGGAGTTCGGGGAAAGAAGGGTCTACAACAACGGCAAACTGAAGAACGTCCACCGCGGAGTGGACCTGTCCGCGGGGGTGGGCGAACCCATCAAGGCCACGGCAACAGGGAAGGTGATGCTGGCCGGCTTCTGCTTCCTGGAGGGAGGACTGGTGATAATGGACCACGGAGGGGGCCTGTTCACCCTCTACTGCCACCTGTCTCAGATCAAGGTAGGGCCGGGCGAGATCGTGGACAAAGGCAGCGTCATAGGTCTGGCCGGAAACACCGGCAGGGTCACCGGTCCCCATCTACACTGGGGGTGCGGCGTGCAGGGAGTGAGAGTAGACCCCATGTCTCTCCTCAAACTGAACCGGTGGCTCGAAGAGTAAGAAAAACGGTGCTGATTGAATAAGCGGCTCCGATCATATATGATTCTAGCTGGTAACGGAATTCAGGGGTTCTGTCTAAAAAATATCGGCTCCCGACAGGGCACGGGAAAGAATGAAGAAAAAAAAGAAGAAGACCACCTGGGGCGCTCTTATAATAGCGCTGGTAATAACCATTATGTTCATGGTGCTCTACAACCTGAAGGGCCGGGCCAGGAGCCAGGTGGAGCGGGACCCCCGGCGGGCGAACTTCGAGTTCCTCGAGCTCATCGAGGTCAAGGCATATGACATCCGCTTCCAGTTCTGCCAGCGTTACTTTCCCCCCCCTCCCTCAGACAAGGTAGTGATCGCGGCCATTGACGACCGGGCGGTGGGAGAGTACCAGTGGCCCTTCCCACGCGACAAGTGGAGCATCTTCCTGAAGAGGATGGACGAGTACGGAGCCGAGGTGGTCGCCTTTGACGTGGTCTTTGCCGACGAAGGCGAGTACCAGGGACTGTCCTTTCTGCGCGACGTGCTCAATAAATACCTTATGCTGGGCCTCGACCAGCCGCCGGACGCCGTCTCTAAAATCCGGAACCGTCAAGTCAAGGATTACATCCGGAAGGTCGGGCGCTTCGCAGGCTACATCGAGAAAAAGGAAAAAGAAGCGGACACCGACCGCGTCCTGGCCGAAACCTTGAAAGACAAGGACAACGTGGTGCTGGGATGGTACAGCTACCGAAGCAGAAGTGAAGCCGAACGGTTCGACGCAGTGGACAACACCGACGAGGTAAAGCTGCTCATGCCATCCACCCTGCCCTTCATGTCCAGGCGGGGATGGGACATGAAGAAGTTCTACCAAAGGACCTGGCCGGTCCGGGCCTACGGTCTCCAGACCAACATACCGATCATCTCCCGGGCGGCTTCCAAGTTCGGCTTCTTTACAGCCACCCCGGACCCTATTGACGGGACCATCCGCAAGACCCCTCTTATCACCGTCTACAGCGAGGACCCGCAAAACGCAAGCCACGAAAACACCCATATTTATCCTTCCCTGTCCCTGGCAACGGTCTCCGCCTGGTACGACAGAAAGCCCAAGGTCATTCCCGGAGACCTGGGGTTAAAGGTCAAGATGGGGGACAAGGTCATCCCCACCGACATGTACGGAAGGATACTCATCAACTGGATGGGGCCCCAACAAAGCTTTCCCTACGTGTCCGTCTATGACGTTATCACCGGCTTCCAGAACCAGGAAGACGCAGACTTTAAGATAGAAAACCCGCGCGACTTCTTCAAAGGAAAGATCGTACTTATCGGCTCGACATCCATCGGCGCCCACGATATGCGGACTACACCGTTCGGGACCTCACCCGGCGTCGAGATGCACGCCAACATCATAAGCAATATCATTGACGACGACTTTCTGATCCACAAAGAATGGTTCGCCCTGCTCGATTACCTGTTCCTCCTGGTTATCGGCGTCCTGTTCGGGCTCCTCTTGCCCAGGCTGTCCCCCATAACCGGAGGGCTGATAGCCTTTCTCCTGTTCGCCGGTTACCTGGGAACCAACCTTTACTTCTTCGCAGTCGAGCAGTACTCCTTTACCCTGGTGTATCCCCTGGCAGAGATACTGACCATCTACATAGCGGTAACCATCTACAGGTACGCCACCGAGGAGAAGGAAAAAAGGTTTATCAAAAACGCGTTCGAGCACTACCTGTCCCCCAACGTCATCCACCAGCTAATGGACGACCCGGACATGCTGAACCTTGGCGGCGAAAGAAAAGTCCTTACCGCCTTCTTCTCCGACATCCAGGGGTTCTCCACCATAAGCGAGAGCATGCAGGCGGACGAGCTCGTACACTTCCTGAACGAGTACCTGACCGAGATGTGCGACATCATCCTCGAGTACGACGGGACCATTGACAAGTTTGAAGGAGACGCCATCATCGCTTTCTTTGGAGCACCCATCTACTTCGAGGACCACGCGGTGCGCGCCTGCCTGTGCGCGGTGGACATCCAGGAGAGAATGAAGGAGCTGCGAAAGAAATGGACCGAGGAAGGCAGGCCGGAAATCCATATGCGCATCGGGCTGAACACGGGCGACATGGTGGTGGGAAACATGGGAAGCGCCGACCGCATGGACTACACCATGATGGGAGACTCGGTGAACCTGGCCGCCCGCCTCGAGGCCGCGGCCAAGCAGTACCGCATCTACACCATGATCTCCGAGTTTACCTATGAAAAGGCCAAAGAACATATAGAAGTTCGCGAGCTGGACCTGACCCGGGTGGTGGGAAAGGAGGAGCCGGTCAAGGTCTACGAGGTCCTGGGCAAAAAAGGCGAGGTCTCCCCGGAAAAGCTGAAGGTGGCCGAGCTCTACCAGGAAGGACTCGAGCTTTACAAGCAGAGGTACTGGATGGACGCGGTAGTCAAGTTCATGGCGGCAATCGAGCTGGACCCCCGGGACGGGCCGTCTCACGTGTTCCTCGCCAGGTGTGAAGAGTTCAACGAGAACCCGCCCGCAGCGGGCTGGGACGGCGTATACACCATGACCGAAAAGTAAGACCGCGACGTGAAAGCATGACGGAAAGGAGAGAAAATGGCCAAGGTAGACCCGGCCAAGCTCAAGGACGAAGCAGCTAAACACCTGCGCAAGGGAAAGCTCGACAAGGCCCTCGAGTCGTACCGCCAGCTCGAGAAGGCTTCACCACATGACCTGAAAGTCCCCCAGAAGGTGGCCGAGATTCTCCAGAAAATGGACAGAAAACAAGAGGCGGTGGCAAAGTATAAAGAGGCCGCGGAAAAGTATTACAACAAGGGATTTCTGGTGCAGGCCATCGCCATCTACAAGATCGTGATCGAGTTAAGCCCGGAAGACACCGAGGTTAAGAACGCGCTGGACAAGCTCTCCCGCGAGAGGCAGGACGATACTTTCTCAGCCATAAAGCCGAGCAGGGTCTCGGAAAAGATACAAAGCGCTCCTCCCGCTAAAAAGAAGGACGAGACCCCGGAAAAGAAGCCGGAGCCCGAGCCGGAACAAGCAAAAGAAGAACCACCCATAGAAACCGAACCGGAAACCCCGGAGCCCTCACCATCCGAGGCCGAAGCTCCCGCTGAAGAAGCCGTTCCAGTGGAACCGGAGACAGAAGAACAGGAGGCAGGAGAACCTTACGAGTTCGACTCCGGCGAACAGGAAACGGACCTGGAAGAAGAGGCAGCGGAAAAGCCCCCCGAGGACATGGAGGTGGTCCCGGTGGAAGATGAGGAGGAGTTGCCCGAGTCCGGTCCCGAGCGGACCCCCCTTCTCTCCGACCTGGACCCGCCGGAGTTCGAGCGCGTTTTCGAGCTCATGGAAAGCAGGATCGTCCAGCCCGACGAGGCTGTGGTGGAACAGGGCGAAAGCGGCGACTCCCTGTTCATCGTGGCCCGCGGCAAGGTAAAAGTTGTGAGGGACGAAAACGAAAAACAAAAGACGCTCGCGACCCTGGGGCCGGGGGACTTTTTCGGAGAGATCGGCTACTTCCACGGCAAAAGGGAAGCCTCCGTCATTGCCGTAAAAAGAAGTCTCCTGCTCGAGATGGCAAAACAAGACCTGGACGAGGTGGTGAAAGAGTTCCCCCGCGTAAAAGAAGTCCTGCTCCAGTTCTACCGCGAGCGAGTTCTCGACAACCTGCTCCGGAGCTCTCCCCTCTTTAAGAAACTTTCGGAGAAAGAAAGAAAGCAGTTCGGCGACAGCTTCCACTACCGGGAGATACCGGAGGGCGAAGCCATAGTAAATGAAGGAGACCCAGGAGACTCCATGTTCCTTATCAAGTCCGGCGAGGTCTCCATCCAGGCCCAGCATCCGGTAAAGAACGAACAGGTGGAACTGGCCCGACTCCAGGGAGGAGACTTCTTCGGCGAGGTGAGCCTTATTAAAAACAAGCCCCGGACCGCCACCGTTCTCGCGGAATCGAAGGCAGAGATTCTCGAGCTTAAAAGAGACGACTTTCAAAAGATTTCCCGAAAGCACCCCGAGATCGGAAAAGCCATCGAGAACACCATTGAACAAAGGGTGGAAGAGACCATCAAAAAGATGATAGATACCATGGAAAGCTAATGCCGACCCCACAGGGGAACTTGAATCCTCCGGAAGGTCGAAACCCTCGCACAGGGAGGTCTTGGCAGTGTCCAGCGCAGACCGGGCAAAAACCGATAAACAAAAACTGAAGGCCCTGGAGGCGGAAAACAGGAAGCTCCGGAAACGGATTGACAACCTGGAGAGAAAATACCAGCGCCAGAAAAGTCATGCCGGGCTCCTGAAAGAGATGTCCTCCATAACCAGCAAAAGCTTCAAGGTGGAGAAGTTCCTGGACCGAATCATGGACCGGGTGCTGGAGGCCACCGGCGGAGAGGCCGCCACCTTGTTCCTGGCGGACGAGCAGGCTTACGAGCTCGAGTTCGCAGTGGTAAAAGGCCCCTCCGCCTCCGCCCTGCAAGGGAAAAGAATACCCGCGGACGAAGGAATAGCAGGCAAAGTCTACACGGAAGGCTCGACCTACCTGTCTTCCGACGTAAGCAGGGACGAAGTCTGGAGCCCCAGGGTGGCAAAGGAGATCGGACACGAGACCAGGAACATGATCGCCGTGCCCCTCAAGATGGGCAAGAAGGTCACCGGCGTCATCGAGGTCATTAACAAGAAAGACGGCGAGACCTTTAACCGGGACGACGTGGCCTTTATCAAGTCCCTGGCAACCGAAGCCGCGGTAGCTATTAATAACGCCAACCTGCACCTGGAAACCATGGAAAGAGCCGACCAGTTCGCCACCCTCTCCCGGCTGTCGTCGGTGCTCAACTCGACCCTCCAGGCAAAGGAGGTCAGGAAAAGGGCCATGGAAGCGGCGGTCGAGCTTCTGCAATGCGAAACCGGGTCCCTCTACCTGATAGACCGGGAGAAACAGGAGCTCTACTTCGAGGTCGCCCTCGGCGAAAAAGGGGACGCGGTAAAAGAGATAAGGTTGAAGATGGGGGAAGGGATCGCCGGCTGGGTGGCACAGGAAGGAAAAAGCGACCTGGTGGCGGACACCAGCGTTGATCCCCGCTGGGCCAGCAAGGTTGACAAAAAATCCAAGTTCCAGACCCGTAACATGGTTACCGTGCCCGTAAAATCGAAAGGAGAGGTCATAGGAGTCCTTCAGGCCATTAACAAGCTCCACGGCCGGAAGTTCACCGAAGACGATCAGAGAATGCTGGAGAACCTGGCCGACCAGGTGGGCATAGCCCTGGAAAACGCCCGGCTCTACGAGGCCCAGAAAGTCATGTTCAAGGAAACCGCCCAGGCCCTGGCCGCCGCCATTGAAAAAAGAGACCCCTATACCGGCGGCCACACCAAGAGGGTCCGCGACTTTTCCATGGCCTGCGCCAAATACATGAAGCTGGACAACGACACCATGGAGTGGCTGGAGATAGCGGCCATCCTTCACGACGCCGGAAAAATCGGGGTGGACGACCAGATACTGCGCAAGCCGAGCAGGCTCACCGACGACGAGTTCTGGCAGATGAAACAACACCCCAAGTACGGGTTTGAAATCCTCCAGCACGTAAAGGAGCTGGGGCCGGCCATACCGGGCATGAAGTACCACCACGAAAGGTTTGACGGCAAAGGATACCCGGACGGGCTGGAAGACGGGAGCATACCGGTAATAGCACGCATCATAGCAGCAGCGGACACCTGGGACGCCATGACCTCGGACCGGCCCTACCGGAAAGGGCTGCCCGACAAGGTGGCCAACCAGGAGCTTAGAAAGTTCTCCGGTATCCAGTTCGACCCGGAGGTGGTAAAGGCCTTTTTAAAAGCCTACCGCAGGGGCCTGATAAAATCCCGCCGTCTCCCGGAGAAAAAAACGCAAACGCTTGGATAGCCGATTCGGCTGTGGTAGAATTTATAAGTCTGTAGAGCCTTTTGCAAGAGGCTCCTGTAATAAGGGTAAGAGCACAAACCACTGGAAACAGGAGGCAGAACATGGGTGTCGAGGACGTCCTTTTTGAGAGGCTGGGTAAGGTTTTCCCGCCGGGAACCGTGTTGTTCCGGGAGGGAGAGCGAGGCAAAGAGATGTTTGTCATCCAAAGCGGAAAAGTGAAGATTTCCAAGGAGGTCAGGGGAGAGGAACAGACCCTGGCCAACATAGGTACGGGAGAGTTCTTCGGCGAGATGGCCATCTTGAACAACAAGCCCAGGTCGGCCACCGCCACCGTGGTCGAGGAGTCCAAGATGCTCGTCATTGACCCCAAGACCTTCGAGTCCATGGTCCGCGGAAACACCGAGATCGCGGTACGCATGATCAAGAAGCTGGCCCAGCGGCTCCAGGAAGCGGACGACCAGATCGAAAGCCTCATGCTCAAGGACTCGAACAGCAGGGTCGTCCATACCCTGACCAGGCTGGCCGACACCATGGGCAAAAAGGAGGAAGGCGGGATCAAACTGGACACCTCTGTATCTGACCTGGCCGGCAAATGCGGCCTGGACACCGACCAGGTCCAGGAGGTTCTAAAGAAGATAGAAAAAGCCGGACTGTTGCAGCTAAAAGACGGCGGCATCTTCATAGCCAACACCGACAAGCTGAGGAAGTACCTCGAGTACCTCAATATGAAGGAGCAGTTCGGAGACCTCTGAGACGAGGACAGGAATATGGATGTCAGGGTCCTGGGATGCTATGGCAGAGAAATGCCCGGATACAGAACGACCTGCTTCATGGTCGAAAACCAACTGCTCATTGACGCAGGAGCGGCAACCACTGCCCTGCCCCTGAAGGACCAGATCAAGATAAACGCCATACTCCTCACTCATTCCCACCTCGATCATATAAGGGACCTGGCATTTCTGCCGGACAACGTCTTTGGAAAAAGAGACGCGCCCCTAAAAATCTGCGGGCTCGCGCCCACCATCAGAGCAGTGAGGGAACACGTTTTCAACCATAGACTGTGGCCGGACTTCAGCACTCTCCCGGACGAAGACAACCCGGTCATCAACTTTCGGGAGCTTGTGGAAGGCGAGACAACCTTGATCGAGGGGTTTGAAGTAACACCGGTAAAGGTAAATCACGTAGTGCCTGCGGCAGGCTTCCTGGTGAAGAAACAGGGAAAGGGGTTTCTTTTCTCCGGCGACACCGGCCCCACCACCGACCTGTGGGAGAAGCTCTCCGAAGAGGACCAGGTATCGGCGGTTTTCCTCGAGACAACCTATCCGGACCGGATGGAGGAAAGAGCACAGGCCACCGGTCATCTGACACCGACCGGCGCCCGGCAGGAGATCGAGAAGGCGGACAAGGACGGGCTCAAGGTATATCTTTTCCACTTCATGCCCCAGTATCTGAAAGAAATAACCTACGAGGTAGAAGCGGCCGAGACCGGTTTTAACGCTCTTAAGCAGGGAGACCATATCCTGGTAAGCTGAAGTTGATGACACTCACCTTTTCAATCCTCGAAGCAAGAACCTGGATCGCCATCCTGGCAACGATGTGTCTTTTCGCTGCCGGCACGACCCGGCAGGCCACTGCACAGGAGAGTCCAGCGCCACCCGGCCTCTCCATGCCCGACACCGCCGAGCCCGTCAACCTAACCGCGGACCAGGTGACCTGGGACCGGGAAGAGAACCTGATCGTGCTTACCGGAGCGGTGGTTATAACCCACCCCGACTACCGGGTGGAGGCCCGGCAGGCCCGGGCCTACCTGGATGAAAACCTGATCCGTGCCGCGGGCGAGGTCACCGTCTACCGGCTGGAAAGAGGAGAGAAGAAAGAGATACTGAAAGCCGACGAGGTCGATCTCGACACCACCAATGGCACCGGCTACATGGTGCATGCAAGGCTCCGGATTCCGTGGGGGCGCACCCAGTTCAGGTTCGCCGGCAAGAGGTTCCAGAGGATTGACGAGCACACCTACCTTATAGAAGAAGGTTCCTTCACCTGGTGTGATTGCGAAAAAGACGAGTCCCCCGACTGGTCGGTGGAGGCGGATAACATCGAGGCGGACACCGAGGGGGACGTGGTCTGCCAGGGCGCCCGTATCCATGTCCGGGACGTGCCCGTGCTCGCGCTTCCCTACTTCCGGTACCCCATCACCACCGAGCGCAAATCCGGATTCTTGTTTCCGGAGATCGAAACATCCAGCTCCGACGGTTACCAGTTCGAGCTGCCTTATTACTGGGTGATAAGCCGGAGCACCGACCTTACCGTGATGCCGAGATACATCGAGGAGAGAGGACTGGACCTGGGCGCCGAAGGAAGATACAACTACGGCGACATCGCCCGCGGCGAGCTCCGGGCCTTCGGTATAGACGACAGCCAGGCACACCGCATGAGAGAAGGCGCCAGGCTCATCCATCGGACCGAGTTCGGCGACGTGTTTACCGCGGCAACCGATTGGGTCTACATCTCCGACAACGAAGTGCTCCAGGACTTCGATCATCGCGACATGGGAGATGAAAACAAGCGGGCCCTGGAATCAAGAATGCTTCTCGCCTACCACCAGCCCACCATGAACGTTACCGCCGAGTTCTCCGTGTTCGACGACCTCATGGGCGGAGACATAAGAGAAAGCCCCTTGGGAAACGACAGGGACGACATGATGGTCCAGAGGCTGCCCGCGCTCCACTACACCCTGCTGACCACGCCGCTTATCGGACCGCTCATGTTCGACCTGCAAGGAGACGCCGTAAACTACTGGCGCCAGGACGTGAGCGCGGGCAGGGGACAGCTCTTCTCTCTTTATCCCAGGCTCGCCCTGCCCTATCGCTTCTTTGACGCCATAGACTTCTGGATGACAGCGGGATACCAGCAGTGGGCGCTCGCGCCCGATCCCGATTACCACTCCACCTCCTCCTTCACGGGAAGACCGAGGGCGGAGCTCTATACCTCGGCCCAATGGCAGCGCATCTACAACACGGAGGACCGGGTCCTGCGCCACAACATAAGGCCGGCCATTGTCGCCTATTACGAAGGTGAACCTCAAAGCCCGGACGATGATTTCTTTACCGGCATCATACCATCGCGGGCCACCGAGCTCGCCGGAGTCCACCTCGACTCCAGGCTATGGTCCCGGCCCGCCGACAAGCCCGGAAAAAGGCCGGTCGAGTCCGCCCGCCTCGAGCTCACTCAGCTTTACGACTTCGAAAGGGACCGGTGGCGGGACGTGCGTTTTCAAGCAAGGCTCGGAGCGCCCTACCCCTGGCGGGTCTACCTGGACGACTACTATAGCTGGGAAAACGGCGAGTGGAGCCGGGCCATCGCCCGGGTAGGATACCTGTTTACCGACCGGACCGAACTCAGGCTCGGCTACCGGTACGACTCCGGCGAGGTCATCTCACCCTACTTCGAGTTCGAGTCCCTGCCGGAAGAGGCGCTTACCGGCACGGCAATAGTGGGAATCACGCCCAGACACCTGGTCGAGTACAGGTCCTACTACTCGCTCGAGTACGAACAGATAATAAGGCAAAGTCTCGAGTTCGACTACATCGCCAGACAGAAATGCTGGGGAATGAATTTACGGGTCTCAGACCGCATCAGGCCCTCCGACCCCGAGGGAGACCACGAAGTGAGCGCCTCCGCCAACGTGCGCATTATAACCCCATAAGGCAAACGAAAGAAGACATGCCCGAAAAAAACGCCTCCCGGAAACTTCGTTGGAAAGGATTCAAAGGCAGAGTATCAGATTCTATAACCATTGACCCAATCATCGAGATGATCGGGGATGACCCCCTTTGCACCCTCCCCCGAAGCTCGGCCGCCGACTTCATAAAAGCCAAGAACGACAAGGGGAGCAAAGTCTACCGGGCCTTTCTGGACCTCGGCCACGGGGAAGAAGAAGTGTTTATAAAAACCTTCAGCCAGAAACAAACCTGGCAGATCATGATGCAAAGGATGCGGGAAAGACCGCATCAAAAAAAGCCTCACCACTATCTTGTAAAGCTCGCCAAGCTGCTGTATCAGCCCGCCCTGGCAAAAAGGTGCTGGAAAATGTCCGCCATCTGCCAAAAAGCCGGCCTACCGGTGGCCGAGCCCCTTCTATACATGAGTCGCCGAAAGAGAGGCTTCCGGGAAGAGGTCCTGGCGGTAAAAGGCGTAAACCCCAGAAGTGCCCCCGACGCCAGGCAGCACTTCATGAGCTTCTTCTCTGCTCCCCCGGATAAAAATACCCTGCAGAAAAAGCGGGAGACCCTGTCCATACTCGGCCGAACCATACGCACCATCCGCCGGAGCTCGGTAATGCTGCCCGACTTGAAGCTGCACAACATGGTGCTTCGGGAGCCGCCCGGAGAAAAACCCTCCTTCGTGCTGGTGGACCTTTCCGAGGCCTTCCGGAAAAAAGGGCCGTACCCCGAAACAACTCTCCTGGAAAGGTTCAGCATCCACGTACTGCGACTTCCATGCTTTACCGGCACCGACCAGGTACGCCTGGTAAAAGCCTACCTGGAAGCGGAAAACGATCCGAGACCCTGGCGGGAAATCTGCCGGCAAATTTATGAGAGGGCCCGCCAACAAGGCCGTTCTCCGGGTTGACAACATCAGCCGGGAGTGGTTACATAAAAACCTCGGCAACTCATCTGCTTCGTGGCCATTGGCTTTCCGGGAATTGCACAGGAAGAAAGTCTGACGCCCGCGGACCGGTCATGAAGACATCTTAAAGGAGGCTGCAAATGTTTCAGACCCGTGTTACCAGTAAGCTGGGAATCAAATACCCCATCATAGGCGGAACCATGATGTGGCTTTCCGAACCGCAGTTTGTCGCCGCCATCTCCGAGGCAGGCGCCCTGGGCATCATCTGCTCCGCCATGTACAAGTCCGAAGACGAGTTCCGGGATGCGGTATGCGAAACCAAACGGCTTACCGACAAGCCGGTGGCATGTAACCTGAACCTCTTTCCGGCCATGCGGCCCATTGACAACAACGTGTACCTGGACGTGCTCCTGGAAGAAGGCATAAATATCGTCGAGACCTCCGGGCACAAGGCCCCGGAAGACCTGGCACAGCGCTTCAAGGAGAACGGGGTAACCTGGATTCACAAGTGCGTAGGGCTCCGATATGCCAAGAAGGCCGTGTCCCTGGGCGCGGACATGGTAACCGTGGTGGGGTTTGAAAACGGCGGCGCCACCGGAGTCCTGGACATAGGTACCTTTGTGCTCATCCCGAGGGTGGCCGAAGCCCTGGACGTGCCGGTCATCGGCGGAGGCGGCGTATCGGACGGAAGAGGGATGGTTGCCGCCATGGCGCTGGGAGCGGAGGCCGTGATCATGGGTACCAGGCTTCTGCTCTCAGAAGAATGCCCCATCCACCACAACCTGAAAAACGCCCTTCAACAAGCGCAAGAGACCGACACCGTGCTCATCATGAGGTCCATCGGAAACACCCACCGCATCTGGAAGAACAAGAAAGCCGACACTATCGTGGACATGGAAAAGAACAACGCTTCCCTGGAAAAGCTGGTCAAGGCAGCGTCCGGACAGCACGACCGGGAGATGTTCCAGTCGGGGGACACCGAGCAGGGCCTTATCTCCGCGGGCCAGGGGATAGGGCTCGTGCACGATATCAAACCGGTAAAAGACATCATCGAACAGATCATGAACGAAGGACGCGGCCTGGTGGACAGTATCTGCAAAGGATAAACGCAGGCCCGAAAAACCATACCGACAGGGGGGTTCAGTATCCCAGCGCCTTCAGTCTCTTTTTCATCTCCGCGCTTATCTTCTCCTGCTCCGGCTTGTAAGCAGGATACCTCTTCTTAAGCTTCCGAAGCTCCCTCCGAAGGCGCTCCAGAACCTCCGGGTAAGAGGACGCCACGTTCTCCAGTTCGTGCGGGTCATGAAGAAGATCATAAAGCGATTCCTCGCCTTCTTCCGTCACTATGTACTTCCACCTTGCAGTCGCAACACCGAAGCTTACCGGAGGAGGAGCTTCCTCGTCTTCCGCCTTCTCCTTCACCCTTGTCTCCAGCATTATCGAACGGTCCTTTGCATCCGCTTCTCCCCGGATCAGGGGAACGAGGCTCCTCCCCTTCGCGCGCGGCAGGGAAGTAAGGTTTAAAGCATCCAGAACAGTGGGGGCAAGCTCCATGATGTTGACAAGGCTGTGGACCTCACGCCCGCTATACCTGCCGTCCGGAAAACGCATGATCACCGGAATGCGTACCGCCTCCTCGTGGACGTTATCGCCATGAACGTAAGTGCCGTGCTCGTTCAGGCCCTCCCCGTGGTCAGAGGTTACCAGGATAAAACAATCATCATAAAGGCCCCGCTCCTGAAGAAACTCCCAGAAGCCGGCAAGCTCGTCGTCAATAAAACGGATGCCCCCGTCGTACTGGTTGATACCTGTAGCAGTGGGCCAAACCCGGCCTTTGTAGGTAAAGGTCGGGGCCTGGTTCCTCGATTCCATTACCCGCTTGAGCCTCGCGTCCGTCTTATAACGGTCAATATAGCCCGGAGGCGAGTAGTAAGGACCGTGCGCGTCCCAGAAGTGGAGCCAGATAAAAAAGGGCTTCGTCTTGTCCTGCTCCTCGAGCCAGTTCTCGGCAAGCAGAACAACCTCGTCCGCTCCACGGACATAATTGTTTAAACGGGTCTTGCGGTTCTCCGGACGCTCGCGCCACAAATTGGAGTAGAACTTGTCAAACCCTTTTTTGATGCCGCCGCCCGGGCGGAATATGCCCGAGCCCATGAAACCCGCGGTCTCGAAACCCTGACGCTTAAGGTGCGCGGCCAGGTAAGGCACGCGCTCATTCCGGCAGCGCATCCGGTTGTTCAAGACCCCGTGCACCGAAGGAGGCTGAGAAGTAAGAAGCGAGAAGTGGGCCGGCAAAGTATGGGGCAGAGGGGTATAGCAGTGGTCAAAGGTAACGCCATCCTCGCTTAGAGCCTCGAGCCCCGGGCTGGTGTCCCGGTAATAGCCGTAGGCGGAAAGATGGTCCTGCCGGACCGTATCCAGAGTGACGAGGATGATACTCGGCGGGAAATCGCGGCCAGGCTGGAGGAAGCAGACAATCAATGCCGCCAGCGCGATAAAAGCAGCCGGCACAGCGGCAAAAACGAAAGCACGCTTTTTATTTCTTCGCAAAAATCTGCCCCCACCAGCCATCTCTGGAAAAGATGTTAGAAACAACCACCGGAAGTGTCAACAAAGAAGAAGGAGTGATGGATAATCTGAAAACGTAAAACTTAGATGCGTTCATGCCCGCATATAACCTCAAAACGCGGCCCCAGCTTTTTGGAGTTTTAAAAGCCTTTTGTTAATATTGAGGTCATAGCAAAGACAAGGAGGCTCTCTTGCAAAACCCCGACCAGCCGAAGTTCGAGTACAAGGGCGGGAAGCTGTTCCTGGACAAGGAAGGAAGATGGTTCCACGAGGGAGTGGAGATCACCCACAAGCTCACCGCCGAGCTGTTCAGCCGCAGCATAAAAAAAGACGAGGATGGAAGGTACGTCCTGGAGGTCGGACAGGAGTGGGCGCCCGTCCAGGTCGAGGATACTCCTTTCATGGTAAGGCGCGTGGACGTGGGAGAGGACAGCGTCCGGGCGACCTTGAACGACGGGTCCGAAGAAGAACTGGACCTGGACACCCTCCGGATCAACGACCGGAACGTGCTCTACTGCGACGTCAAGAACAAAGAGTACCCCGCCCGATTTTTAAGGCCCGCCTACTACCAGCTCATGAACCACCTGGTAGAGAACGAAAGCGGCTACGCCGTGAAAATAGGCAACCGGAGCTGGCACATTGAAAACTCGGAAAGACAGAAGGAATCATTGCTGTCCAAAACATGGAACGGATGCTGAGAATAATTTCACGCAAAGGCGCAATGGCGCAAAGAATCGGAAATTTCTTTTTGATTTGAGCTTAAGAAAACAAATGCCGAGTATTGATATGCAAAGCCCTTGTTTTCTGAGGTGGAGGTCCATTTATAAGCTCTGCCTGAATTGACTCCTGTAAAACACAGGAGAGGCGCAATATTGTTATTATTTTACTTTGCGCCTTCGCGCCTTTGCGTGAAATAAAATTCTATTCTGGACAAAAGTGAGAAAGAATAATCTTTCAGATCGTAATGTTGCGCCACGCTGCGCAGCTAGCCGCCGTTTTTCTCCTCCTTTACGTATATGCTTGACTCGAGCCCTTGCAAGTCCGGCCACAAGGCCTTGTAAAGCCCGCCCGTGAAAATGGAACCCCCTGACTCGTGCCCGGTAAAACGGACGCTCTCCCGGTAACCCAGCTTTCCCGCCCGGAGCAGAAGATACGTCTTGTACATCTTTCTTACCTCCGGATGTTCCAGAAGCTCC
>JAWOBU010000112.1:0-13547 GCA_046484135.1 bacterium
CATCTCATCCATGAGATCGTCTGCATCCACCACCGTACCTTCCCGGGATTTCATTTTGCCCCCGGGAAGACCGGGAAAGGCGCGACCGCTACCACGCCATGTACGAGTATCTGACCAGCAACACCGCCGAGGCCTGGGCCAGGAACTTCCTGGAGAAGCTCCAGTCCGCCCACCAGGAGAACCGAGCAGGGTACAAGGCCATAACAGGAGGATAAAAGGAGCTTCCTTCCCTCTGACCAGGAAGATTGGCGGCGGGATACGCCCTTCCGGATTACCCTCGCTTTGCCCCTCTCCGCCGGAAAGTTATGTTAAATTAAATGGCATAGGCTCTTTCCTTAAAAACAGTTTTAAGAAAGCCGCCGGCTAACTGTTTGACATTTATATCCAAATGTCGTAAATTGATTGAATATTATTGGGGGGAACCAGGGTCCATGAAAGCTTTACGCCGTTTTGTTTCGGCGGGAACGGCCGCGATTGTGCTTGTTTTGACCGCGACTTACGCCACCGCCGGGCCATCCCGCCTTACCGTGCAGACCAACCCGCCGGGCGCGGTGTTATACCTGGATGGAGAGAACACCGGCTTCAAAACCCCGGTCCGGCTGACGGTAAGGCCCGGCAAGCACCGGCTCCGGCTGGTCAAATCCGGTTACCATCCTTTGCAGCGCATGGTCGAGGTTTACTCGAATGTGGGCTTCGCCAACTTCAACCTGAAGCCCATTAAAAAAAGCAAGGAACCCAGCCAGGCCCGCCCCGCAAGCTATAAAGCACAAGCCGACGCACTTGATCGAACGAAAAACAGAACGGGCTCCCCCGCCGAGGGTCCCCGGAAAACCAAAAGATATTATCCCGAAAGAAACGTAAAGGTCCTTAAAAGGGGCTCCAGCCAAAGGGCCCCGGAACGGAAAAGGCCGGCCGCCCGCACCATGAACGTACTGCCGGAAAACAACCCCTTCCGGGAGTGGATGCAAGAGAACGAGAAAGAAGAAAAGCAGGAACAAACCCGCTCCCGCCAGCCAGCGCCGGAGGGAAAAAACCGGGCGCCAAAGAAAGGGTTCTTCCCCCTCATCAAAGAGCAGGAGGACAAACAAACATCCGGCAAACACGAGAAAGCGGTGGTCGTTGAAGGGGAGGATGAAAATAACAGATCGAGCGGGCCAAAACGCGATGCCATAAAAGAGCGGGGCGTTATCAAAATAAAAGAAACTACAAAAGAAGTCTCCTCCGAAAGCGCGACATCCCGAAAACCGGAGAAAGACCCTGTTCCGGCCGACAGGGAAGAACCGGACTCCCGAGGACAGCCCCGCCCGACGAAGCGGGACCGAAACGGTCCCTTAGCGTGCGCGCCCGCTCCCGAGGGTGAGTGGCCCCGGTCAGCCGAGGCTGTTCTCCATGCTTCAGCGCAGGGGCTTCCCCGTTTCCCGGAGAAGTTCAACGTGCTGCTTCTGGGGCTTGACCGCAGGGACAGAAAAGGAATCCTGGCTACCGGCGCCAAGATACCCCTTAAGAAGCTCCGCCGGAAGCCGGCCAACTCCGACGTCATAATGGTCTTCCAGGTAGACTTTCGGGAAAACCGCATCCGGGTGGTCAGCATTCCCCGCGACACCAGGGTCTATATACCCGGACACGGCTACCGGAAAATAAACGCGGCTTACGCTTACGGCAGAGACCGGCTGTCCCGTAAAATCGTCGAGTCCTTCCTGGACATAGAAATCCACCGCACTGTAACCGCGGACTACAGGGGGGCCAAGAAAAGCATCGCCATGTTTAAAAGGCTGGGGCTCGATTATCACGGTTACTCGGAAAAGGAGATGTTCTGGCACCTTAGAAAGCGCTCCTTCCCCCGGGGGGACCTCCGGAGGATCGAAAGACAGCAGGCGTTCATGAAAAGCGCCCTGAAGAAGCTGCTCCGGCTTTACAATGACACCAGACAGGCCAAGGGGACCTCGGCCCTGGTCAAAAACAACCTCATGGACATGGCCATAAGGAAAGGACTCGATGAAATCATAACCGACTTCACCGAGCAGGAGATACACATCCTGGCCTATGCCTTGCGCGACTTCGACTTCGACAACATGGTCATGGGACAGGTCCGCGGCAGGGGAGGACGCAGACACGGCAGGTACTTTTACCTGCCCTACCGGAACCACACTTTCGACGACGTGGTGGCCCGCCTCGAATAAGCCGCAGGCGCCGACTTGATTCCCGCCGGATTCTGGATCACCATAAGAGGTAAGATCGGTCTTTTCGAAGCCCAAAAAATCAGCATTCTATCCTCAAGGAAACAGCCATGCGATCGTATTTGAAAAACAAGACCGGCACGAAGCTGGGCATAATCCGGGAGGGCATGCCCAAGGAGGTGTACTTCGAGGCCGAGTTGAAAAAGGTTTTGGACGACACCGCGGTTTTTGAAGGAGAAGAGGGCGAGATCGCCTTGAGCCTGGATAAAATACTGCTGGTTACGCCGCCGGAGGAGCTCGAGAGGAAAACGCCCGGCTTCAAAGGCTCTCAAAACGACTAGCGCCATGAACCCGTCTTCCCGGAACATGGAGCAGCCCCGCCACATCCCGTGGGAGGAGTACTCCCGCCTGTGCCGGATACTGGCCCGGCGAATAAGCGAGGACCACAAACCGGACACCGTGGTGGGAATAGCGCACGGCGGTGTGATCGTAGGCGCGACCATAGCCACCATCCTGGGTCGCGACTTCTTTCCCATCAAGCTCTCCCGCCGGGTGAACGCCCGGGTGGTCCGCAAACGGGCCAAGATGCTGGTTCCCCCTACCGCGGACCTGGGGGAAAAGCTGGTCCTCCTGGTGGACGACGCCTCCCGGTCCGGAGAAACACTGAAAGCGGCGATCCGGTCCATCAAGGGACACAAGCCCCGAAAGATCATCACCGCGGTGCTGGTGAGGTCCGGCGAGTACGCGCCTGATTATTACGCCTCCTACTTTGCCGGAGACGTACGATTCCCCTGGCAACTGGAAGAAACCCCGGAGTCCGGCGAAGACACTTACGACAAAAACCGGAAAACAGAGAATAACACCGGAGAGGGAAAGAAAAAATGATCCCCGTAATCGGGATAACCGGAACCTCCGGCGTCGGCAAGACCGAGCTTTTGATCAGCCTTATAAAAGAGCTCCGAAACCGCGGCTATCAGGTGGCGGCCATTAAACACACCTACCACCAGGTAGACATAGACCGGCCCGGCAAAGACTCCCACAAGATGTTCCAGGCGGGAGCGCGCGCAGTGGGGCTGGCTTCCAAAAACCAGCTTGCGGCCTACATGGAGACGGACGAACAACAGGACCCGCGCGACATAGCTGTGAAGATGTTTCCCCGCGTGGACCTGGTACTGGTAGAGGGGTTTAAAGACGCGCCTATCCCCAGGATAGGAGTGCTCCGGAAGGAGGTGTCCCCTGAAACGCCCGACAAAAAAGGCCTCATCGCCATGGTCTCCGACATGGAGACCGACCCGGCCGTGCCCGGCTTCGGCTTCGATGACATCAGCGACATCGCCGAGTTGTTGGAGAAACACATAAACAAGAAATCGCCCCGTCGCGATGTGTCCCTGTTTGTGAACGGCTCCCGGGTCATGATCAAGCCCTTTATCAAGGACCTGTTCTTAAAGACCGTCTCGGCCATGGTCGGCACTTTAAAGGGAACGGGAGATGCCCGGCGGATCGAGATCGTTATTGACAAGCCCGGCGGGCCTTCCGAAGAAGAGGACTGAGCTCAGCCCCCTTCCCGGCTGTCCCACAGGACCTGGAACTTGAGGTCATAGTAATCCAGGATTTCGATGGTTAAGATAAGGAAGTCTTCCCGGCCGCCGGTGGTGTAGGGCACGGTGATGGTGTTGTAGGCTATAAATCGCGGCTCCCCGAACTCGAGGTCGGAGGCGTCCTTGACATCAGAGGCCAGAAGATCAAGCGCGGTCGGCGTTTTAAAAAAGGACTCTACCTGCTGCACATAAGGATCGGGCAAGGCGCTCCGGATGGGGGAAGCGGACACCGTGCTCCCTTGCCGGGCCGTGAGCAGGTTGTAAATCTCCGCCGTCTGGAGGCGGATGCTGTTCATCTCTTCCCGCGCCGCCTCCGTGTTCTTTTCGAGTTCATCCATGGAGCTCTGGAGCCCCGGTTCGTACTCGCATTTACAAACGGGGGAGGCCGCCAGGCCCTCCTCCTCCAGCCGGGACATCATGTATGAAGCCCCCGCGACTGCACCCGCCACAACTCCTAAAAAGGGCAGCACAATGAGAAAGATGATTATGGGCGCTCTGGATTTCATTCCCTTGTTCGGAGCGGGCATTTATAAACAGGAGCGGCCCTACCCGGAACCGTTCCCCTCCACGCGGGCCTTGATGGCCGCGAGCCAGTTCTGGTGCAGGTTCTCGAGGTCTTCCCGGGTTACAAACAGGAAAAAGAACCATAGCAGATAGCCCTGAAAATCCTCCCGCGAGGTTATCCGGGTTTTGCCTCCCTTCTCCTCGAAAGTGAAAGTGTGCTCCGCACGGACCAGGTTGTTGATGCCGCCTTCCCAGCCCAGCCTGCGCGGCATCTCGAACCGGTTGACCCGGACCCGCAAGGGAGTTCCCACCGGCCCGGCCATCTTAAGCAGCATCCAGATCACCGACCCGTTGGTAAGTGTTTCATATCCCCCGCCGATCGAAGCCTTCTGCATGAAAGGCTTCCAGGAAGGCCACTCTTGTACGGCGATCATCTCTTTCCAGACCTCACGGACCGGCGCCTCTACGTCAACGGATTTCTCTACTACAAACTCTCCCATCGTCCTGCTCCTTGCACGGCCGAGTAATAATAACAAAAGCTATCATAACATTAAGGGGACCACGCTTCCAGGCAGCGAAGCCCTCTGCGACCTCTACCTGATTTTAAGGCTCCGGAGACCGGACGCCGGGACCTCTGTCATGATGTCTACAAGTCCCGGACCGGAAGAGCCTATGACTTCACCACCGCTTACATCCGCTACCCGTTCCGGCGTGTACACGGTAACCCGGACCTCTTCGCCCGCCACGCCGGCAACGTCCATCTTAAGCGACTCTCCCGCCTTATCGACCCGCGGGAAACGCTTGCCGCTCATGGTAACGAACTTGTCCGTCTCGCCGATTATCGCCATGCCGTTCTCCAGGACCGGCGCCAACACGTAATAGAAAGCGTCGTTAAAAGGCATGAGACCGAACTCGATCCTGTTGTTAGTGTCAAGCACCTTCTCCTCCCGGTAGTCATAAACCACGTAATCGCCGCTTATGCCGAGCTCGACCATGGACACCTCCGGCTTCATCATCCGGTAGGGCCACAAATTAAAGGCGGCCACGTAATAGGTCTCGCCCGCCTCGTGCCCGCTCTTGGTGGTAACGATCCACGGCCTGGTCTTGTCCGTGTACACAACGTCAATGGGGGTCGCCGGACGGTCCGGCTTTAGAAGCACGCCGTCCTCCCGGCAGGTCTTCATGAGAAGCTCTTTGTCGGTCTTGCCGAGCTTGTCGCCGGGCCCTACCAGCCCCGCGGAAAGCACGGAGACCAGGGTCTCCTCGTAAGGCCAGAACTCGTTTCGGACCGGCCGCTGCATGGGCGTGGTCTGGAAGTTGTCCTTGAAGGGCCACAGCCCCACTGCATAGGCCAGCATGGAGGTCTGGTGGAAAGCGGGCCAGAAGTAGGTCTTGGTAACGATGGCCTGGTAGTCTCCCGAGGCCCGCACCTGGGTTACATTGTCGTGTTTTACTTGTTGGAGGAAGAACCCGGGCGAGGCCATGCAAAGCTGGACGGTAAGGTCCCGCTCGTCCGCTTTCTCCATCATGGCGTCGAACCACTTCTCGGCGTTGTCAATGCCGGAGCGGAGCCAGGGAATGCTGTAGAGCTGGCTTACCAGCCAGTCCTGTTCATAAACCTCGACCCCGTAGCTCACCGCGTTGTCCATGATCTCGTTCCAGAAATCATCCTCGATGGGAAGGGCGGCGCTTTTTATCCCCTTGCCGTAAACGCACTCGTACCGGTCGCAGTAAGGAGAGCTCCGGTCGTACCAGCGGTTATGCGCGATAAGAGGAAGGCCGAGCTCTTCCTGGAAGTCGTCGAGCCCCTGCGGGAAAAGCTCTTTCATGGGCTCCCACACGATCGCGCCGCCGGTGGCCATGGAAAGGAGGTTATTGGTCTTGGCCTTGGGGTACCACCAGGAGTCTATCTGGAAGTAGCCGTAAGGGATACCCTCCCGGTCCGCGTAATCCTTGACTGCAAGAAGCGTATCGTGGTAGTTCATGCCAGGCGCGGTCTTGTAGTAATAGTATGCCCCGTTATCGGTCCAATAGCCGAGATGACTAAGGCCCACGTCCGCGTAAGCGTTCTCCCGCTTGTTATCGTAGTATCCCCGTAAAAGGTCTCCCCACTTGAAGACCGTCTCGTTCATTCCGCGGCCTTTCACCACCAGCGTCCGGAAGACCGTGCCCGCAGGTATGGACTCGATCTCACCGTGAAAGCCGCACCACCACTCATCCTCCACCGGCGACTGGATGGTGGTGAGAAAGTAGTTCAAAGACGAGATTACCAGGACCTCCATGTCATCGCTGTAGAGCACGGTCGGGCCCATGGACGCCACCGGCTCGTCCGTGGGAGGAGCAAAAGCGTCTTCCCGGAAACCCAGTACATGGGAGTAGCGCGCCGGTGCCCGGATCGCGGGCGCGGCAAACGCCGGCTGTTCAAAGCTCTCGTTCGGGCCCTTAATTTCCTCTTTTGTCCGGGTCTCGATCATGAAGGCCTGAAAAGCCCGGCCCGCGGGAAGCTCGTAAACCGTGACTTCCCCCACCTGCTCCCCCGAGCGGACTAGGCCCATGGCCTCGGCAGGGACCGAGCCGTAAGGCGTCTCCTGAGCGCCTTTCTTCGCCGGCGTGGTGGCGGACAGCTCCGTAAGCTCTCCCCCGGCGGTGGTCGGCTCCGCCGGCCAGAGATACCGGAACCCGGCAAGCTCTTGCAGGCCCTCCATGACCTTGCCTGCTTGCGCAGCAAAAGGCATAAAAGTCAAAACCACAAGCGCAACAACAATAGAGGTCAGTTTTTTCATCATGTCTCCTTCCCATTCTTGCAGAAATTTCCATATCCTAACAAGTGCCTGCCCTGCTTGCAAGGCTAATGGCGTTCACTGCTGATCTTACCGTTCATGGCGGCTTAGCCCGGTTTGACATGATCTTCAAGGGGACATAACTTAAACAGGTTCACGAGGAGTAGTTAGGGGGGTAATATGCAGTTTAACGGAAAAGTGGTGTGGATAACCGGCGCTTCCTCCGGGATCGGAGAAGCGCTGGCTTATGAGCTTTCCTCGCGCGGAGCGAGACTCATCATAAGCTCGAACGAGCCGGACGAACTGGCGCGAGTAAAGAAAGGTTGCCAAGGCGAGGTGGCCACGCTGTTTGTGGACCTCTCCGACACCGAATCTCTGGAGGGAAAAGCCAAAGTTGCGCTTTCCATCCACGGACACATTGACATACTGATAAATAACGGCGGCATCAGCCAGAGGTCATTGTTGCAAGACACCGACATAGAGACCATTAAGAAGATCATGGAGATAGACTTCCTCTCCCACGCAGCCATAACCCGGGCGGTGGTCTCCTCTATGCTTGAAAGAAAATCCGGCCACATCGTGGTAACGAGCTCAGTGGCCGGAAAGCTGGCGGCTCCCCGCCGGACCGGATACTGTGCGGCCAAGCACGCCCTGCACGGGTTCTTCGACACCCTGCGCGCCGAGCTTTACGAGCACGGCATAAAGGTCACCATTGTCTGTCCCACCGCGGTAAAGACCAACATCTCCATGCGCTCTCTCACCGGCAACGGCAGGGAGTACGGTAAAATGAGCGACCATCTTGCCGAAGGAATCACACCCGAAAAATGCGCTAAGGAGATCGTAAAGGCGGTAGAGAAAGACAAAGAGGAGATCATAGTGGGATGGGACCGCTTACGGCTGGCAGTGTACATAAAGAGGTTTTTGCCGGGCCTCTTCTCCCGGATCATCAGAAAAGCCGAGCTGAACTGAAAAAGCGGGGAACCCGAGCTATAAAGTGCGGGACGGATTTGGTCGAAGGCCTAACTCGGCCGCAAAAAGTCCGGAGCTTTTCCACTCATCTCATCAGAGTCGTTTTGAGGGCCTCATGTCGCAGGCCCTCTTTATCATCCTTGGTATCCGAACATGAACCATATGGAGTAGACCGGGCCGGACATGGAGGAGGCGTCCACCATCTTTTCCCCGTTGGCCGCGTAAAAGGAACTGCCGCCGGTATCAAGATCAATGAAGTTATACTGCGCAGTGGCCTCCACCCGCATCCAGTCGGTTACCTTGTAAGAAAGACCCGCCTCTGGTATGTAAATCCCGAAGTCCTGCGCCTGGGACCAGTAATCGCCCAGGTCGTCGCCGTCCGCGCTCATCCAGAGCGCGCCACCGCCGATCATGCCGCCGCCGAAAACGTCCACCCGTTCGGTCACCGGAAATAAAAGGTCAGCGGTAAAACCGCCCCAGAAGATGTCCAGCTCCGCCCACCGATGATCGTCGTTGATTATCTCGTCCTGCCGAAAATGACCGCCGCCAAGCATGCCGCCCAGACGGAAATTGTTGACCACCATAAACCCCCGGCCCGACCAGCAGCGCAAAGGCGCGGAAAAGCCGTCCAGGCCCCGCTCCTCTGTCATGCCCTGAAAGCCGGAAAGATCGGGGAAGAAAAGATTGAAAGAAAAACCGCCCCAGCCGCCGTACACGTCGCCGTTATCACCGCCGGAGGCGCCTTTTCCATCGCTCGTTCGGAACACCCCGTAGGACGGCTTTTTATTCTCCTGTTGCATGGCCTGGACGGCATCGGCAAGGTCAATCGAAATACTCTTCTCGCACCATCCTGAACCGGGCGAAAACCAGCAAACCAACAAAACAATTAAACACGCCGTATAAAAAGCAATCCCTTTTCTTCCCATGAAAAACCTCCTGCAAACCTTTATGAGGTACATGGTATCCCCTTTATCATTACAGGCAAAAGCAATGCCCAAAGCTTTTCTTTTCAACTCTTTCGTCCGATATGTCCCGCTAACTGCCGGATATGACTCCTGAAAAACCTGAGAAGCCCGGACAAAAGACCCGCCGGGCCTCGGGATGAGTCATCTGCAAAGAATGGTGTCAACAACACAGCATCCTGCCATTTGTGGTCAAAACACAACATCTGTAAAGCACGCCCATGCTCGCTTGAATTAACACAAAGGCGCTGGTAACGTGGCGAGCGCTTCCGCGGACTGGTGGTCCGATCCGAAGGGCGAGTTCCTGGCCGCACTACACGCGGGCCCGGCCTGGGAGCTGTTCGGAAAGAAGGGACTGGATGTTGAAGAAATGCCCGGCACCGGCAAACAGGTCGGACATTCCATAGGCTACCACCTCCGCGAGGGAGGGCATGACCTCACCCTCCTCGACTGGAAAATGTTCATGGACTTCGCGGACCGGAATATGTAGGACCTTCTCCGGGCCGGAGCCGCACCGGCCCGATCAGGCCCGACCGGAAAGGCCGCCAGCCCGCGGCGTTAAAAGGCAGGTAATTGACGTTCACGAAGTTGATGTCGCGAAACTTCTTCCAGCGCTTCAGATGCCGGTCCAGGTAGATGATCCGGTTGGCGGGAAGATTGGTGACCTCGATCGCGAGACGGTTAGCACCGGCATGCAGATACTCTCCCACCCGCAGTTTATAAGGATGACAGAAAACCACGCCCGCTTCTTCTCCGTTTATGAACACCCGTGCGCTTTCACGGACCTCGCCTAAGTCGAGAGTCCAGTCCCTGGAACCCGCGTCTTTCGGAACATGGAACTCAGCCGAGTAGCGGGCAGTCCCGGAGAAATACTTATAATCTCGGCCGGGCCTTTGCGTCCAGGACTCGAGCTCTTTGGTCTCATAGCTCGCCGGTAACCGGGGCCCGCCTTTTATGAACTCGATCTGCCACGTTCCTTTTATGTTCAAGGCTTCTTCCGCGGGCCCGAAATATTGCCACTCCCGCGCTTGGACGGGCTTATTTGTGAAGGTCTTCAAAACCAGTGATTGGCCGGGTTCCAGCTTAAGATACACTCGGCTTGAATCGCCGCCACGCTTCATCGCTGCTCTGCCGGATTTCTTGTGAAGGGTGTCAAAGATCACCGCGGACCGGGCCCCGGAGCCGAGCGAGACCCAGCCTTCCGTCTTTCCCGGACCGGGGTTGGTTATGAAGTAGTAATGCCCCGCTTCATGGGAGCGGCGCACGAAAGAAAGGCCGCGGTCAACCATGGGCTCGCGCTCTACGCCTGCTTCTGAAAGCATCGAGCTAAGATCACTACCCGAGGCGACATTGTTTCCGTCCAATCCTTCTATCGCTTTTTGCAGGCGTTCTCTTCGCTTTTCAAGCCTTGCCAGGCCGGGCACGTCCTGCGGAAACCCGTTCATATACACGATCCGCGCGCCTTGCCGCGAAAGCCGGCTGAGCTTCTCTTGTGTCGAGACCGGCATGTAGCGGACCCGCGGGACCACTATGGCCCGGTAGGAGGCTCCGCCCTGCGATTCTATGGCGCCGTTATAGGAAAGCTCCGCGATCATCCGGTCGGAAATGTAATCGAAGCTGTAGCCGTTGTCCTTGAACTTCCGGGCGGCCTTGCCGAAGGCCGTGTCATGAAGCCACTCATCCGCGTTATGCACGGTGAAGAGCTTTGCTTTGCTTTGTCTCGATTCATACAGCTCGACCGCGGCGCTTTGCAGCAGGTCTGCGAACTCGCCGGGCCTGCCGGAAAACAGGCGCCTCCAGGCTTCGGCCGTGGTCTCCCGGAACTTCTGTAGCGGGTCTTCGTCGTACACTCCGCTCCAAAGGTCGTGGGCGGGCCAGTAAAGCAGGATGTCGTTGTCGGGCGCGCCTGATTGCAGGAACGATTGAGTGCGCGCGATATAGGCGTTCAGTGCGGGCAGGTCGCGAAACCAGGTGTTTGACGGGCCGAAGTTGGTGGGGGCGTAAAACAGCCATCCCGGCCAGTCCTCGTAATCCGGCGAGTAGGTAATGCCGTGAAAGAACACGTGGTTGATGCCGCCCGCCCAGAGCTTGTCTATCTCCGGCTTTACGTGGGCGAGCGATACGGTGAAGTGCTCGCCGAGCCAGGTGCACGACTCGGATGATACGAGCCGCTTGCCGGTTACGTGGGCGGCGCTTCCTGCGAACTTCATGACCAGTACATCGGGCTTGCCGTGGTGCTCGGCCAGCGACTTGTAATAATCGAGGCCGGGAATATCGAAGTGGCTCGGGCCGAACGCTTCGGTTTCCGGGATATCCGCCGCGGCGTATAGATCGAGAAGGTTTCCGGGCGAGCCGTGGGCCTGGTTGCGGGTGAGGGCGCCTTGTTTATGGGCCCACTCGGTCCACGGTCGCGCGAACTCGAAAAACAGAAGATCGGACACGGTCTCGCGGTAGTCGCACAGGACGCGGGAGACATACTCTTTGTCTACTTTACCGTCGAGTGCGGCCAGGTGCTCGCGGAGATCGTAGCCGCGCCGTTTTCGGAACTCCTGGAACAGATCGTCGGTCCAGTCCGCGCCGTAGACCTCGAAGGAGTCGTTGTAAAAAGACCGCGGCCTTGCATCGGTTCCGGCAAAAGCTTGGTCGAAGCGGGAAAGATAGGTATCAAGGGCGTCCCGACAGTAGTAGTCCATGACCAGCCCGTGGCCGCCCGGCGCAGCGCGCTTTACCTTCTGGCCGGTGTTCTCGACCTCGAGTTCATACCCGCTGCCGCGCTTTTTCAGGTCAAAGGTCTTGGCCGCGTGTATGGGGCGTATCTGCGGTCCGCCGAAAGGCCAGCCCGTGCCCGCGCTCATGTCCACTCCCATGCCCAGCCGCCGGGCCTCTTTCTTCGTGAACGAGAACATGGAAATCCACTCGGACGACAAGTAGTCAATGTATAAGTCCTCGTAGCCCTTGACGCCGTAGATGGGAATGATATGCACGCCGCCCAGGCCGGCTTTCGAGAGCACCTCGAGGTTCTTCTCAAGCTCGCTCTTTTCCACGGCGCTGCCCATCCACCACCAGTAGGTCCACGGCCGGGATTCCATGGTTACGGCGGGCCATGCCGCGGGCTTGTGTTCTTTTTGAGAAAAACTCAAGGAAGGGGCGAGAAAAAAGGCGCACGTTAAAAGAACATATAAAAGGCGAAAAACACGGACCTCGCTGAAAAGACGGGATACCGCGCGAGCGCGAGTTCGCTCACGCAAAAACGGCCCGAAAAGCTTTAGAAGATTCCGCACGAAAGCCTTGTCAGGCCTCCCCTCCCACGGGATCAGTGGTCGGCACAACCGGCTTGACCTCTTCTTCTTCTTCCTTCTTCTTCTTGTTCTTCTTGTCCTCTTCCCGCTGCTTCTGCTTCTCTTCTTCCAGAAGAACCGGCGGCAGCTCCTCGCCCTTCATGATAAGCCGGATTTCATGGGCGTCCAGGGACTCGCGTTCGAGCAGAGCGTGGGCCATGACTTCGAGCTCGTCGCGATGCTTGGTAAGAATGTCCATTGCCTTGTCATAAGCGCCGCTCACGATCTTTTTTATCTCGGCGTCTATAAGCTCCGCGGTTTTTTCGCTGTAGGTCTTTTTGGAGGCCAGGTCTTTGCCCAAAAAGATCTCCTCGTCTTTCTCGCCGAAGGTGATGGGCCCCATCTCTTCGCTCATTCCCCACTCGCAGACCATCTTGCGGGCCAGCTCGGTGGCCCTTTCCAGGTCGTTGCCCGAGCCGGAGGTCCGGGTGCCGAGCGATATCTCCTCTGCTGCCCGGCCGCCCAGAAGCATGACCATGTCGTTCTCCGCTTTCTCCTTGGAGATGGTGTACTTGTCTTCGTTGGGGAGCTGCTGGGTCAGTCCCAGCGCCTGCCCGCGGGGAATAATGGTGACCTTGTGGACCGGGTCGCTGCCGGGCACCAGGAAGGCCGCCAGTGCGTGGCCGCTCTCGTGATAAGCGGTGATTCTTTTCTCCTCTTCGCTTATCACCATGCTCCTTCGCTCGGTGCCCATCATGACCTTGTCCTTGGCGAACTCGAGGTCAAGCTGGTCCACGTAGTCCTTGTTGCGGCGGGCGGCAATGAGCGCGGCCTCGTTGACCAGGTTCTCGAGGTCGGCGCCGGAAAAACCGGGGGTCCCCTTGGCGATGTTTTCAAGATTGGTGTCCTCCGCCAGGGTCACCTTTTGGGAGTGGACCTTCAATATCTCGAACCTGCCTTTGACGTCCGGCCGGGGAACAACCACCTGCCGGTCGAACCTGCCGGGCCGGAGCAGCGCCGGGTCCAGCACGTCGGGCCGGTTGGTCGCCGCTATAATGATGACCCCTTCATTGCTCTCGAAGCCGTCCATCTCCACCAGGAGCTGGTTCAAGGTCTGCTCGTGCTCGTCGTGGCCGCCGCCTACGCCGGCTCCGCGATGCCTTCCCACCGCGTCCTTATGATTGATCCGGGCTTAATGGCGGACCTGGTGGTGGCATTCCATTTTCTCTTCGTGCTTTTTGCCGTCCTCGGGGAGTTAGCCATACTAATAGGGGGAATT
>JAWOBU010000155.1:0-8169 GCA_046484135.1 bacterium
TCCGGATGGCTGAGTTGTGTGTGCTATCCGGATGGCCGAGTCGTGGGCAGTCAATGGCCGAGGATGGGCTATCATGGTGGCTGAGTGGTTCAATCCATTTGACAAAGAGTTGTATGTTCCCCGATTGGAAACAAAGACAAATGTCCCGATTGCCGGCGACGCTTATGGAGGGACTGACCGGTCATAAAAAACGGGGGATTTTTCCTCCCGGGGGTCTTGCAAATTCCCGTAAATCCGTTTATCTTGATCGGAGAGGTCAAGATATGGTTTCGCAGAAATGCCAGTACGCTTTGCGGGCCGTGTTCGAGCTTTCGCTCCGGCATGGCGGACCGCCGATCAATACCGCGGAGATAGCGCAGTCGCAGGCCATCCCCTTGCGCTTTCTCGAAGTGATCTTAAACCAGCTCAAGCAGGCGAGGCTTGTCAAGTCGGTGCGGGGCAAGGAGGGCGGATATCTTCTGGCCCGGTTGCCGGAGGAGATCACGGTGGGCGAGGTGATAAGGTTTATCGAGGGCCAGCTTGCGCCGGTGGAATGCGTGCTTGGAACGGAAGAAGAAAAGGATTGTCCTTTTTACGGTAGCTGTGTTTTCCTGCCCATGTGGGAAGAGGTGGAAAAGGCGCTGTCAGGCGTGTACGACCAGACCACCTTTTACGACCTGGTCTCCCGCTGGCGCGCCGGAGAAAAGCGCCGGCCGTCGGACGGAAATCGCGGCAAAAAGGGAGGAACAAAGAATGGCCGGAAATGATACGAAGTTTGAAACGCGGGCGGTGCACGCGGGGATCGCGCCGGAATCGTGGCTGGGCGCCACCCGGCCGCCTGTCTTTCAGACCGCGGCCCACAGCTTCGCGGACGCACAGGAGCTTCACAACGCCTTTACCGGCGCCGGCGACCAGGACATATACATGCGTCTCTCAAACCCCACCAACACGGCGCTGGAGAGGAGGGTGACCGAGCTGGAAGGCGGCGCGGCCGCGGTGGCCACTGCTTCCGGGATGGCCGCGGTGGCGGACACCATACTTGCTGCGCTGTCCGGGCCCGGCCACCTGGTTGCCGGAAAGTCGCTTTTCATGAGCACCTATGTTCTTCTCTCCCAGGTGTTGCCCCGCTACGGCATAGAGACGAGCTTTGCAGACCCCGCCCGGCCGGAAGAGTGGCAGGAAGCGGTACGGAACGACACCCGGCTTTTCCTGGTCGAGACCATCGGCAACCCTGCCATGGACGTGCCCGACTTCGAAGAGCTCGCCAAGATCGCCCGCCGGCATGAGGTCCCGCTCGCAGTGGACAACACCGTGGCCACTCCGTGGCTGGTCCGGCCCATCGAGCACGGCGCGGACATAGTCATTCACTCGTCCACCAAGTACTTGAACGGACACGGCAGCGCCCTGGGCGGGCTGGTGATTGACGCGGGCAGCTTCGGCTTTCCGGAGGAGAAGTATCCGGACTTCAAACCCTTTAAAGAGAAGGCGGGTCCCAAGGCTTTCCTGGCCCGTCTCTGGAAGGATATCCACATTAATTTTGGAACCACCGCGGCCCCCTGGCACAGCTACCTGACCCTGATGGGAACGGAGACCCTGGCCCTCCGCATGGAGAGGCACTCGGAGAACGCTCTCGAGCTCGCCCGCTACCTGGAAGGTTATTCTTCGGTGAACTTCGTCAACTACCTCGGACTTGAATCCAGCCCGTTCCACAAAAGGGCTGCGGAGCTTTTTAAAGGACGCGGCTTCGGCGGACTTTTCACCTTCAGCCTGCAGGACGAGGACCACTGTTTCGATTTTATAAAAAAGCTCAGGCTGGCCCGGCATCTCGCCAACCTGGGCGACGCCAAGACATTGGTGATCCATCCCTGGTCCAGCCAGTACGCGGGCTTTCCGGAAGAGAAGCGCCGCGAGCTCGGTATCACCCCCGAGATGATCAGGGTGTCAACCGGCATCGAGCATATTGACGACATCAGGGAAGACTTTAAGCGGGCGTTATCACAATGAGCAAAAACGACCGCCGACAAAGAAAGCCGTGGGAGGAGCCCGGCTCGGTTGGCCTGGTGGAAACGAGGTACTTTTCTTTTGCCGATTTGCCTTCCGAGATGGAGCTCGAGTCCGGCCGGAAGATCGGACCTATAACTGTGGCTTACGAGACCTATGGAGAGTTGAACCGCGAAAAGACGAACGCTGTGCTCATCTGCCATGCTCTGTCCGGCGACGCTCATGCCGCGGGTTACCACTCTTCGGAGGATCAAAAGCCCGGCTGGTGGGACTTCATGATAGGGCCGGGCAAGCCCTTTGACACGGACAGGTACTTTATCATCTGCTCGAACATCATCGGCGGCTGTCAGGGGACCACCGGCCCTTCCTCTCCGGACCCGGCCACCGGCGGGCCGTACGGGCCGGACTTCCCGGTAGTAACCGTCAAGGACATGGTACGCATCCAGCGCGAGCTTGTGTTTCATCTGGGCATAAAAAAGCTTCTTAACGTGGCGGGCGGCTCATTGGGCGGCATGCAGGCTTTGCAATGGGCGGTGGAGTTTCCGGACATGGTCGCCTCTGCGACCCTGATCGCCTCCTGCGCGCGTCTCTCCGCCCAGGGCATAGCCTTTAATGCGGTAGGAAGGCGGGCCATTATGAGCGACCCCCATTGGAAACAAGGAAGGTACTACGGCGAGAGCGGCCCGGACAGCGGGCTTGCGCTCGCGCGCATGGTGGCCCATATAACCTACCTTTCCGAGGAAGCGCTCCATTCCAGGTTTGGACGACGCCTCCAGGAGAACGACCGGTTCGGGTACTCCTTTGCCACCGAGTTCCAGGTGGAGAGCTACCTGGACCACCAGGGCCTGTCTTTTACCCAAAGGTTCGACGCCAACAGCTACCTGTACATCACCAAGGCTATGGACTACTTCGACCTTACCGAGGGAGGCACCAGGACATTGGCAGACGCGCTCGCAGGCGTGGACTCCCGGTTTATGGTGGTGTCTTTTTCCTCGGACTGGCTTTATCCTCCGGAGAGCTCCCGCGAGATAGTGCGGGCGCTCAAGATGAACAACGTCGAGGTCTCCTATTGCGAGATAGAAACCCGGCAGGGCCATGACTCGTTCCTGGTGCCGGGGAACCTGCAGGAAGAGATGATCAGAAGCTTTCTGCACTCCAATCTCAAAGAGCGGGAAAACGAAATAACGGACAGCGGGCCGGCAAAGACATGAGAAGGGAAAGACAAGCCGCGGACACGGCGTTTCATGAAAGCTCCATGAGGACGGACCACCGGATAATCCTGGATATGGTCTCGCCCGCTTCCCGGGTCCTGGACTTAGGCTGCGGAGACGGAGAGCTTCTCGCGCTCCTCTCCCAAAAGAAAAGGATCGTGGGACAGGGAGTGGAGATTGACTCGACCAATGTGAGCCAATGCCTGCAAAAAGGAATGTCCGTTATTCACGGCGACCTCGATCACGGGCTAACCGACTACGCCGAACAGAGCTTTGACTACGTGATACTCAGCCAGACCCTGCAGGCGCTCAGGCGGCCCGACCATATACTCGACGAAGTGGTCAGGGTGGGAAAAACCGGGATCGTGTCATTCCCCAACTTCGGCCATTGGTCCGCCAGGTTTAAGCTCGCCGTAAAAGGACGCATGCCGGTTACTTCCAACCTCCCTGACCCCTGGTACGCTTCCCCCAACATCCATATTTTTACCATCAAGGACTTTATATACCTCTGCCGGGCAAAGGGCATCGCAGTTAAAAGTCGCTTCTATATCCGGGGGGACCGGGAGCTCGGCTCAAGCCTCCTTTATAACCTGCGTGCCGACCAGGCCATATTTGCTGTCTCCGCTTCCGGTTGACTGTTTTAAGGCAGTGGAGTAGCATTTTTATAAGCTGATCCGTTGCAAAGACGTGAAATGGGGGGGTTGATATGACTCGTTATGTTTTTTGTGTTTCTTTTATTCTTATAGGCGCTCTTCTCTTGCAGGGCTGCACCCAGCCGGGCGGACAGGACTCGGAGGTAAGCGCTGATGAGCGGCAGGCCATTATGGACCTTCTGCGGGCCAACATCGAGGCCGCGGAGTCGGAGGACTTAAACGCTTTCATGCACACCCTGCACCCGGAATCGCCTGCGTTCGACTCTACGAGGCGGCTCATGAAAAAGACTTTTGAAAAGTATGACTTGAGCTACAAGCTTGTGGAGGCTAACGTGGAGGAGACCTCGCAGGACGTGGCCCGGGTGTCCTTTACCCAGATCACCCGCAAGGAGTCGGGGCCGGAAGGCATCAAGGACAACCAGGTCAAAGGAGAGCACATTCTCAAGAAGTCGGACGGCAAGTGGAAGATTTATAACACCAAGGCCGGCCAGTACAACGAGCTGAAAAGCGAGTAGTCCTTGGGCCGGACCGGCGGCAATGGGCTTAGTCTCTTTGGCCACGCCTTATTAGCTTGCCGGCGCCGGGCATTCCCGACCTGACACTCCGCAGAGGAAACAAAGATGAAAGCAGCGTGGCTGTTCATTTTAACCGTGCCGGTGCTTCTTTTCGGCGCGTCCGGAAAAGAGAGCAAAAGTGGGCCTGCCGCGGGCGGCTTTGTCCGGCCGGACAAAGCCGCTGAAGCAAAGGCCGAGACTTACGAGAAAAGCACTGCCGGCCCTGAAGAGGAAAAAGCGCGGCCGAGCGAAGAAAACGATACGCGCTCTGAGCTCCGGGCACTTGTTTACGCCAACGTCGAAGCCTCGAGGCAGGAAGACCTGGAAACCTATATGTACACCCTCCACCGGGACGCTCCCCATTATGAAGCCACCCGGGAGCTCATGGAAAAGACCTTTGACAAGTACGAGCTCGAGTACAAGCTCACAAACGTCTCGGTTACAGCAGTGTCCGGAAACACCGCCAGAGTCAGCTTCACCCAGTCCACCCGCAAACTCGCCGGCCCCGAGTTCAAGCCAAACCGCGTAACCGGCGTTCACGTGCTCCGCAAAGAAGATAAAAGATGGAAAATCTTCAGCACCCGGATAAATGAGATAAAAAAAGATAAAACGGAGTAGCCCGGTACTGCTTGTGTCGCTCTGTCAAGCGGTTCTCGTGGAATAAAAGAACTGGTCGGGGAACATCATACATAACTGTTGACTTTATCCGTGCTATATGGCACTAATTTCGCCAGGTAAGGCTGGCAAGCGCTGTGATCGAGCGCCTCGGAGCACCTCGCGGGCCGGGACGACGACCTGGTCACGGTCCGGCCTCTGCTTGACAAGGAGACCTTGGGGTGGGAGGATTTCCTGTGGTTGCCGCTTGCTCGGTCCGAGGTCGAGCTTTTGAAAAAACACAAGCGCACGGGCAGGCCCCTGGGCGGGAGTGCTTTTATACAGGAGATCGAGAAAGCACTGGACAGGAGGCTCATACCTCGAAAGCCCGGCCCCAAACCAAAGGAAGAATAAGTTATGTATGGGGTCCGCCGGTCTGATCTGATTAGTTGTTGGGAAGGAGTAGTAAGGAATGAAAGACGCTCAGAAGCCTGATCACATAGGTTTGAACAATTTAATAATTCGTTTAAAAGAAGGTAGATTTGTGATTCCGGATTTTCAAAGGGAATTCGAATGGAAGCCATGGGATATTCTTGCGCTGATGCGCTCAATTTTCTTAGATTATTATATAGGGAGCTTCTTGCTCTGGAAAGGGAGAGATGACAGCTTCGAGGCATTAGCATGCGAACCTGTTTACGGTCACGACGGTGGGAAAAATAATTGTGAACACATTGTACTAGATGGACAACAACGCTTAACAGCGATGTACTATACATTTTTAGCTCCAGATATACCCTTACCCAATCGGGCTAAACGCTTTCTCTATTTTATTAGAGTAGACAGATTTATGGAAGAGTTTTATGACGAAGCTTTTGAATATGATTGGAGGCAAAGAAGTAAAAATCTTGAGAAAGACAGAGACGCCCAATTCGAGCAGCATGTTTTCTTTTTGTCGATTATCGGCAAAGGTGGTTTTGAGTTACCAAACTGGCTCCAGGATTATGCTCGCTACTGGGAAAATAAAGCAACTGCTGCTTCGGATTCAGGAGATGTTGAGGCCGAAGAATTGGCAAAACGTAACGCTGAAAATGCCCGTGCCTTTGGCGAGCATGTTAGAGACATAATGGAGCAGTACCAGGTTGCATATATAGAGTTAGACCGAAATATAGAGGTAGATAAAGTTTGTGACATCTTTACACAGATTAACAGTAAAGGAATACAACTCGATATCTTTGATTTAATAAACGCTCTTTTAAAACCTAAAGGACTCCAGCTCAAGTATCTTTGGAGACAAGCTAAGGACCGGCTGAGCTTTTTCGAAACCAGTAAAATGAATGTTTACATTCTTCAAGTCATGTCCATACTTCAGCAGAACTATTGCTCTCCAAAGTATCTTTATTTTCTCTTGCCTGGACAAGATAAGATTGTCCGTAACAAAGACGGGTCTTTTCGAAAGGAAGTGCTTATACCCACTGTTGAGGATTTTGAAAAACAATGGGAAGTAGCAATAGAGTCATTGGAAAATTCCATAAAAATGCTCAGACATCCTCAAGAGTTCGGTGCGGTTAACCCTAACTACCTTCCATATTATTCAATTCTTCCCGCTTTCGCGGCACTCCAACATCATGTGAATTCACTGCCATCGAATCGGCGTCTTGATGCGCAAAGAAAGGTTCGACATTGGTACTGGGCGTCTGTATTTACAAATAGATATTCCGGTTCTGTGGAATCAAAAAGCGCCCGGGATTTTCTGGACCTAAAGAAGTGGATAGAAGATTCGAACGCTGAGCCCGCCCCAATCCAAGAGTTCAATTTGGGGTTCAAGAATCTTGATCTTAGAAACGAAATCAAAAGAGGCTCTTCCATATACAACGGGATTTTCAATCTGCTCGTCATTAAGGGAGCGCGTGACTGGATGACAGGAAATGTACCTCAATATGACGACCTGGACGACCACCACATCGTTCCCGCCTCATGGGGAAGCAAGAATTTGGGAAACAACAAAATTCATACGATCTTAAACCGAACGCCTTTGACAACTGAAACCAACCGAAAGGTAATTAAAAAAAGATTACCAAACCAGTATCTTCCCGAGTTGATCCAGTCTAACGGAGAGACCACTGTCCGCGCTATCCTAGAATCGCACTTCATATCTTCAAATGCCTTGGACATACTTTTACGAGACCCTTTTACTCCGAATGATTACGAAGATTTTATAGCAGAGCGCCAGAGGACCATTCAGGATGCCATTGAAAATCTACTGGTCAAAGAACGGCTTGACCTTCCCCCTCAAATTCGGGAACTGGACGAGAAAATCGAAAAAATCGAACTCGGACTAAGAAATGTCATCGTTGATGTACTGGAAGGCGATGCAGACGCCATCCCGCCTCATGTGGCCCAAAAGGTCAATGACCGGATTAATCAGGCGGCGAAGAAGAACCCCGCACTCGATATCGAGTTGTACAAAAAGCTGGAAGGTAAGTTGGAGTTCTTTGACCTGCGTGAATTGCAGGAAACCATTACCGGAAAGACTCTATGGCCGAGGTTTGCGGACCGCTTTGGAAATAAGGAAACCATGGTGGGCAAGCTGGACCGACTTGCTGAGCTTCGCAATGGCATCCGCCATAGTCGTACCGTTGATGAGGTGGCCCGCAAGGAAGGAGAAGCAGCTATCATTTGGTTCGAGAAGCTTCTCAAGGGGTAAACTATGAACACCATTCCCCTTTTCACAGAAGCTCAGATAGCCTAGTTCCGGGGACATCATCCCTAACTGTTGACTTTCTTGGCGCGATATTGTTTTAGACGTACGGACTGCTCGATCACCCTTTTAATCAACTGCCCCCTTCTGTTCAAGTAGAGTTCAAAAACGAGTTCGGCCACACTTTTGCGGACTCGATACTTTTACCAAAGGGCCGGCTAACAAAACAGCGGTTTTCTTCTTACTCTTCGCCGCTGGCCAGGGCGGCGACCGGGCCTCCGGCCATTTCATACCTGAACTGCTCGCCGTACTCGTAGCCCGCTTTTTCACCCGCCTGTTTGTCGTTCGCTTTGACGTACATGTCAAGAAGTGGCTTGTAGTTGTTCCGGTCGAGCCCGGCCTGCCTGCCCTGTCTGCGTGCAACGCACAAGAAGGCGCGGCGGACGCGGCGCAGGCCGGGCGGGCCAGACGCTACCTTG
>JAWOBU010000162.1:0-3421 GCA_046484135.1 bacterium
TCCAGGTCAGTTTCGACCAGCCGGTGGACACCGCTCGGGTCAGATCCGCGCTCGAGCCTTGTTCGCCTTCGGCATATCCTTGCGGATGCCGGCGGCTGGAGCTGGAAGCGCGCGGCAACAAGGTCGAGGTGCGTTCTCGCTTTATCCAGACACGTCTTTTACACCTGGCTGAGAAGAGCTTTTACTTTGCAAGGCCGCAGGAGGTTTCGGAAACCCTTGGCGCACGGCCCGACCGGTCTTTTGTCGCGTCCTCCGGCGGGCCGGAAATCCGGGAGAAGAAGTGGGAGATGTACCCGGCCCCGGCGCCTTTCTGGAAGAGCGCGGACAGTCTTAACCTGGCGGTCCTGGCTGATACCCATCTTTGCCTGGACAAGTATTTCGGCAAAGAAACGCACGAAGATTACCATCTTATCGGCCATTTTGCCGAGGAGGGCAGCAAGGCCCTGTACCGGGATGTGCTGGGCCAGGTAAGGGAGGGCAGGCACCGGCTCGAGTTTTACGATGAAGTATTTGCAAAAGAGCCGGACAACCGGGCCAACTATGAAAAGAGCGAGATAGACTCGCTGCTGATATGCGGGGACCTGGCCGAACGTGGCCATCGGGATGAAGAGCAACTGGTCCTGGAAGGTCTTAACAGCCTTCCGGCTTCCATCCGCGACAACTCCCTGGTGGCCATCGGCAACCACGACATGTACAGCGAGTTCGCGCCGCACGGCCCCAAAAGCAAGGACGACGACATAGCCGCGTTTTACGAGAAGTTCGGCGCGCAACACAAAGACACCGACTACGTGGTGCACCTTTCCGAGTGGCTTTCGCTCATCGTACTGAACACCACCATCTTCGGACTCAACTCGCTCGGCTTAAGCCAGGACCGGATTGACTGGCTCGAAGACCAGCTTAACGGACTGCGAGACAAGGCGGTCATTGTGGCATCCCACCATCCCATCTATCCCATCAGCATTGTGCCACCTCTAATGAACGCCTACCTTATGACCAGGACCCACTTCCGGCACGCGCGCTCTGCGGCGAGATACCAGCTTCAAAACCTGTTCGCCCGCCATCCCCAGGTCAAGCTCGTCCTGAGCGGTCATTACCACGGCGTGTGCGTGGACCAGTTCAAGAAGAAAAAAACCGCCGGGTCCCTGCCCGACGACATCTACACCACCCACATCCAGGTGCCGTGCCTGATCGAGTACCCTTGCGGCTATCGGCTGCTGAAGATCAGGCGGCAGGGCGCGAAGTGCACTATCGAGTACCGGACCGCCTTCACCAGGCTTCACGAGTTACGGGAAGAATCGCGAAGCGCGCCCATCTTCCAGTACCTGGGCACCGAGACCCGGGTGCCGCCCCGCTATAAAGCGGCCATGGACAGGCCCGCCCGGCAGGAGAACTTCTCCGCCCACCTTGCGATAGACGATCCGTATGACCTTATTGACCTGAACGTCCGGGGCTTCAAGGACGGCACCGCCAACCGCGGCCTCGGCAACACGGGCAAGCCCAACATAAACGGCAAAATCGAGTTCAGCGTCTGAGCGGTTTGGTTTATTATTGCAGCCGCAAGTGCGGCATTTTGGTTTCCGGCAAACCTTGAAAAGGAGGGGCAAAAATGTGGAAGTCCAAGATGATGGTGATGGCGGGAGCCGTTATAGCGGCTGTTCTCTTGCCTGCGCTCTCGAGCGCGAACATAGGCTTTTACCTCGGCACGGGCATAGGATACGCCTTTCCCGACCAGAGAGGGGACTGGATAGACGAGCTGGAGCCCCGCACCGGTTATGACCTGGAGTTCATCCACCTCGGCTACAACTTCACCGACAACTGGGGAGTATCCATGCACTACGGCGTCGGCGCCGGTGTGGCGGAGGACATACTGGGCGAGGACACGGTATGGGGGCAGGAGTACCTCACCTTTTCGGGAAGGTACACCTTTGCCGGGATAGCGCCTTTTACGCCCTACCTGGAAGCCGGGCTGGGTAATTACGTTTACGTGGTCCGGGCGGAGGAAGGCGGCATCACTTCGGACCCGGCTATCGGCGTCAGGCTGGCGCTGGGAGCGAACTATTATATCGGCAACTTTTATCTTGCGCCGGAGCTGTCCTGGCACATGGCGGAGTACGAACAGGCGGAGCTGGACCATGAGTATTTCGGCAAAGGAGACTTCGAGTTCGAGGAGGCGGGAGACATGCTAGTTCTTCTTTTCAAGGTGGGGTATCACTTCAGGCAGTGAAACAAAGGCAAAGAATTGTATCACGCAGAGGCGCCAAGACGCAGAGAAGGGGGAATCTCTTTTGAATTTAAAGACAGGAAACAAGACTACGTAGTGATGCGGCGAAGCCTGGCTTTTCCGGAATTGAGGTTCCTTGAAAAGTGCCCGGAAGATGCTTTCCATAAAAGATCGCACCGCCGCAAGTTTCTTTGTCTTGCGCCTTTGCGTGAATTAAAAAGCTGTTTTTAAAAGACCGGTCCTTCTTTCATCTCATTCCCAGTTGGGAGGCGGTGTCCCGGTCTTTCCACCACTTCTCGGAGACCCGCACGTAGAGCTCGACAAAGACCTGCTTGCCGAAGAACTTCTCGAGGTCCTGGCGGGCCTGGCTGCCGATCTTTTTTATCATCCTGCCCCGGCTGCCGATGATGATTCCTTTCTGGCTTTTCTTCTCTACCAGGATTTCCGCTTGCACGCGGATGATCTCCGGGTCTTCGGAAAAACCGGTGACCACCGCGGCGGTGGAGAAGGGAAGCTCCTCCCGGGTGTTCCTTACCACCTTCTCCCGGACGACCTCGGCCACCCAGAACCGCTCCGCCTGGTCGGTTATCATGTCCTCCGGAAACAAGGCAGGACCTTCCGGAAGATGATCCCGGACCACTTCCTGGAACCGGTCCACGTTGTCGCCCTTCAATGCGGAAAGCGGGACTATGTCATGGAACACTCCCAACGAGTCCGAATTACGGATGAGCGGCAGCACTGACGGCTTATCCACCTTGTCCACCTTGTTGATGACCAGGATCCTCGGCACCTCGAGCTTCTCCACCAGCTCGAGCACGGAAAGGTCCGGGTCGCGCCAGGGACGGTCGGCCTCGATCATCATCACGGCCACGTCCGAGTCCGCAGCGGCCCGACGCGACTGTTCCACCATCCACTGGTTGAGCTCGCCTTTCCAATCGTGGATGCCGGGAGTGTCCATGTATACGGCCTGGGAGTCCCTGTAGGTGTGAATGCCCAGGATGCGGTTCCGGGTGGTTTGCGGCCTGGAAGAAGTAATGGAGACCTTTTCTTCCAGGATGCGGTTCATCAGCGTGGACTTGCCCACGTTGGGCCTGCCCAGAAGAGCGATGAAGCCGCAGCGTAAAGAGTCAGCCTCCATGCCTAGCGTATCTTTTCCCACAGCGTAGCAGGCGCGGCCTCGACCTTGCCCGGGTACCAGCC
>JAWOBU010000261.1:0-2936 GCA_046484135.1 bacterium
GCTCCATTTCAGGTTCAGCCAGCTCAGGTAGTTGGATAGTTTCACAACCCTCCACCAGAAGCCCAGCCTGCTCATAACCGGGAGCTCGTCCAGTCCGAACTCGCTGATTCTTTCGGGCTCGCCTATCCTCTGGAACAGTTTCTTCCATTTTTGGCGCTGGTCCTCTTTTACCAGGACGGGCTGGAACCCGAGCCGTAGGTAATGCTTGATGGCGGGGATGCGGTAATGTTCGGTCTGGAGCATTGCCTTGGTGAAGTTCTCTTCTTGGAGCTTGTGCAGGCAGGCCACGGTGAGCCAGTATCCGAGCGCCTTTCCGCAATGCTCCTTTTTTACTCCCACCATATGGATATAGCCCCATTGGGACGGGATCCCGGGCCACATGAAAGCGGCGGCGGACCCCACCGGCCTGCCGCGGTAACAGGCGAAGAAGAGTCGCTGGGGGCTGAAGCCGAAGTGGGGCAGAAAATATTTTTTAAAGCGCAACGAGTTCCAGTAGGGCGTGAACGCCTCGCTCATTATTTCTCCCCAGGCCCGCTCGTCGCCCGGCTCATAGGCTCGTAAGGTATAGTCGGAGGGGAAGCGCAACTCGGGCAGGTTATCGAGGTCCGGCCGGATCATCTCCAACTGTGGAAAGGGAAAGTCGGTCCTTCCGTGGACCGGTTCGAATACGTGGGTCTCCTGCTTCATGGTTTTTCTTTACTTACAACAACCCCGAGAGGCGGCTTATCTCCTTAGATGATGATATTACGGCACGCCGCTTCCGGCAAGTATCAGCCGTCCTTCAAACAGGAGGGCTCAGGCTCGCTCTGGAAGAATCTTTGCACCAGGTCCTTTACTTCATGGAAGTCGTTGAGCTGGTGGAGCTCCCTTCTGAAGGCGGCGGCATCGGGCATTCCTTTTACGTACCATGCCATGTGCTTTCTCATCTCGGAGGTGAGTTTTCTTTCCGGCACGGACTCCTTGATCCAGTCGAGATGTTGAAGAATAAGACGGGCTTTTTCTTCGAGCGGCGGGTTTGCTTTGGGTGAGTTTTCGCCGTAGGCGATGGCCGCGAAAATCCAGGGGTTTCCGATAGCGCCCCTGGCTACCATTACGGCGGCGCATCCGGTTTTTTCGATCATGTTTTCCGCGTCCCTGGCGCACATGATGCCGCCGTTTCCGATTACAGGGATGTTCACCGAGCTGACCACGTCTTGAATAGTATCGAGGTCGGTTTCTCCCGAGAAACCTTGTGCCTTGGTGCGGCCATGGATGGTTATTGCATCCGCGCCTTCGGACTCGCACACGCGGGCCAGCTCGACAGCATTTTTGGAGCTTTCGTCCCACCCCGTGCGCATCTTTACGGTCAGGGGGACCGAGAGAGCTTGTTTTGCGGCGCGGACGATCTTTCCGGCGCGGTATGGGTCCAGCATGAGCGCGCAGCCTGATCCGGAACGGATGATCTTCCGGACGGGACACCCCATGTTTATGTCTACAAGATCGGCCTCCATGTATGCAAGGCTCCGGGCGGCCTCCGCCATTTCCCCGGCGGTGGAGCCGAAAATCTGAATGCCTAGCGGCCGGTCCCCCGGCCTTGTTTTCAAAGCGTTCAGGGTGTCGGCCTGGACCCTTCCGCGGGCCACTGCCACGGCGCTTATCATCTCGGTAAAGGCAAGGGATGCGCCCATCTCACGGCAGATCATTCTGACGGGCCAGGAAGTTAGTCCGGCCATAGGAGCCATAACCGCGGGCGGATCGAACACGAGGGGTCCTATTCGAAAAGGGGGCCAAGCCCCCGGCGGCCCAGCCTTTTTCGCAGCGTCCGGTTCCGGGTTCATATTTGTCAAAGCTTTTTGGGAACGGCTTTCAGGTCAGGGACCCGCCCGCCTTGTCCCAGTCGGCCAGGAAAGCGTCTATCCCCTTGTCAGTCAACGGATGTACGGACATCTGCTTTATGACCTTGAAAGGAATGGTCGCGATATGCGCTCCCATGAGCATGGACTGAAGCACGTGGGTTATGCTCCTTACCGATGCCACGATGACTTCGGTTTTGAAATCGTAGTTCTGGTAGGTGGAGAGTATCTGTTCGACTATCTCCATGCCGTTATGGCCGATATCGTCCAGCCTTCCCACGAAGGGGGACACGTAGCTCGCGCCCGCCTTGGCGGAGAGCAGGGCCTGCAAAGGAGAAAACACCAGGGTCACGTTGCATCGGATGCCTTCTGGTTCCAGTACGGAGACCGCTTTCATTCCTTCGGTGGTCATGGGTATCTTGGTTACGATGTTGGGATGGATATCGCTCAGGGTGCGGGCCTCCTTTACCATCTCTTTGCTCTCCAGGGCCACGACCTCGGCGCTGATAGGACCGTCCACGATGGACACGATCTCCTCGATGACCTCCCGGAAGGGCCGGCCGGTCTTGGCGATCAGGGAGGGATTGGTGGTTACGCCATCCACCATTCCCATGGCATGGGCTTCCCTGATCTCGCCCACATCCGCGGTGTCAATAAATATCTTCATCCTTCACCTCGCTAAGACAATGGTTCATTGAATAATGCTTCCAGCCCGGTGCAATCAGACCGGAGTATATCCCGCCGCCTCTCGCGTGTCAAAAACCTGCCCCTTGACAGGTGCTCGGCTGGAAAGCTTCATGTCCTGGCAAGCGGGTCCTTTATATCTGCTTGTTCGAACCCCTTTTTGCGCAGCAGGCAGGCGTCGCAACGGCCGCAGGGCGAGCCGTCCTTTTCCGGGTCATAACAGGTGTGGGTGATGCCGAAGTCGAGCCCGAGCCTCGCTCCCTGCCTTACTATCTCGGCCTTGTCCATATAAAGAAGAGGCGCGTTAATAACCGGGGGGGAGCCTTGCACCCCCGCCCTGGTGCCGGTCCCGGCCACTTTCCGGAAAGCTTCCAGGAACTCGGGGGTACAGTCGGGGTAGCCGGAGAAATCAACCGCGTT
>JAWOBU010000040.1:0-5735 GCA_046484135.1 bacterium
TTCAAGCCGCACCGGGCGGTCTATGCGCTGGCGCGGAGGCCGGCAGAGTAGTTTTTTAACCTGGTTTTTATAAAGGCAAGCCGCAACAACGGTTTTTTCTTAACCTTTACTTTTCCTTGCCCCAACGACTTGACTGTTAATCCTCCTTTTACTATATTCAAGCATGAAAGGATCGTATCATGAGCATAATGGACAGATTGAAAGAGTCGGTCGGTGCGGGCCCTCGGGAGCCGGAGGTCAAGCCGGGCCGGAACCAGGCCTGCTGGTGCGGAAGCGGCAAAAAGTACAAGCACTGCCACCTGGAGTCCGACGAGAAGAAGCAGGGGGCCCATCTCGCCAAGAACACCTGCCGGGCGCCCGGTTGAAAGCGGTAGAGGGGCGGGTTCCGCTCCATGGTCCGGCACGGCCGGTTTTAATAAAAGTTGCAAAAGCGGGTTGGATCGCGACTTTCGCCGCTCGCACCCGCTGGAGAGTATAGATGAGCAGTGAGGAAGAGAAGTCCTCGTCTGAACCTTTTCATATCAGGTCGGTCGGCATAGTAAAAAGCGAGGTCAAAAATCCGAGCCTTAAGGCGGGGTCTGACAACATCGAGCTGGACGGCGACCTGGCAAAGATGAAGGAGCGCTCCCGTTCCCGCCATGAGCGGGTTTCCGAGGTCATCATAAACGAAGAGCTCGCCGGGGTTCTCGATGGTATCGAGGATTACTCTCACCTTAACATCCTCTACTGGGCCCACCGCACACCGGAGTCGAGCCGGGACATCAGGAAGGTCCATCCCATGGGAAGAAAGGACAACCCCTTGACGGGCGTGTTCGCAACATGCAGCCCCGCCCGTCCGAACCCGATTCTTCTCACCTCGGTCAAGCTGTTGAAAAGGGAAGGAAACGTTCTTACGGTGCAAGGGCTTGACGCAGTGGACGGCAGCCCGGTCATAGACGTGAAGCCCTACGTTCCCACCTACCAGGTGAAAGAAGAGGTTAAAATTCCCTGGTGGATGGAAAGAATCTTTAAAAAGCTCGGCAAAGAGTGAGCTTCAGCGCTCGCGGGCTTTTCGCCCTAATCCGTTTAGACTCCATGTCCGGCGCAGCCAGGCATATCCACGATAATGGCGAGTTCTTGTGCGAGCGCTTGTGGAACTTCGCGGAGAGTCCGCTTTTTCTTTTTTACTTTAAACACTTTTGCTCAGCGTTGCGTCGCCGCGTCGTTGCGTTCAAAACCTGTTTCCTTGGCGTGCCGGTGGCTACGAGGACATCAGCGAGTCGGGGCATAGCCTTGGCGCAGCGGTCGAGGGATTTGAGGGTGAGGTTTGCCACTCCTCCCGGCATCATCCTGGTTACTGCGCCCCAGCGGGGCAGTCCCCACAGCATGCTGAGGCCGGTCACGGAGTCGAGGCGGCAGTGTTTTGCCATGAGGTTTTCCAGTACGCCCAGGTCGAACTTGAAGTTATGATCGTGGGGCGGCTCCCAGAAGGGATGGTCTCCCGGCGCTTTGCCGGTTAGCTTCTGCCGCGCCGACCCGTAGAATCGGCCCAGCCTGCAGGTTAAGCTCTCAAAGTTGGCGATGGCTATGATGACCTTGCCGGACGGCCGGGTTATGCGGGCCATCTCGGCCATGCTTTTTTCAATGTCCGCGAAGTGGTCCATGGCGCCCTTGGTAACCACCTTGTCAAAAGCGTCGTCCGGGAAAGGCAGGTTCTCGGCCAGGGAGCGCAAGAGCTTTATGCCGCCTCCGTCCGGCCCCAACAGCTCGAACGCCTTCTCGATCATGGCGGCGCTCGCCTCGATGCCGAAGAGGTCCGCGCCCTCCTGGGCCAGGGAACGGGCGTCAATCCCCCGTCCGCAGGCCACGTCCAGGATGAGCTCGCCCGGTTTCGGGTCCACCGCCTTTATGGTCTCTTCGGTCATCCGGTCGAACACGAACAAGGTGTCCGGCGTCATGTCGGAGAGCACTATCTCTTCGTCGGTCCAGTCGGTATCCGGTTTTACGGGCATATATTTTTCCTCTAGTTTCTACGTATTTTAGTGTTGATGGATAGTCTAAGATACGTTTATCGCTTTTAGGACTTCCAGCGGGGAGAAGTGAAAAGGGCGGAACTGGCCCGGCCCCTACTCCACTCCGGCAAACGCCACCGAACCCGGCGCTCCGCACGCATTAAGTTCTCTTATCCTCCGTGCCGGGATGAATACAATATCAGAGAAGAATACCAAAGGAAGCCTCCCCGCTGGTAGCCGAGAATGCGCAAAACGCAAAAAATTTTCATAAAGAGCAGCAAAGGTTCTTTCTAGTGTAGTGTATCACTCTGTTTGGCCCTTATGAATTACGTTTAAAGTTTACCGAACCAACTCTGCGAGAATTTTTCCCTCGCCCTTTCAGGGCTCTTTATTTTTTTAAACCGTTTCCCCAGGGCTTGCCTGCCTGTGCCGGGCACGGCAGACAGGCACGCAGACAGGCGCCCTGGGCTGTATTCCTTCCGCCCCTTTCAGGGCGCAGATTCGAGGCTTTCGAGTCCCAACGGGACGGCGGCCTAAAGCCCGGGGTGCAAACCCCGGGTAGGATATTTAACAAATCGGATACAAGCCCTGTAAGGGCGACGCCCGAAAGAAAATCACATATGATCCACTACACTAGATAATGGAAATTGTTCAGTAACCCACACTTAAATACGTTTATCCTTCCTTTAATGTATCCATTTAAAGAACCTGTCCCAGCGGGGAAGGTAGTGTTCATCCGGGTCCAGGGGAAGATGGATGAACATGGCCGAGCCTTTCAGGTTGACCAGGGGCACCATGCCCCAGCTCCGGCTGTCATAGGAATGGTCCCGGTTGTCACCCATGACAAAGACGTGCCCTTCCGGGACCTCCTTCGGGCCGTAGTCCGTGTACATGGACCGGTAGACGTTGTCCCGGCAATGAACAAGCAGGTGCTCGTGCGGGCCGTTTGCGTTCATGAGCTCTTCGCGGAAAAGATCGTAGTTGTCGCAGACGGCGTGGCTTACCGGGCCGGTGTAGGCAGTGATGCGTTTTTTGGATTGCGGCATGCCGTTTATAAAAAGCTTGCCGTCCCTTACTTGTACGGTGTCTCCCGGCAGACCGATCACGCGCTTTATGTAGTCCTCGCTCGGGTTGTCCGGGAACTGAAACACCACCACCTCTCCCCGCTCGGGCAGGTCCGGCATCCACAGCTTGTGGCCCGCCCAGTAGACCCGGTGGCCGAAGACAGTCCGGGGAAAGACCGGGAAAGCGCCGTGCAGGCGCACGTTTTTCAGAAAGTCTTTATCGTCCATGTCCGGGTCTAGGTATGGCACGTAGAAGGTGAGTCCGAAGTCTATCTTGTTCACCAGTAACTGGTCTCCCACCAGCAGGGTGGGAATCATGGACCCGCTCGGAATCTGGAAGGGCTCGATCAGTGCCCACCGTATCAACAAAGCCACCGCCAGGGCGATGGCAAAGGCCTTCAGGGTCTCCAGCACCGGGCGGGGCCGGTAGCGCGGCAGCGAGGTCCGGAGGTAATCGGCAAGGTCCCGCCGGGCGTAGTGGATGGACCAGTAATCGCCGGTCTTTAACGCGCTCTTTAAAGCGTCCCGCTTCTCGACCGCGGTCAAAAGGAGCTCGGGCTCTTTCTTTCTCAGCTTGCGGGCTTTCCTGAGAACGAAACGGAACTCCTCCAGGTCCTTTCTGGCTCTTTTCTCTAACCGACGATAATCACTGCTTTTCATGGATACTGAACCCGCGGGCTATTCCGGACCGGCAACTGATCGGCGAGCACGGCTTATAACCATAGCACCGGCTCCGGATGCAGTCAACCGGGGCCTGCGACATGAAAGGGGGGGGCAGAAGTAAGGCGGTCATCCTTGCCCGAACTCTTGCCGGCAAAACACAGGCATTGCTGTGATGAAAGCCGGAGCCATTCCGGGCTCGGCGGGCTGTAAGCTTGGGGGCGGACCGGACCGGAGATTGCCGGGGAGGAAAAAATGATGACTCGGCGCTCCTCGCATAACAAAGCCGGCTGGCGGAGGATGTATGTCGGGGATGGTGAGTGGAGAAACATTTTTTCCTCCCCGCGCAAAAAGCATCTTAGCATAATCCGCTTTCGAGCTTGTCAAGGGCGCCCGAAGGGCGCCGCGCGGAGCGCGGGCATGCCCCTTGACAAGCCCGCGGATTATGCTTTCTTCCGGTCCGCCCCCAAGCGGGGTCGGCAGTACGACCGCACCGGCTGCCTTTTTGAAAACCCCCTTTCATGTCACAAGCCCAGTCAACCGGCGCGGAAGGTCTCCTGTAGAAAAGGAGCGGCATGAGGTGTAGAGTATAAGTAAGGGAGCTTGTAGATGGACGAGATAAGAGTGCTGTCCCCCACCGCCATCCTGGGCTACGGCTACCCCCTGGCGTCGCTGGAGGCGGGCCTTGCTTATGAGCCGCACGTGATCGCTGTTGACGGCGGCTCTACTGACGCCGGGCCTTACTTCCTGGGCATGGGGGCCGACCGGGCCGGAGAGCTCGCCGGTTTCCGGCAGGCGCTGGAGCGGGACTTGACGCCAATTCTTCGGGCCGCCCTGGCTCGGGACATCCCTTTTATCATGGGTTCGGCCGGAGGCGCCGGCGGCAACCTGCACGTGATGGCGGTGGCCCTGCTTATCCGGCGCATTGCCGAGCGGGAGGGGATGAGCTTCCGCATGGCTATTATCCCGGCCGAGGTTGACAAGGGCCTGGTGAAGTCCCGGCTTTTTGAGGGCAGGACAGAGCCGCTCGGTCCTGCTCCTGAACTCACTTCGGAAACTATAGACCGGTCGGTGCGGATCGTGGCCCAGATGGGTGTCGAGCCGTATATGCGGGCGCTGGAGGAGGGAGCAGAGGTCATAGTGGGCGGCCGTGCGAGCGACCCTGCCATGTTCGCGGCGCTTCCGCTGGTTATGGGCTTTGACAAGGGACTGGCCCTCCACATGGGCAAGGTGCTCGAATGCGGGGCCATCGCCGCGGAGCCGGGGAGCGGGGGAGACGTGCTGGTGGGGACGCTCCGGCATGACTACTTCCTTGCGGAGCCCGCGGCCCGCGAGCGCAGGTGCACGGTCCGGTCGGTTGCTTCGCACAGCCTTTACGAGGCCTGTGACCCGTGGCGGCTGGAGGAGCCGGGCGGGACGGTTGACCTTGCCGAGGTGTCTTTTCTCCAGGAGACGGAGCGGTCGGTGCGGGTCTCGGGAAGCCGCTTTTTTCCCGCGCCGGTTTACAAGCTGAAGCTGGAGGGAGCCGAGCTTTCGGGCTATCGCACCGTTTGCATGGCAGGCGTGCGGGACCCGTCCGTGCTTGCGAACCTGGACCGTATTCTGGAGGAGGCCCGAAAGCGCGCACACGAGCAGTTCGGACTCGGCAAAGAGACCGGGCGGGAGGTCCACTTCCGCGTCTACGGGAAGGACGGAGTGATGGGCGCGCTCGAGCCCTCCGGCCGTTCCTGCCACGAAGCGGGTCTTTTTATAGAAGCGGTGGCTGGTACGCAGGAGGAGGTCACCAGCCTTTGCATGTTCGCTCATAAAACTATCACTAGATCTATTTTAGACTTGTCCAAGATGTCCAATGCGTCGTGACCTTTTTCGACATGGACAAAACTGGGAAGCGCTGACTTTGCCCACCCAGGAGCATTTGTGGGACCTGTATTTTTTTGGCCCCGATACAGGTTTTGTGGTCGGGAATGTTTCAACCATCCTCAGGACCACCGATGGGGGCGCTTCATGGGAGGCCTATCCC
>JAWOBU010000051.1:0-22435 GCA_046484135.1 bacterium
AAACTGAAGTCTACACTCATAACTTGCCCTCCTTCTCCTGGTTTAATTCTTGTCGCTTTCAAGATAATGCCGCGTTCTCATATCGAGCTTGACCGGGCACTAATGATTATACCGGAACAGCCGGGTGGGCGGCTGCAGGGCGTCTCCGAAAACACGGGTGCGGGCCTCTCTCACCCGGCCGGTAAGCCAAAGGCCCCTGCCCAAAGACTTCTCCAGTACGTCCGATTTCCCGAAGTCCGACTCGATCCGTCCGCGCAACTCCCGGGTCATCTCCCGCACCTTTTCGTTAGGCGCCAGGGACTCGGAGGCCCGTAACATGGCCTTGTACTTTCTCATCTGCCCGGCAAAGAACTCCGCCCGCGCTCGCAGGTGCGGCTCAGGAGCATCCTTCAGGTTTTTCCATCCTTCGTACTCCGCCTCGATGTATCGGACCAGGGACGGGCCGAGCTCGTGAAAGTCGCGAAGATACGCCTCCTCCTGGATGGCCTCAGCCTCTTGCAACGTGAACTCCGGGTGGATGAACCAGGGCTGCTTGAACGCGTGCCACTCCTCAAAGGGAATGGCGGTCAGTATCTTCCCGCCCTCGCTCAACCGGTCGTAAAGCGGAGTGCCCGGCACCGGCGAGTAATGGGCGAACTGGCTGAAAGCCGGACGGCAGGCTATGTGCTCCGAGATGTCCTCCCGGATGTTCTCTTTGGTGTGCTCGTCCAAAAGCAGGATGGAACTCAAGATCGTCTTGATGCCGTAGCTCCTGAGCTCGGCCACCAGCTCTTTCATGTCAATGCCCCGGTTCTTGCGGTACGACGATAACGAGCTCTCCCTGCCGATCCACAACTGGCCGACACCCATCTCCGCCAGCTTGCGGGGACCGAACTCGACTGCCTTGTCCGCGGAACCGAAGATCATCAGGTTGAATACCCGGCCCGATTCAACCACGCACCGCCGGAGCTCCTCCGCACGATTTAAGTCCAAAAGAAAATTGTCGTCCCCGATAAAGCAGATCAGGTTCGAATTGAACCTTTTTTCCACCCGCAACATCTCGTTGAAAAGATCTTTGCCGCTCTCGTAAAACTTGATGTGCCGCCTGCCGAAAAAATGGCTCGGCGAGCAGAAGTCGCATCCGTAGGAGCAACCCAGCCCCACGATGATGTGCGGGTTGTGCACGCCGATTACGGGAACGCCGAAAACCTCCCTGCTCTCCGCAAACACATCCGGGTTTTTGAACCTGAACTCCGGCGGCTCGCCCAAAAGTTCCCTCATGAAGCTGATGCCTTCTCCCACGCACAGGTGGTCCACTTCCATCAGCTTTTCCAGGTCGGGCAGGTTGGCGCAGAAGCCGCCCACCACTACGGTGGAGCGGGGGGAGAGCTCCCGGACCTCTTCGACCATCCTCTTCACCTTTTGGAGGTTGGGAAGAATGGAGCCGATGCCTACCACGTCGTATCCTTTTTGGGCCTCTTTGCGGAAGCGGGCAAGGGAGGGGAACTCGAGCACGTCCGCGGGCGTATCCACGTTGTTGGCGATGGCGTGGAGGCCGTAGGAGTTCATGAAGGTCCGCATGGAGAACGCGCCCTGGTACTTGGTAAGCTGGTTATGATACAGCTCGATCTTGGAGTCACGGCGGCTGTAGATGCTGTCCACTCCAAAAGGCTTGAACACCGAGGACAGGAGGACCCGGCGAGCCATTTACAGACCTCTTTTGACGAGCCGCGAGTTGAACTTCATCGCCGGCCTACTCCGCGCCTCCCTGGTACTCGGGCACTGACTCCAGACCGCCCTTGTAAACCTCCCAGCTCGACTCCATGACCGTCTTCTCGCCCGGCGATAAGCTGACCCGCGGTCCCATGGCCTCCATCTCCACGTAGCGCGCGCCCGGGTTGTCCTTGTTGTAGCGGCGCTCGTGCTTGTGCACGAACTCGCCTTTGCCGTTCACCCAGACCTCGTAGTTGCCGCCGTCCGGGTAGGTCGCTTCCGGGTCGTAGCTGAAACGCTGAACATAGGTGTAGCCCTTTTGCGGGTCCACCATGGCCGCCCAGCCGTCCGCCACGTCCATTACTATCTTGCCCACGAAGTTCATGAACTTGACGATCAAAAGCTCCCGGTCATAGTCGGGCTGCCAGTTGAAGCTGGACGCCAACCCGAACATGACCTTGTACTTTTCCGGCCAGCGGCTGTCCGCGTTCATGGGAAGCGCGAGGTAAGCCTGTTCGTTCCAGTCATGCTCGCCCTTTTTCTTGCCCTGGTCGGAGAAGTCCATCTGGGTCACCGTCCAGACACCCCAGGAGACCGTGCGGTCGGACACGTTCTTCATGGTGATCTTGGAGGACAGCTTATTACTGTCGTCTCTCAGGGTAAGCTCCCGGATAAACTGCACGCCCGCGTAACCGCCCTTGTCCGAGCCTGTAAGTTTTACCTTCACCTCTTTGCCTTTTTTAGAGAGGATTTCGTACCGGTAAGGCGCGGTGATCACCGGGTCGCCGGGGCCGGGCCACTGCTCTTTGGTGTCCCAACCTTGCGGAGCGGGCCATACCTTGTCTCCGCCGTAGTTCTTCCAGACCTCCATGTTGTCGTTCTCTTCCGGCGGATACACCTTGCCGGCCAGGTCCTCGTTTACCCACAGCCAGTCTTTACCGTCCACCCGGTACTGGATGATCCGGCCCGCAATCTCGGGCGCTATGTAGACCTCGGTGGTCGCGTTTTTCATAAGCACGCACTTCCAGCCCTTGTAATCCACGCCCTCCTCGACCGTCGCTCCGAACGCCAGAGCGGGCATGAGCATAAAAGCTGCAAACAACCATACATGCTTTTTCATGGGTCCGTCCTCCCAAAAAGAGTTTTCGTCTTTTCAATATGGCCTTATCAGGCAATGAATGCAAGTGATACACGGACACCATAAAGGAATGAAGACATGCCTATTAACATCCGGTATCCCGTCAGCCCACCTTGAGCTCTATCTCCTCGAGCCGCTTGATCCGGTCCCTGATCTCGGCCGCCTTCTCGAAATCAAGCTCGTCGGCCGCCTGTTTCATCCGGCTCCGCAGGCCCTCAATCATTTTCGGAATCTCTGCCGGGTCCTTCACGTCGGGAAGGTCGGAAGCTTCAGCCTCCACCGTTACGTAGTCGGCCTCGTAGACCGACTCGCGGATGTCGTAGATGTTCTTTTGGATGGTTTGGGGGGTTATGCCGTTCTCCTGGTTATAGGCGTCCTGGATGGACCGGCGACGGTTGGTCTCGTCAATGCACACTCTCATGGAGCGGGTTATGCGGTCCGCGTACAGAATGACCGTTCCCTCCACGTTGCGGGCCGCACGGCCCACTGTCTGGATAAGCGCCCGCTCTCCGCGCAGAAACCCTTCCTTGTCCGCGTCCAGGATGCCGACCAGGGCCACCTCGGGGATGTCCAGCCCCTCCCGGAGCAGGTTCACCCCCACCAGCACGTCGTACTGGTCCATCCTGAGATTCCTGATGATCTCGTAGCGCTCGAGGGTATGGATGTCAGAGTGAAGGTACTCGACCCGCATGCCCAGGTCGGCGTAGTACTGGGTCAGGTCCTCGGCCATCCGCTTGGTCAGGGTGGTGATGAGCACCTTCTGGTTCTTCTTGATCCTCTCCTGGACCTCGTCGTAAAGGTCGTCCACCTGGTTGCCCGCGGGCTTGACTTCGATCTGCGGGTCCATGAGACCGGTGGGACGGATGATCTGCTCGACCACTAGGCCCCCGCTCTTTTGCATCTCGTACTCCGCGGGAGTGGCGGACACGTATATGACCTGGTTCAGTCTCTGTTCAAACTCGTGAAACTGGAGGGGCCGGTTGTCCAGGGCGGAGGGAAGCCGGAACCCGAACTCGACCAGGTTCTGCTTGCGCGACCGGTCCCCCTTGTACATGCCTCCCACCTGGGGAATGGTCACGTGGGACTCGTCCACTATAAGCAGGTAATCTTCCGGGAAGTAGTGCATCAGGGTGTAAGGGGCCTCGCCGGGCTGCCTGCCGGTAAGGTGGCGGGAGTAGTTCTCAATACCGGTGCAGTAGCCCATCTCCTTTAACATCTCGAGATCGTAAAGGGTGCGCTGTTCGAGCCGCTGGGCCTCCACCAGCTTGTTCTCTGATCGGAACTCTTCGAGGCGCTGATTGAGCTCCTCCTTGATGTCCTGAATCGCCTTCTCCAGCATGTCCTTATAAGTTACGTAATGGGAAGAAGGGTATATGGCCACGTCACTAAGACGGCGCTTGACCTTTCCCCTGAGCGGGTCTATCTCCGAGATGGTCTCGAGCTCGTCTCCGAAGAACTCGAGCCGAATCGCGGTCTCGGACTCGTGGGCGGGAAATACCTCGACCACGTCGCCCCGGACCCGGAAGGTGCCGCGGTGGAAGTCCACGTCGTTTCTCTCGTACTGGATTTCCACCAGCTTCCTTAACACCGCGTCCCGGTCTATCTGTTGGCCCTGAAAGGCCCGGAGCATGAGATCGTGGTAAGTGTCCGGCGCGCCGATGCCGTAGATGCATGACACCGAGGCCACCACTATAACGTCGCGCCTCTCCAGGACCGCGCGGGTGGCGGAGTGGCGCATCTTATCTATCTCCTCGTTTATGGAGCTGTCCTTTTCGATGTAGGTATCGGTGGTGGGGATGTAAGCCTCGGGCTGGTAGTAGTCGTAGTAGGACACGAAGTACTCGACCGCGTTGTCCGGGAAGAGCTCCCTGAACTCGGCATAAAGCTGGGCCGCCAATGTTTTGTTGTGAGCAAGCACCAGGGCGGGCCGGTTAACCTCGGCTATCACGTTGGCTATGGTAAAGGTCTTACCCGAACCGGTGACCCCTAACAACACCTGGTTCTTGACATCTTCCTTGAGGTTCCCGCTGAGCTCGTCTATGGCCTGGGGCTGGTCCCCGCAGGGGGTGTAGTCGCTTTTAAGCTCGAATTTATCCATGGCTCCTGATGATAACGCGGGCCGCCCGCGGCTTCCAGCCCGAGTTGGACGCAAAGCCCTTTAGTGATATTATGAGCATGATCGGCGCGGCTATAATCACTATATGGAAGTATTTCGGCTGAAACGTATCCTTTGAGATTGCAGGTGGAGGATTGTTATGGATTTCACGCTCAGTGAAGAGCACCGGATGTTAAAAGACATGGTCGGCAAGTTTTCCGACCAGGAGCTCGGCACCATCGCCGAAAAGATAGACGAGGACGACCACGTACCGGAGAATATATGGAAGCAGTTGGGGGAGCTGGGGGTGATGGGAGCGAACATCCCCATGGAGTACGGCGGCGGGGGCATGGACGTTCTCTCGTCGGTGATCATCATGGAGGAGCTCTCCCGTCAGTGCGCCGCGGTGGCCCTTTCCTGGCTGGCCCACGCCATCCTGTGCGTCAACAACCTTTACGAGCACGGAAACGAAGACCAGAAAAAGAAGTGGCTACCCGACCTCTGCAGCGGCGAGAAGATCGGCTGCATGGCTTTGACCGAGCCCAACTCCGGCTCCGACGCAGTAGGCATCCGCACCACCGCCCGCAAAGACGGCGACCACTACGTGTTGAACGGAACCAAGACCTTTATCACCAACGCGCCTATCGCGGACGTGGCACTGGTCTACACCAAAACCACCCCGGAAAGAGGCGCCCGCGGCATCAGCGCCTTTATAGTGGACACCAACACCGAGGGCTTTAACGTGGCCAGGAAGCTCCGGAAGATGGGCCATCGCGGGTCCCCCACCGGCGAGATATCCATCGAGGACTGCCGGGTCCCGGCCGAAAACATGCTGGGACAGGAAAACAAGGGCATATCTGTAATGATGAAAGGCCTGGACGTTGAAAGGACGGTCATTGCCGCCGGACCGGTAGGACTTGCCCAGCAGGGTCTTGACCTGTCCACCCGATACGCCATAGAGAGAGAACAGTTCGGCCAGCAGATCGCGGATTTCCAGATGATCCAGGCCAAGCTGGCCGACATGTACGTGCAGGTCGAGTCAGCCCGGCTTTTGACCTACAAGGCGGCCATCCTGGCCCAGACCTCCGAGCGCGGCGGCAAGGGCACGGAAATCCACAAGCTGGCTGCCGCGGCTGTGCTCTACGCCGCTGAGATGGCGGAGCAGGTTTCCCTTGAAGCCATCCAGGTCCACGGGGGATACGGCTATACCCTCGAGTACGCGGTGAACCGACTGCTCCGGGACGCCAAGCTCTACACCATCGGAGCGGGCACTTCCGAGATAAGAAGACTGGTGGTGGCAAGGGAGCTTCTGGGCAAATGATGCGCCTATAAATTTTTGGGCTTGCATATTGACCCGCCTTAATGTAAGGTGTTTTCCGTTTCCCGAACGTAAAAAAATCAATTTCTAAGTAATGGAGGTTATCATGGCTGAGTTGAAAGAATGCGTACTGGTAGACGGTGTTCGGACCGCCAACGGAAGGGCCCATAAAGAGAAGGGATGGTTCCGGAACTTAAGGCCGGACGAGCTTCTGACTTACGTTTACAATGCCCTGTTCGAGCGGAACCAAAAGATCAAGCCCGACGAAGTAGAAGCGGTGTTCGTGGGCACTGCCAACCAGACCGGCGCCCAGAACGACATTGCCCGGCTTGCTTGGCTGGCCTCCGGCCTGCCCGAAAGCGTTCCCACCAACGGCATCAACCAGCAGTGCCCCTCCGGCATGGCGGCCATCGAGCACGCCGCCCGCGCCATCCAGTGCGGGGAAGGCGACATCTACATTGCCGCGGGTGCAGAGGACATGTACATGGTGCCCATGGGAGCGGGCCTGGACTTTCCTCCCCGGATCGGCAACTACTACAACCCCATGGAGTTCCCCATGGGAATGACCGCGGAAAAGGTGGGAGAAATCTACAAGATCGAACGGGCTGACACCGAACAGATGGCTTATTACAGCCACGTGCGGGCCAAGGAGGCCAGGGACTCCGGCAAGTTCAAAAAAGAGATAGTGCCGGTGCCCGGCCTGGACGAGAACGGAAACGAGTTCACCGTGGAAACGGACCAGTGGATCCGGGAGAACCCCAGCACCGAGCAGATGGCCCAGATGAAACCCGCGTTCAAGCCCGACGGAATGGTGACCGCGGCAACCAGCTCGCCCCTTACCACCGGCGCCTGCGCCACGCTCCTCATGAGCCGCGAGAAAGCGGACAAGCTCGGGCTGTCCTACCACCTGCGCTACGGCGGAGGCGTAATGGCCGGCTACGACCCCACCCAGATGGGCATGGCCCCTCTGCCCGCGGCACAAAAGCTACTGAAAAGAAAAGGTCTCAAAGCAGACGACATTGACGTATGGGAGCTGAACGAGGCATTTGGGACCCAGGCTCTGGCGGTATTGCGGGAGCTGGGGGTCGAAGAGAACGCTCCCTTTAAAAAGAGCAACCTATGGGGCGGGGCACTCGCGCTCGGCCATCCCCTGGGAGAGTCAGGCGCCAGGGTGGTTGTAACCCTGAACAACATCATGCAGACCGATAAGCCCGACGCCAAGCGCGGCATCGCCATGCTGTGCGGAGGCTTCGGAAACGGCAACGCCTCCCTGTGGGAAAAGGTAGAGTAAAGCGTTCTTTTTGAAGGCAAGAATCTTTCAGCGCTTAGTATTGAAATAATCGGGTGCGGGCGGCTTCGATCACCACTGAAGTCGCCCGCACTTTATTATGATTTCTAAGCTATGTCTTTCCTGCGGCAGTGCGCAGGTTTACCGCGTTAAATTTGCTGTGTTATAATTTTTGTGATGGCGGGAAAAGTATATGTGCGCATCTACCGGGGGCTTATTGCCGCCATGCTCATTATCCTGGTATCCGTCATTCTGATCGTTCTCTCGGCTTACTACATCTTTACCCACAAACCTCTTCCCCAGATCCAGGGCCAAATCCAGGTCTCCGGCGTAAAAGAGGATATCACCATTTTGCGCGACAAATGGGGAGTGCCCCATGTCTCTGCGAAGACCAGGCAAGACCTGTTTTTCGGGGTTGGTTACGTACAGGCCCAGGATCGGTTGTTCCAGATGGACCTGATAAGGAGGGTCGCGAACGGCCGGACGGCCGAGTGGCTTGGTCCGGAGGCGCTTCCCTCCGATAAAATGGCGCGGCTTATAGGGTTTGGCCGGCTTGCCAGAAAGAACTTTGAAAAAATTCCTTTGGAAACCAAAGCCTGTCTGGAGGCTTACTCGCGGGGAGTAAACGAACTCGCCGAGTACAAGGGAACCAACCTCCCGGTCGAGTACAAGGCGCTGGAACAAGGGTTCGAGCCCTGGCAACCGGAAGACAGCCTCGCTATCGCGCTCTATCGTGCTTTCTGCTTGAGCGCCGGCTTCCGGAAAGAGCTGGTGCGGGGCATGATCGCCTGTGACTCGGACAGCATTAAACATTATGACAGGATTTTCCCGGCCTCCCTGCACAACAGCTCTCCCGGCCTGCCGCGTACACAGATACCGAAAAAGGAACTCGATGAGTTAACAGGAGAAGAACTGCTTGTGCCGGAAAAGGTGCGCGAGCTTCTGGAGGCGGACCGGCAAATGAGGCGCTATATAGGAGCCGACCTTCTGGTAAGGGCGTATGACTCTTGGGCCGTGGGAGCGGAAAACATGAGCTCCGGCAGTCCGCTTCTCTCTTCCAGCGCTTACTTCGGCCTTCAGTTGCCCGCGGTGTGGTACGAACTGCACCTCCACGGACCGGAAATCAACGTGATCGGCGCGACACTGCCGGGCCTGCCGGTTCTTTTGCTCGGAAGAAACCGGAATTTTGCCTGGAGTGCTTCGCCCGCGCTTTCCGACTGCACCGACCTTTATATCGAAACCCTTCACCCGGAAGACCCGGAGAGATACCGGGCGGAGGACGGCTATCAAAGGTTCAAGACAAGAACCGAGACCATCACGGTGGGCTCGGCCGGGGGAATAAAACGCAAGGAGGAGTTCAAGATCAGGATAAGCGAACACGGACCGGTCCTGGATATGCTCTCCGGCCCTGCGGCCTCGCGGGTTATCAGTCTCCGCTGGACGGGCCATGGACCGCTGGATCCGGCGGGACCATATCTGCGCCTTATGGAAGCCCGCGGCCGCGAGACTTTTCTTGCCGCTTTACAAGGCCATCAAGCACCTGTCATGAACTTCCTTTACGCGGATAAAAAGAACAACCTGGTTTACAAGAAGGCGGGAAAGGTGCCGGTCAGAAAAGGCCACTCGGGCATAGTGCCGGTAACAGGCCATGATAGTGCTCATGGCTGGAACGGGTTCACTATGACCGAGGGCCTGCCGGAAATAGTGAACCCCCACTCCGGCGTGCTGATATCCGGCAGCCTGGAACCGGTGCTTTTTCAAAAGGCGGACTTGAAAGACGGCGACTGCCCGCTTTCCCGCCACCACGAGCTCTTCTCGGGAGCCGGCGATTTAAAACTGACCGCGAAGGACGTACAGGATTTACAGCTTGACACGGTGTCGCGCCGCGCCCGCCTGCTTCTTCCGTTCTTCCTGGAGGTGCTGGAAGAGAAAAGACGGGAAAGCGATGAGATGGACCGGGCCTTTCGGCAGTTGGATGACTGGAACTACGACATGGCCGCGGACCTGGCCGCTCCCACTATTTTCGCGCACGTGTACCGAGAGGCTTTCCGGCTGACCTATGAAGACGAAATGTCCGGGCCTGCATTCGATGCGTTTGCTTCTCATGAAACCTCGGCCATAATATTTGACTTGATAATGCAAAATAAAAGCGCGCCGGTGTTTGACGACCGGCGAACACCGGAGACCGAGAACCGCTCCGATATAGTGGAGCGGGCGCTGGAGTCGGCGCTTTCCACTTTAAGCGAGACTGCCGGCCCCCGCATGAGCACCTGGAGATGGGGAAAGTTTCACCGGATTTCTCTCGAGCATCCGCTGGGGGAATGGCCCGTTCTTCTCAAGCTGGCCAGCTACTTCGGGATAAACCCGGAGCCGGCGGGCCTTTCGGGAGGAAGAGATACCGTCAATATGGCATACTACAGGTTAACGGGAGAGTACGAGGTACGCACGGGAGCAAGTCTGCGCTTTACCGCCGGCCTCGGCGATGTAAACGGCGCCTGGCTTTCCTATCCGGGCGGCCAGTCCGGGCAGCCGTTCTCTCCTCATTACCTGGACGTGTACAAGCTGTGGGAAAGAGGGAGAGGTCATCCTATGCTCCTGGACAAAGACCGGATCGAAGAAAACCGGGAGGCCTCATTGAAGCTCGTGCCCGGCAACAGGGAGGGATAGTTGCTCCTTGATCGAAAAATATGGGCAGTGGCCAGCGGCAAAGGCGGCACCGGCAAAACGGTGATCGCGGCCTCCATGGCCGTACACCTGGCGGACCTGGGCTTCCGGGCGGTGCTGGTGGACGTGGACTTAGGCTGCGCCAACCTGCACACCTGCTTCGGCATGGAAAGGCCGTCCGTCAGCATCACCGATTTTATTGACCGGCGCACCGAGCATATCGAGGAGGTGGCGCTGGAGACGGGGGTCCCCAATCTGCGTCTTATCAGCGGGGCCCTGGACCCGGTGGACGCCGCCATGATCCGGTACCAGCAGAAGCGGCGGATCATAAGACAGCTCAACACCATGGAAGCGGACCTGGTGATCCTGGACATAGCCACCGGCGCCAACCTGACCCAGGTGGAGCTGTTTCTGGCCGCGGACCTGGGCGCCTTGATTACCACGCCCGAGCCCATGTCGGTGGAGAACTTCTACCGGCTTTTGCACATGGTGTACTTTCATCGGGTGAGGGAGATTCCCGGCTGGAAGAAGTTCGAAAAGACCCTGCCGGAGAACCTGCTGGACGGCTCCACCTGCCCGGCCAAGTTTATTACGGACCTGGAAGAGACCGCAGTGGAATGGAAGGAGAAGGTGGAAAAAAGGATGGAGAACTTTGCTCCCGGTATCATCATAAACCAGGTCCGGGACAGCGAGGACCGGGAGCTGGGCCCGGACATGAAGCTGGCGTGCAAAAGGTTTTTCCACCTGGAGATGCCTTACCTCGGCAGCGTGGAGCATGACGAGTGCGTGTGGCAGGCGACCAAGCACAGAAAACCGGTGCTGCTGGACTACCCTCATTCAAGACCCAGCCGGTCCATCCGGCAGATAACCGAGGCCATGCTCTCCATATCAAGGAGAAGACAATGATACCCGGATTTAACAACCTTACCTACTTCGAGGTGCTGGACTTGTCACCCGAGTCCGGACATAAAGAGGTCCAGCAAGCCTATTACCGCGTCCGGGCGGCTTTCAGCAAGAACGCCCTGGCCACTTACTCTCTGTATACCGCGAGCGAAAGGGAGAAAATACTGCGGCTGGTGGAAGAAGCGTATCACACCCTTATAGACGAAAAGGCCCGGGAGGAGTATGAACAGAGACTGAAGAAAGAGAAAAGGCTCCAGCGTTCCAGGCAAGCCACCCAGGAGTTCCTGCCCCTGACGCCCTCGAAGCCCGAACCTCGGGAGGCTGACAGTTTGTCCTATCCGGCCGAAGGCACCGTGGAGGAAGAGATGCCCGCGGAGGAAGCCGGAGACGCAGAGACCGTGTTGGAAGGACACCCCCCCGAGCAGGCGGAACAGCCCCCCTCCGGCATCTCTTACGCGGACGAGGCCGTCCCTGAAAAAGAAGCCCAAGAGGAAGAAGAGGAGAAACCCGGTGCGGAAGCCGAGCTGGAGCATCCGGAGCCGGAACCCGCGGAACCGGCCATGCCGGAGGGGGAAGAGAAGACCGTGTTAAAGGAGGAGCGGCAGGATATCTCCGCTCCTGCTTCCGGGCCGGAAAAAGAGGGTGCGGCTCCCCCTGCTCCTGCTGAGGAGGCGGAAGAAACCGGGAGAGATTCCGGCGGGCTTGTCGGGGAACAACAGCCCGGCAGGCATCTCACTATCCGGGAAGCCCGGGCAGCCAGGTCGCGCGGCGAAAACATCATCATGGAAGGGTCCATCAAGTCGCGGGTATCGGACGTGCCGGAGCAGACTTTTACCAACCCCTACCCCTCCGCGCAGGAGGAGCATGAAGAAGGTCCCCTGCCGGCATCAACCGAGGTAAAAGAGGGGGTGGACAAAGAGGGGACGCCAGTTGAAGCAGGCGCTTTTGAAGACACCGTTTATAATCTTCCTCAACCCAAAAAGGCCTCCACCCCACTCGACCACCTGGACACGGCCTACTCGGGAGCGTACCTGAGACAAGTCAGGGAGTCGCAAGGATTCGACATGTACAAGACCTGGGAGGTGACCAAGATAAGAAAACCAATCCTGGAAGCCATCGAGGAGGAAAACTATCAAAAGCTTCCCGCCGATGTTTTCCTTAAGGGCATGCTGTTGATCTATGCAAGGTTTCTGGGAATTGCAGACCCCGAAGCGGTGGTGAAAGGATACATGGAAAGGCTGGTCGCCGCCCGCGACTGGATGGATTAAACCGGTTCCAAAAGCGTCGTGCAATTACTTCTTTTTCCTCGACTCGTCCACCCTGCCCTTCAGCTTGCGGAGCTCCTTCATAAACGCTTCTTTAGTTATCTCCCCCGTCTCCTTTTTCATCATCAGAGCAAGAAGCTCGTCAAAGTTGTTCTCCCGCTCCAGCAGAGTGCTCTCCAGGCTGCTTACCTTCTCCAGCCTTTGCTTGACCTCGCGGGTGTCCAGAAAATCCTCTCCCAGCGCGTCCAGCTTGCTGATCTCGTCCAGCGACTCCTCGATGCCATCCGACTCGTCCGGCACCACCTTGACCGAACGCAGCTCTCCAGCCGCGGAAACCTGCTCCTGCTGTGGGGGCTGGGCCTCCTCTTTTTCCGGCTCCTCCGAAGGAGAAGAAAAATCAAGGTCCGGAGGAGAAGGCTCTGGCGAGGGAGGTTCATGGGTCCATAAGCTTTCCAGGTCATCTCCCGGCTCCTGCTCTTGCCCCGGCGGCTCCGCGGGCCCGGCCGCGGATTGTTCGGCAGGGGACGCCGATTGCGGCCTCTCTGTTCCGGCACTCGGGGGAGACGAAGAAGCCCAGATACTGTCCAGCTCGGGAGGACCCGGCAGGTCTCCGAAATCAAAGCCCTGGTCGGGACCTTCTTCCGTGCCTTTGTCCTCCTCGTCAGGCTCGGTAAACAGCGGAGGCAAAGACACGTCGTTTAAGTCTTCCGAGTCCTGCGGTATTTTCTCTTGAGCGGCGGCGGGTTGAGAGGGTTCAAACAGCTCTTCCTTTTCCTCCGGCGGAGGAGGCTCTTGCGCTTTTTCCTCCGCCTCCGGCGGCGGTCCTTCAAAAGGAAGGGAAACGATCTTTTCCGAAGCCCCTTTGGCGGGCTCTTCCAGGTCTATTTCCGGCAGGGGCATGTCATCACCGGAAAAAGTCGCCGACTGGGCGGAGTCCTCCTGTAACTCCCCTCCGGCACCGGCCGGAGCCGAAGCAGGCTCCGCGGAAAGGTCGTCCAGATCGGGAAGCGGGGGGATATCCCCAGAGGGTCCTTCCGCTTTCCCGGAAGCTTCTTCCGCCGGTCCGATGTCGCCGCTCGAGTCCAGGCTTTCGAACGACACCTCCGGACTCGCTCCCTCCGTGCCGGCTGCGGGTTGGGAATCCTGGAAAGGTCCGGAATCGAAATCCGGCACCCCCTGCCCGGAGCCCCCCTCTGCGGCGGCCGGGGCACTCGAAGCCGGACCTTTTTCCTCCGCGGGCGAGGAGAGGAATGCGTCGTCCAGGGAAGGAACAGAGTCCTCCGCTCTTGCCTCCGGGGTTTCCTGTTCAGTACTCCCGGCAAGGTCCGGAGGTCCTTGTTCCGGTTCCGGCTTTTCTTCCGACGTTTGCCTCTGATCAGGCGTCTCGGTCATGAACATGAACTCGTGGGCGTCGGCAAGCTCTACTTGCTGTTCTTCCTCCTCTGCTGCGGGAACCTCGGAATCGGAGTGTGCCTCCAGGTTCGGAGAGGGAGGTATGAACTCGAACCCCTCCACGGATTCCTGCTGCCGCTCATTTTGAGCATCTTCTTCAGAAGCGGAAATTTCCCCTGTGCCTCTCGATTCCTGATAGGGCATGAACTCGTGAGCGTCAGCAAGCTCTAAGTCCTCGTCGGACTCGGGAATTTCGAGCGGCGACGGAGGACCGGCGGTCTTGCTCGCAGGTTTTTGCTCCTCCTCTTCCTTTCCCGGTAAAGTAGGCTCGTCAAGGTCGGGCAATTCTTGTCCCTGCCCTGCCGGCGCAGGCTCTTCCCGCTCCGGCAAAGGAGACGCTTCTACCGCGGGCGGACTGTCCAGGTCGGGAAGCTCCTGCGGCCCGTCCTGCTGCTCCTCCTGCTCCGGCAGGGGCGGAGGACCGGCGTCCGGGCTTTCTTTTTCCTCCTGTCCGCTGGCCCCGGCCTCTTCTTCTATGGAAGGGGCTTCAATCACCGGGGCCTCCACCGGTTCCGGTTCTTCGGCGACCTCGGAAAGCTCCTCGATCACCGGCTCTTCAGTCGGCTCGGAAGACTCGTCCTCGGGTTCCTCCTTCATTAGAAAAGGAGACTCCTCGCCGGGCACACTTTGGGAACCACCGCTTTTTTGCGCGTCTTGCTTCGATTCGCGGCCCAGAATGACCTCCCCGGAAGAGGAAGAATCAGGCTGTCGGGCGGGCTGCTGCTTCTTTTCCGGAGGGGCCTTTCCGGCTTTTTGCTTGTCCGCTTTCAGCATAATCACGTCGCCTTCCACCACCTTGAGATCATCGTTGGAATCGAAATCAAACAGCTCCTCGTCGAGCTGGCGGGAGGCCTGGGAGATTTTATCCTCGGCAGTGTGCTTTTTGGGCTTCTCCGGTTTGGCTTTCTCCTCTTTTTCTTTTTTCAGCTTGGCAGGGGTAGCATACTCCTGGTAGTACTGCTTGAGTGCCTTTTCCGGGTCGTAGTCGCCGTAATTCTTGAGCACGATATCAATGGCCGAGTCGGTAGCGAGCACGGGTTCTATCTTGGCCCCGGTAATAAAGGATATCTCGTCAATGGCGGAGAGATTGGCCGGGTCGCTCATGGCCAGCACCATGACCTTCTTGGTCCCTTCTCCCCGCACCATGACCGGCACCACGTTATATTTTTTGGCGGTGTCCTTGGGCAGGGCCTCGAAAGCCTTGTTCGATATGCGGGAGCGGAGCAGGTTCACCGCTTTTATGTGAAAGTGCTCCCCCAGGAACTTGATCATGGTGTCCTCGTCCAGGAACCCCATTTCCACCAGTATCTTTCCCAGCTTTCCTCCCCACCGGTTCTGGTAGCCCAGGGCGGACTTGAGCTGCATCTCGTCAATCACGCCGGCATCAACCAGTATCTGTCCGATCTTTTTTTTGGGTTTTTCCATTAACAGCTCTCCCGGTAAAGTGTTTATGCTATATCAATCTCGAACTGTTCCTGGTGAAAGGAGTTATTTACAGTAATCTCCATGTCAATCTCCAGGTCCTTTTCCAGGTCTTCCACGCCTTCGCGCTCCTCCTCGAAAAGAAGGTCGGCCACTTCCGGGTTCACGAAAAGCCGGACCCGCTTGCCGGAGAGGGTCTTTCCCATCCTTTTTATCTCGCGGAAAATCTCGTAGCAGATAGTGGACCCGGACTTGAGATACCCCTTGCCCTCACAGTAGTGGCAGGGCTCGCACAGCGCCTGGTGCAGGTTCTCGCCCGAGCGCTTCCTGGTCATCTCCACCAGGCCGAGCTCCGACATCTTCAATATGGTGGACTTGGTCTTGTCCTTTTTGAGCTCGTCATCAAGAGCCTGGTAGACCCGGTCCCGGTTCTGGGTGTTGGCCATATCTATAAAGTCTATGATAATGAGACCGCCGATGTTGCGGAGGCGGAGCTGGTACACTATCTCCTTGACCGCCTCCATGTTGGTCTTCAAGATGGTGTCCTCGAAGTTGCGGCGGCCCACGTACCTGCCGGTGTTGACGTCAATCGCCGTAAGGGCCTCGGTCTGGTCTATCACGATGTATCCGCCACTCTTGAGCCAGACCCTTCTCTCCAGAGCCCGGTTTATCTCCAGCTCGATCCCGGAGACCTCGAACAGGGGAAAGTCTCCCTGGTAAAGCTCGACGTTCTCGGCCTTCTCTCCCATGAACCTCTCCATGAAAGAGCTTATCTCCCGGTGCTGGTCGGGAGAGTCCACCACCACCTTGCGCACGTTTTCGGTATAAAGGTCCCGGATAACCTTCAGATCAAGGGACAATTCCCGGTGGAGTATGTTGGGAGAGCTCGCCCGCATGGACCGCTGTTTTATGTCCTCCCACAGCTTGAGAAGGTAGTCCATGTCAGCCTGGAGCTCTTTCTCCGAGCTGTCCTCGCTCACCGTCCGCACTATAAAACCGCCGGCATCCTCAGGCCGCAGTCCCTCCACGATCCGCCGGAGCTCCGTCCGCCTTTTCTCGTCCTCAATCCTCCGGCTGACCCCGATGTGGTTGAACGTAGGCATGTAAACCAGGAACCTGCCGGGCAGGGTAATATGGGTGGTTATCTGGGCCCCCTTGGTCCCGAGCGGTTCCTTGGTAACCTGGACCACCAGGTCCTGGCCCTCCCGGAGAAGGTCCTCTATCCCCGGGCTCTGGTAAGGACGGCGCCCGGACCGGCCGCTGTTGTTTTTCTCCGCCACCTGCACGTCTTCCTCACGAAGGGCGGAACGGGAATGCTCGAGCACCTCGGCCACGTAAAGGAACGCCGCCCGCTCCAGGCCTACGTCCACGAAAGCGGCCTGCATTCCCGGCAGGACCCTTACCACCCGGCCCTTGTAGATGTTGCCGCTCAAGCCGCGCTCCCGGTGCCTCTCCATGTAGATTTCGGCCAGGACACCGTTCTCAACCACCGCCACCCGCGTCTCCTGCCGCGTTACGTTTATGAGGATTTCGCTCGGCATGACCTTACCTCTTCCGCGAAGGACGGGCTTTACGCACCCGCTCTCCCTTGCCCGGATAACGCACCGGCCGGGCCTGCCGAAGCCAAGCCTCGGTGCGGACAATGTCCAGATCGCGCACAGACTCCATGGAAAGACCGAAGACCTCCTGCAACACCTCAGGGGGCTTGACACCCGGCCCCTCCACCTGGCGGATGCCCATCCGTAGCTCACTGCCGCTTACAACATCCAGGTACTTGACCCGCGAGCGCAGATCAATCTCCCGGTCGCCTTTCTCCCGCTTCTGGTGCATGATGTGACTATCGCTCCGGATAAATCTTTCCGCGTCTTCCGGCTCGAAAACCTCTTCGCCGTCGGCGCTCACCCGGTAATCAAATCCGGTAATAGCGTTGGTTATGGAGCTCGATTTCCGCGGTATCTCCCGGACCTCGAGAACGCGGATACCGGGAAAGGTCCCCTTTGAAAGCCTCTCGCCGAGCTCGGTCTCATCCATCTTGGACAAAAGCTCGAGGTCTATGTACTCGGCCTCGCTCGCAACTCCAACCGGCGGAGGCGGGCTGAACTGGATACGCGGAAGCGGGTGGTATCCTTGACTGTAGCGGACCGGCAGACCCGCACGCCGGACCAGGCGGTTCCACATCCGGATGATCTCCAACTGCCCCACGTAGCGCATGTCACCCTGGCGCGCATACCTTACCCGGTAAGTGAAGTAGATGTCCGGCTGCTCCGGGACATGCTTTTCCTTTGGAACCTGCGTTTCTTCCGGCCGGGCCGGCTCCGCCACTACCGGCTTTATGGTCTCGTGGTCGCACACCCCGCAGGGCTCCACGCATCCTTCTTCCCTGCAGTCGGGGGTGGTCTTTTCCTGGTAAGCCCGCTCCCGCTCTTCCCAAAGCCAGCTCTTGTCCACCCCGCTGTCCAGGTGCTCCCATGGAAACACCTCGGCTTTGTCTCTCTCCCGCGTCGTGTAAAAGTCCACCTTCAGCCCGGCATCCTGAAAAGCTCTCTCCCAGGCCTCCCGGTCGAAGTACTCGCTCCAGCCGTCAAACCGCTGGCCCGACTTATAGGCGTTGTAAACGGCCCGGGACATCCTGCGGTCGCCGCGACTCAGCGCTCCTTCCATCTCGCTCACCAGCGGGTCCTGCCACTTCAAGCTCTTGCCTTTGCCGGAGAAACCTTTTTTAATTCTGTCTATCGAGTCGGCCAGGCGTTGCGGCGAAGCCTGGGCTTCCCATTGAAACGGGGTGTGCGGCTTGGGTACGAACCCGCTTACGCTCAAGGTCACGCGCGGTTTGCCCTGCGAACCACGAATCCCGCCTATCTTCCTGCCGAGCCGCACAATGGCCTCAAGGTCCTCGTCCTCTTCGGTGGGCAGCCCGATCATGAAGTAGAGCTTCAAGTTGCGCCAGCCGTGCTCGAATAGCCGGGTAGCGGTCTGAAGGAGCTCGTCTTCGGTATATGCCTTGTTGATAACGCGGCGGAGCCTTTCCGTGCCGGCTTCCGGCGCGATGGTAAACCCTGTCTTGCGGACCTTCTCTATGGACCGGAGCACCTGGTCGGTCAAGCCCTGCACCCGCAGGCTGGGAAGGCTTATGGACACCCGGTCGCCGTAATGCTCGCGGATGAGCCTGGACACCACCGGCACCACGTTCGAGTAGTCCCCCACTGAGAGCGACAGAAGCGAGCACTCCTCGTAGCCGGTCTCCGCCAGGCAATGGCGGGCCGCCTCCAGAACGCGCTCAGCGGACCGCTCCCGGTAGGGACGGTAAATCATGCCCGCGTGGCAGAAGCGGCACCCCCGACTGCATCCGCGCGCAACCTCGACCATCGCCCGGTCGTGAACCGGCTGTAAAACCGGAACCAGCGGCCGGTCGGGAAGATAGGCGTTCTCGAGGTCAGCCACGATCCGGCGCCTTACCTTCTCATGTCCCTTTCGAAGCGGCCGGACCTCTTTGACCTTGCCGTCCGACTCATAGGAGGGCTCGAAGAACCCGGGCACGTACACCCCTTCGATGGCCGCGAGCTCCTCCAACAGCGACTCCCTCGTTTTACCTTCCTCCCGGCTGGAGCGATAGGCGTTGCATATCTCCGGCACCGCTTCTTCCCCCTCGCCGAACAGGAAGGCGTCGAAAAAGGGCGCCACCGGCTCCGGGTTCGAAACGCACGGCCCGCCGCCCAGGATGAGAGGCCAATCCCCCTCTTTCCGCTCGGACGCGAAAAGCGGGATGTCGGCGAGGTCCAGCATGTAGAGCACGTTGGTGTAACACAGCTCGTATGTCAGGGAGAAGCCGATGATATCGAACTCCCGTAACGGCTTGTGGTTTTCATGGGAGCAAAGGGGGAGATTCTCTTTTCGGAGTTCCTCTTCCATGTCCGGCCAGGGCGCATAGGCCCGGTCACAGGCCACCTCCGGCCGGTCGTTCAAAAGCCCGTAGAGAACCGACACCCCGAGGTGACTCATTCCCACTTCGTAAGTGTCCGGAAAAGCGAGCACTATACGAACGGCAGCATCCCGGGGGTCCTTGTTCCGGGAAAAAAGCTCCAGTGGAAGATACCGGCCCGGCACGCTTACATGGTTTAAAAGCTTTCTAAAAGACACCATTATTTTATTTTAACTAAAGGTCCGGGCTTTGTCATCTGCATGGGGATTGCCGGTCTCTGAAAAGCAAATACTGTATCAAGGCACCGGCGGGGTAAGGAGTATGACCCGCGCGTCCTGCGGATCGCGGAAGGACACGTTTTCGCCTTTCACTTCCTTGTTGAAGCGGAGCTTGGACAGCTCGAGCGTAAGCTCCATTTCATCCTGCGAAAGGACGACGCGGGAGGGCACCTGTAAAGGGCCGGGACCGTTTACGTGTTTCGAGCATTTCATGGAGCCGAGAAGAATTCCCCCTCGGTAGGACCGGACCCGGCGGAGGGAGAGGCCCGGCCGGTTATACTCTATCTCGCGCCTGCGCACGTCTCCGTCCCATTCGGTAAGCTGATAGTAGTCATCCCGTTCGGTGAGCTTATAGCGATAATCCTGGGAAAACCCTTTTCCCATGATCAGGCCGATCTGCTCGATCAGTACCTCGAGCGGCAAAGAGACCTCGCTGAAAGAGGACGACGGGAACTCGTCCATCTTGTCGCCGGAAGCGAACCTGGTGAAGTTCACGAACACGGTATCGTTAAGAGGCGAGAACACCTGGACGCGCCGTCCCTTCGAGACCAGTTCGAGCACCGGCACGCCCGCCATGTTGTAGACCTGGAGCAGAAGGTTTACACCTTCGGTGTCGCCGCGCTCCATCAGGATACTGCCGAAGAACCTGCCCTGGTAGGGGGCGCTTCCGCCCTTGAGAGTCGCTTTCAACTTGGCGTCCAAATGTTTGAGGGCGGAGCCCTCCTCTTCTGCCTTCTTGACCAGGGACTCGCCGTCCAAGGGCGGAGGTTCGGCTGCCGTCTCCTCCGGCTCCTTTTTCAAGGGACAGCCGAAAACCAGTCCCGCCAGGAGGACCAGAATTAAAAGGCAAGAAACTTTATTTGCCGCTTTCTTTCGTTTCATGGTCTTTAAAGATACCACCTGTGTTCTTGCCCTGCAAAAGAGCGATTTCCCGAGTTTTGCAAAATCCTCGCAAATCTTGGTTTCGATTTTGGGTGGTTTGATTCTTTACCCGCTTGACAAGACAAAATTTTATACTAAATTACTAATTAGTAAACTAGTCAAGAGGTGCTCGATGAAACGGAAAGAGAAGAATGAACAAAAGGCATGGACCAAGACAGCTTCCCAGAAAGCGGAGATATTAAAGGCGCTGGCCCACCCTTACCGGATCACCATGTTCGAGTCGCTTGCGGAAGGCGAGAAAACGGTGGGTGAGCTGGTGGAGCTTTTGGGCCAGAAGGAGGCCAACACCTCCCGGCACCTGGCGGTGATGCGGCAAGCCGGATTGCTGGCGACCCGCAAGGAGGGGCTTCATGTTTACTACTCGGTCAAGCTTCCCTGCCTGCTGTCCATGCTGGGCTGCCTGGACGAGGGGGTATGCTGTATAGCTGACGAGCGCACCGAGGTCGCCCGGCTTCTGAGGTCCAAAAAATCAAAATAATCTCTTGCAGGCGAGGAAAGGTTATGGGTAATAAAGCAATCGAGCTTCTATGGGTCGTGGCTGTTTCGGCAATACTGGTTGTTCTTACTTACTTCATTCTCGACGAGTCGGGCCTCTTCGGGCCGGCCGTATTGGGCATGGCGGCCATTCCGATATTGGTGGCCAGGTTTAACAAGATACCGCTGACTTCGCTAATCCCCGATTCTACTTTCGGATCAATAGACACCGGCCTGTTAACTCTCGGCGCTGTAATAGGCGCTCTGGGATATGGAGTGCTGGGAGCCATTGTCGGAGGAGTGGTTGCGGACGCGATCACCGACGCCATCGCCGGTTTTTTCGAGGGCGGCATTGCCGAGTGGCTCCGGTCCAGGGGGATAGAGGAGGCGCGCACTGCGCTCGGCAGCGCCGGCGGCAAGATGGCGGGCTGCCTGGCCGGCAGCGGCCTCATGCTTTCCATTCTCCAGGTCTTGGGTCTGGAGATTCAGAATATTTGAATGGCATTGGCAGCTACAACCTCACAATAATTACGTGAGGGAAAGCTATCGGGTTTAAAAGAAGGAGTGCGAATTATTGATTCATACAAACGTAATGTTACAAACGTAACTTTACACAAGAGGCGTTCTTCGCGGCTCACGCCGCTCGCACGTGTGAACTGATAGTTTGGGAGGTAAAGGAAGTAGAAATGCCTGCGTCATCACAACCGGGGAGACCGACGAGTAAAAAGCTCTCCGTGCTGGATCGGTTCCTCACTCTCTGGATATTCCTGGCCATGGCCGCGGGAGTGTTGACCGGCTATGCCGCCGGAGTGTTTAGCGACGAGCAGAGTGTGGAGGCCTTCTGGGGCCGCTTGAGCGTAGGGACCACCAATATCCCCATCGCCATCGGTCTTATCCTCATGATGTATCCACCGCTGGCCAAGGTCCGCTACGAGGAGCTCGGCAAGGTCTTTCGGAACTACAAAATACTGGGGCTCTCCCTGGTGCAGAACTGGGTGATCGGCCCGGTGCTCATGTTCTTTCTGGCCATTATCTTTTTGCCTTCTTACCCGGGGTACATGGTGGGCCTTATCATGATCGGCCTGGCCCGCTGTATCGCCATGGTCATAGTCTGGAACGACCTTGCCGAGGGGGACCCGGAGTACGCGGCCGGGCTGGTGGCCTTCAACTCCGTGTTCCAGGTGCTCTTCTACTCGCTTTACGCCTGGGTTTTCATAACCGTGCTGCCGCCGCTGTTCGGGCTTTCCGGAAATGTGGTTGACATAACCATGATAAAGATAGCAAAGAGCGTGTTCATCTATCTGGGCATACCGTTTATCGCCGGCATCATAACCCGGTTTACGCTTTTGAAGCTCAAAAGCAAAGAGTGGTACCACGAAAAGTTCATACCGAAGATAAGCCCGATCACATTGATAGCCCTGCTTTTTACCATTGTGGTCATGTTCTCGCTGAAAGGCGAGTTCATCGTGAAGATCCCGCTGGACGTGGTCCGTATCGCCATCCCGCTTCTCATTTACTTCGTGGTCATGTTTGTCGTGACCTTCCTTATGTCCAAGAAGGCGGGAGCGGACTATGCAAAGACCAC
>JAWOBU010000175.1:0-20990 GCA_046484135.1 bacterium
ACCTCAATGAAATTATTTCCCCTCGGGCCTCATGTCCACTCCACAGAAGCTGCAACAAGTACGTGCGGCTTTAGCCGCGAAGAAAGCCGTTATTTTATCTTGCCCGGACACCTCCACCCGCCAAAGACCTCCTCCAGCTTCTTTGCCGCGGCCAGGGTCAAGTGGTCGCCGAACCGGCGGGAGACCACCTGCACGGATACCGGCACGCCGTCCGGTCGGTGGTATATGGGAATGATGGTGGCCGGAAAGCCCAGGATGTTGATAACACCCGAGTAGCCGATGCCGGGGAAATTTAGCCAGATGCGGGTGTGCCGGGGAGCGGGCACTGGAAACACCGGGCAGATCAGGACCCCGTTCTCCCCGAGCTTCTCCTCGATCATCTCCCTCATGCGGTCGGCCTCCCCGAGGAGCTTCTGGTTTCGCTTTTTCAAAAGCTGGCCCGGCTTCTCGATAAGCGCGGCCCCCAGACCCGGCAGAGTCAGCTTGGATTGCCGAGCTATAAACTTCAAAAGCTCTTTGCCAAGCGGCACCGGCTCTCCGTCTCCCAGGCTTTTGGCCAGCGGGTCCGGGTTCTGGGCCATGCCCGCCTGCCAGATTTCCAGGCTGTCCTCCATGCCTTCCGGACGCCAGTGCTCGACCGAAACACCCGTAGCGGCCAGCGCGCCCGCGGCCATGCTTACCGCCCGCCTGACCTCCGGGTTCGGCCGGGACTCGCCGTTGTAGTCGAAGAAGAAGGCCTTGATTGACTTCAGGTCCACGCTCTCCGGCGCTGTCCATTCCGTCTCCACCGTAACCGGGTCCTTTCCGTCCGGGCCGATGAGCAAGGGCATGATGTATGCCAGGTCCTCCACCTTCCGGCAGATGGGCCCGTAGGTGTTGTAGCGGGCCAGCTCGCCCTCCGCCGACGGCCAGTGGCCGGTGCCGGGCACCAAGGTGGCGGTGTGCTTGTGTCCGGGGACCCCGCAAAAAGCGGACGGGTAGCGGATGGACCCGCCGATGTCGGCGCCCAGGCCGAAGGGAGAAGCCCCCGCTCCCACTATGGCGCCTTCTCCGCCGGAAGAGCCGCCGCAGGTGCGGGACGTGTCGTGCGGGTTGTTCGTCCTCCCAAAGACCGTGTTGTAGGTCTCGCACCACATCGAGGCCTCCGGAACATTGGTCTTGCCCAGGATGATGGCTCCAGCCTTCCGGACGCGCTCGACCACCGTAGCGTCAAACTCGCCCACCCGGTTCCGGCGCGACCACACCCCTCCCACAAAAGGCATGTCCTTTACGGAAAGCGCGTCCTTTATGGTGCAAGGAACACCGTGCAAAGGAGGAAGCTCTCCACCAGACTTTGCTTTCTCGTCCGCCTCCCGGGCCTCCTGCCGGGCCTCGTCAAAACGGTTCGATATCACCGCGTTAAGGTAAGGGTTCACCTCTTCGATCCGTTTGATATGAGACTCGACCAGGTCCGTCGAAGACACGGAACCCTCCCGCACCTTGGCCGCCATCTGTTTTACCGACATCGTGAAAAACTCTTCCATTAATAAGCCTCCCTTTTACTTCCCCTGATATCACTGATGCGAGCGACTTCAGCCGCGATGGATAACACTCGAACAGCTACTGTAATTTTTCCTATGACAAATCACTTACTCTTTACCATCTTTTTTACAGTGTGCTTATCATAATCGAGCACGAGTTCATGCTCCCTGCATTGGATGCTCCACTTCAGGGAAAAACGCGGGACCTCGAGATATGGATTATGATAGCGGAACTCGCGCCGGAGCGGAACCGTTCTGCCGCGAACCCGGAAGGGGCCTTGCCAGCCGAACTCGATCATTCCCCGGCTTGGAGAATCGTACTCGACTTGCAAACCCTTGACCTTCAGAGGAGCCTTAAGTATCTCTTCCCGGAACGACTTGAAGCTTCCATTTTCCTCCGCGCTCCCGAGCTCGCAAATCCAGGCGTTCTCGAGGCCCGGCGCTATGAGCTCGCTGTCGGCATATTCTCCAAGCCGGTTGTAAAAAGTCGGTCTTGCCGAGTAGAGCGCGGCATAGGAGTCGCCTTTCCGTGCAAAGGTCCAACCGCCTTCTTGTTCGACCTCGTCAAAGGACTCACGCGGGAGCCAGGCATGGGAGTAGCCCGCCCGGTAGAGCTCGCCTATGGCAAGCTGCAATGGCGCATTGTAGAGCGCGACCAGCACGTTTTTATGCTGGGCCACCCGTGGATTGGATGCGCTTCCGGTCCATCTGCCCGGCGAGCCTCCCGGGACCTTGCCGGGAAAGGTGGTGAAGATATAAGCGTCGTGTCCGAGGGTCGCCTTCCAGAACAGGTTCTGGGCGCCTATCTTTCCGGGCCGCTGATCGAGCACGCTCGAGAGCATGTAGTTTTTGGTGCGGTAGGTATAGGTGTTGGCCCCGTGCAGGAAGGCCCCTTCCGAGGCTATGTTCAGCTTGTTCATGACGGGCTCGAGCTCGGCCCGCTCGGACAGCCACACAACTGAGCTGGGCAGTCCCATAAAGAAGGTGTTGTCCCAGAGGTTCCACTCTTCCCACATCTTGGCGGTCAGGTCCATTACCTTGGGATGGGAGTACATGCCCATTCCCCAGAAGTACATGAGCGAGTCGGGGTCGTGATAAGAGATGCCGTGGTCGGGGGCCTCGGAGATATGGAGGCCGTGGGTCTGGTAGTTCTCCATGGTCCGGTCATCGCCGGCGATACAATGGATGGCGTCGGGCGCTTCGTAGTCCGAGGTTGCCAGAGCCACTGCCGCGCTGTCGAGTTCGGCCAGGTCGCCGGTGTACTTGCGGTTTCCGAAAAGGATGTACATGACCTGTTTGAGATCGTCGCCGGATGCGTGAAGTATGGTACTTTCATAGGTCCTTCCATGGGTCGAGCTCATCTGTCCTTTATAGGAGTTGAGCGCCATGTTGAGCGCGAGCTGGTGGAGGATCATGCGGGCCCGCTTTCTTATGTCCGGCTCCGGCGCAAAGTCATTGAGGTTCAAAAGCGCGTAGAAGTCCTCGTCGTAGTAGGAGTTCGACAGCCACTCGGAAAACCCGAACCGCTCCCGCCAGGAGAACCAGCGCATGAGCAGCCGGCGTCCCTTTTCCCGGTGTTCTCTGCCGGTCATGCCGGTATTGGAAAACACCCGGTCCGGGAACAGGGACCCGGCCAGGTACTCGGCGGAGTGGAACAGCACCTGGTGGTTCTCCGACCAGTAGCACATGCTGTCGCGGCCCGGCTCGTCTATCCAGTACTTGAAGTCGAGGATGGCGCTGATCACCGCTTTTTTAACTTCCGGCTTCAGGGCGGGGTTGTCGTTATGAAGGTACATGAGCCGCAGGAAGCCGGCCATTCTGAAGTCGGCGCAGTCGTGCCGGTTGTTCACTCTATCGAGGTTGTGTTCGATATGAGTGATCCGGAGAGGCCGGTTGGTTGAAAGCCGGGCCACCGCTCCGAAGGAGCCCTCCAGGTCGGGCGGAAGGCTGGAGAGGTACTGGGTCTTGCGGTAAGTAACCCCGGTGTCCTCGGGCAGGCCGCCCGCGGCCTGGATGAGAAGGAAAAAAACCAGGCAGGCAAAAACACGCGGCTTGAGTCTCTTTTTCATTTACAACTATACGGCTCTATCACGCGGAAACGAAAGATAGAGGGGAAATGATTTCAGTTTGCGCTTTCCATCGCTCCCGCTTTAAAAGCTTTCCGGTTCTCGCGGTTTTTTAGTACCTTTGCATTCATGATAGCCCACACAACTTGTTGTGTGGGCCGGCCGGACAAATCGCGAGCTCCCCCTCGTTTCCACCACCAGCATCATAAATTTTGTAAGAGGCTCAGATGATCTTCTCCACCACCACCTCTTCCCCGATCCGGAGCCGGCCGTAGTCAATGTAGTCCTTGGGAATCAATATAGTGCCCTCGTCCCGGTCGGTGATGGAAAGCCGCCCGTGCAAAGAACGGATGCCGCCCAGCCACCACCTCTTGTCGCAAACGTAAACCAGGTCGCCGTCCTTCGCTTTCAGCGTTTCCGCATCCGCGCCGGAAACCTGGACCAGGGCGGCTACCAGCGCCCCCGAGTCGTCCTCCATGACCTCCTCGCCCGCCTCCAGGGTCAGCCGGACCTTCTTACCCGGCTCCTCGTTCGGCTCCCTGCCTTTGAACATGAACTTGGCGGCCTGGACCGTGCCCACCCAGAAACCATTGATGGACTCCGGGTCCCGGGTGGGCCAGATGAACGAGCAGACCACCGCGAGCGCCGAGCACAGCATGAATCCGTAGAGCGCCCGCATGTAGTTGTAGCCGGTGCCGGGGTCCATGCCGTGGATGTAGGCGAGCGGCTTGATCGTGTCCGGGAACATGAGACTGCCGAACATGAGCACGCCCCCCACTACCAGGGTCAGGAATGCCGCCCGGGGGGAGAACCGCTTCCATAGCACCGCAAAGACGATCACCACTATGATGGGCGGACTGATGGCCGCGGTAAAGGTGCCGTGGGCCACGTATATGGATTTGAACCGCATGTAGATGGGCACCAGTGCAAGCCCTCCCATGGCGAAGACCACCGAGGCCACCCGGGCCATACGCAGGTAATGTTTGTCCGACCGGCCGGGCATGACAAAGGGCTTCCAGACGTCGGTGATTGCGATGGCTGACACTGCGTTTATCAGGGTGTCCACTGTGGACATGAGCGCCGCGGTAAGCGCGGCCAGGATAAGCCCGAAGATGACGGGGTTCTTGATTATAAGGCTTGAGACGATCACGAAGATGTCGTTTGCGTCCTCGACGTTGCCCAGGATGCCGAAGGTGTCCATGGCCCGGCCCAGCCAGCCGGCATTGGCCACGGCAATGGCAGCCAGCGGCATGAGTATCAGCACCACCGCGGTGATGGCCTTCCTGCCCTCGTTCACGCTCTTGACCGCCAAAAACCGCATGATGAGGCCCTGGTTCGCGAAGTAGAAGAACATGGAAGAGCCGAAGAAGTCCTGCCAGAAGATACCGGTCATTGGAAACTTGTTGGGATGGGCGAACCCGGAGAACGGGTACTGGTGCCCCTCGCCGGTGGCCAGCCCTTTCCAGAAAGCGGCCAAGCCGGACATTCCCTCGACCTCGACACCGAGGAAGTGGATGCCGATCGCGAAAAGGGCCAGGCCGGCGATAAGAAGGAGCACGCCCTGTAAAAGGTCGGTCATAATCACCGCGGTCTGTCCGCCAAAGGTTACGTACACCGCGGCGATAATGGCGATGATCAATGCCCAGGAGAACCGGGACAGGTAGGTCAGGTTGGACACACCCTGGGAGTAGAAACCTTCCGGCATAAGACCGGCCATTAGTGTTATGTCCGGCATGTTGCCCGCGCCCTGGATCACCGCGCTTTTGGGAACCGTGCCCGCCAGCACGGTAATAGCGGGCGACGACGCTATCCATTCTCCCTGCATGTGCTGGGCCTCTGGCACGAACCCGGCCAGGAAGCTGTGCAAAGGCGCGATAGCGTTCATGGCCACTCCCAGTGTATACAGGTTGATGCCGATGTAGCCGATCATGTAGAGCATGATGAAGACCACGGCCGCGACGCGGGTGCGGGTGTCGAACCTCTTTTGCAGGTACTCGGGTATAGAGGTCACCCGCGAGTAATAGATAAGCGGCATCCAGCCCAAGACGAAAAGCGGGATCAAAAACCAGTCGTTCATGTAGGTCATGGTCGAGCTCATGCCGTAGCGATAGCCGGCGGCCGAGTACTTGATAAAGGAGTAGCTCCCCACCACGGTGGCCACGCAGGAGAAGGCGATGAGCCACCAGGAGAAGCGCTGGCCGGACACGAAGAAGTCGCGGGTGGTCTTGGTAAACCTTCCGAAGATGCCGCCGAACCCGAGCACTATGACAAAGTAAAGAACGATGACCACGTAGACCACGGTCATGTTAAGAGGCTGTTCTACATTGAAATCCATAATGTTCTCCAGGACCTATTTGGCAAAGTAAACCCAGACCGCGTGAACGGTCAGATACCCGGCAAAGCCCGCGAGAAGGAAAATGAACATCCGGCGGTCATAGGGATTTTTGATATCGGCAGCCCCCGGCCGGAAGCAAAGGTAGAGAGTGATGAAGAAAAACAGACCGCCGATGGTATACTGGTAGATAAGCTGAAGCCAGCGGCCGTCGTCCAAGGCCTGTATAACATCCATGCCACACCTCCTTCGAGTCGAATCGAGCCAATCTTACCACACCATGTCGTTTTATCACAAGCCCGGCTTCGGCTATCCTCATAATCATGCCGGCGGACGGTATAATGTTATACTTTTTTAAGGAAGTTTTTGCATGAGCGGAAGTGAAGATAAAGGGCTTAGAAGAACCGCGCTACTTACCGCGGCGCTCGCTTCATATGTCACGCCTTTTCTGGGCTCGGCCACCAATATCGCGCTGCCGGCCATTGAAAAGGAGTTCCAGATTCACGCTGTGGTGGTAAGCTGGATACCCACCGCCTTTCTCCTGGCCGCGGCCATCTGCCTGGTCCCCTTCGGCAGGGTCTCGGACATCTTCGGTAGAAGAAGGGTCTTTGCCGCGGGCGCCGGAGTCTTTACCCTGGGCTCGGTAACCGCGGGTCTTTCTTTCTCCGAGTACATGCTGATCGCGGCCCGGGCCATGCAGGGCGCAGGCACGGCCATGATCTACGCCAACGCCATCTCCATCCTCACCACGGTTTTCCCGGCGGAGGAGCGGGGAAAGGTGCTCGGCATAAACGTCGCAGCGGTCTACACCGGCCTAGCCACCGGCCCTTTCCTCGGAGGGGTCCTTACCCAGTTTCTGAGCTGGCGCAGCGTGTTTTTGTTTACCGTGCCTTTGAGCCTCACCGTGCTTTTCATGGTGCTCGGGAAGTTCAAACAGGAATGGGCCCATGCAGGCGGAGAGAAATTCGATTTCGCCGGTACCGCCATTTACGCGGCCTCCATCACCTCGGTAATGGTCGGCATCTCCTACCTGCCGGACCTCTTCAGCGCCGCCCTTATAGGAGCGGGGCTCCTGGGCATGGTGATGTTCGTGCTTTTTGAAAGCCGGGTGAAAGACCCCGTGTTCGAGGTGTCCCTGTTCAAGACCAACCGACTGTTCGCGTTTTCCAACCTGGCCGCCCTGCTCCAGTACACCTCGACCTTTGGCGTGCCGTTCCTCTTGAGCCTGTTCCTCCAGCACGTCAAGGGATTCGGCGCCATGACCGCGGGGGCGATCCTGGTGGCCCAGCCGGTGGTCATGGCGTCCCTGTCTCCCTTTGCAGGCAAGCTCTCCGACCGGGTCGAGCCCCGGCTGGTCTGTACCATCGGCATGGCCTGCATCACCCTGGGCATCTTTCTTTTGACCTTTATCGGGCCGGACGTATCAATCGTTCATATCATTGGCGCGCTCCTGGTGGTGGGTTTGGGCTACGCGTTTTTCTCCTCTCCCAACAACAACGCCATCATGAGCTCGGTCCAGAAGAGACAGTACGGCATCGCCTCCGGTACTATGGGGACCATGCGGGTCCTGGGGCAGATGACCAGCATGGGTGTGGCCACTATGTTGTTTGCTATCATAATCGGAAGGGTCCGGATATCCCCGGAAAGCCATCCGGAGTTTATCACGAGCGTCCAGGTAGCTTTTACCATTTTCTGCGCTCTCAGCTTCCTGGCCATGATAGCGTCCATATTTCGCGGCAGGGTCCGGGGCTGATAGAATCCTTCTTTAAGGAGGTCTAAAAAATGAGGCTCCTGATGAAAGTCTGTGGGTGAAATGGACTTATCAGCAATACATTGCTTTGACAATTTCGGTTAGTGACAATGGTTTGTTCAATTAAGGAATTACAATTCATAAAAAGCGCCGCTTCGGAGGACCAGTCCCCCGAACCCCCTGGGATTTTGGAGGCATGGCTCCGGTGGCCCATGGGTGTTGACATTGTTACGGATGAAAGCCTAAGATGCTTTTGCTTTGCGAAATACTTTCCGCGCGAGCGAAGGGAACCGCGGTATCAGTCGCTCGCACCATATGCGTTATTTGAAGTTTGACGAGACGCCGGTGGCCCCTGGTGATGTAAAAGCCGGGAGCCACGTCTTTTACCGCCATGGGCCACCGGAGTAATGCCTGAAAAAATCCAAGGATGTGGGATGGAGTCAGCTTATATTCCACAAATTCGGTTCAACGTATTTTAGTGTGGGTGGATAGAAAAAGATGCGTTTATCGCTTTCAGGGCTTCCAGCGGGGAACAGGGAAAAGGCCGGAACTGGCCCGGCCTCTCCCCGCTGGCAGCCGAGAATGCGGAAAACGCAAAAAACCTTTATAAGGAGCAACACAAATTCTGTCTCGCTCAAGTACATTGTTCAGTAACCCACTTTTAAATACGTTGACCCACAAATTCTTGCAAGGAGCCAAAAATGAAAAGCAAGATCGCGGACGCGATTGTTTTAGGTTATGAGCCGGTGGCCATTCTCCTTTCCGACGAGAAGCCGGAAGATGCCAAGCAGTTCAAACAGGACAAATGGGGCTGTGTCATGTTCATGCTGGCCGCGGCCGCCCGCGGCAAAGAGGCCGCCTTCGACCGGAAGACCTTCGGCTGCATGGGCGGAGGAGTCGGTCTTGGTTTTGGCAACCAGTATAAGAATTTTCCCGGCGGCGAAGACTGCTTCTGTTACTTCCTGTCATCCGGCAACCAGGAATGGGAAAAAGGCAAAGAGATAGCCGACCAGGTAAAGCCCTATATGCGCGAGCAGGCCTACGAGGACTTTCTGTACGGAGAAAGGTACATAAAGTCCCCCAAGCTGGTCAAGAGTTTTATCGAGTGCCTCCCCATAACCGATGTGCCTGCGGAGTACGTTGTCTTCAAGCCGCTCCGGAACGTGGACCCCGAGTCCGAAACCCCCGAGGTCGTGGTTTTCCTGGCCGATCCCGACCAGTTCTCCGCACTGGTGGTCCTGGCCAACTACGATAAGGAGCACAACGAAAACGTGTACATCCCTTATGCCGCGGGATGCCAGACCATTGCCCTGTATCCGTTCAAGGAGGCCAGGTCGGACAACCCCCGCGCAGTGGCCGGGCTTACCGACCTTTCCGCCCGGCTGGCCATAAAGCGACAGTTGAAAGAGGACCTGTTGACATTTGCCGTGCCGTACAAACGCTTCCTGGAGATGGAGGACAACGTGGCAGGGAGCTTCCTGGAGCGCGACACCTGGCAGGAGCTCATGAAGCTCAAGGCCCGGAAGCCCCCCAAGATAGAGGAGTAAGGGAGCGGAGTTTAAGCGGCCGGATTTTTTAAGTGACTTCGGGTTCCGAATATGATATTAATTTTCAGACAGACAGCCGTGCAAACTTTGGGAGGAGGAAAACATGGAAGACTTGAAAGAGCTGGTTAAGTCCGGAGACGCGGGCGGGACCGCCAACAAGGTGCAGGAGATGATTGACAACGGCGAGAACCCGGAAGCCATCATGAAGCAGGGCCTGATCCCGGCCATGGACGAGGTGGGCGACCTGTTTCAGAAGGGCGAGTTCTTTGTGCCCGAGATGCTGGTGGCGGCCCGTGCCATGCAGCAGGGGCTCAACGTAATCAAGCCCAAGCTGGTGGACGCGGGCATCGAGCCCATCGGCCGGGTGGTCATGGGCACGGTAAAGGGAGACCTCCATGACATCGGCAAGAACCTGGTCATCATGGCGCTGGAGGGCGCCGGCTTCGAGGTGGTGGACCTCGGCACCGACGTGCCTCCCGAGAAGTTCGTGGAAAGCATCAAGGAGAACAAGCCCCAGGTGGTGGGGCTATCCGCTCTGCTTACCACCACCATGACCGCCATGCGAGATACCATCCAGGCCATAAAGGACGCGGGGCTCCGCGACCAGGTCAAAATAATGATAGGCGGCGCGCCCGTCCGACAGGAGTTCGCCGACGAGATAGGCGCGGACTTCTTCGGACCCGACTCCACCGCGGGCAGGAACTTCGCCCGCGACGCAGCAAGCGGAGAAGCGTAGTAGCCGATAACGACGCTTTTTCCTCCCGCGGATAGAAACCTGTACGTGCGAGCGACTTCAGTCGCGATATAAAAGCGCATTACGTCGCCACCGTCCGTTAAGTAAGGATAGTTGCAATGGACGTGTCTTTCCCTTCCGACTTTTTGTTCGGCGCAGCAACCTCATCTTACCAGATCGAAGGGGCCCACGACCGGGACGGCAAGGGCGAGTCCATCTGGGACCGCTTCAGCCACATACCCGGCAAGATAAAAGACGGGACCACCGGCGACCTGGCCTGCGACCACTACTACCGCTACCAACGGGACGTGGACCTGATGAAAGAGCTGGGACATGAGGCGTACCGCTTCTCCATCTCCTGGCCCCGCGTGCTTCCCAAAGGACAGGGAAGGCCAAATACCGCGGGGCTGGATTTTTACTCCCGGCTTGTGGACGCACTGCTTGATGCCGGGATTCAGCCGTTTGTAACCCTATACCACTGGGACCTGCCTCAGGCGCTCCAGGAAAAAGGAGGATGGTCATCCCGCGACATCGCCGGATGGTTCGCGGACTACGCCAACCTCATGGCCCGAAACCTTGCCGACCGCGTCCAGCACTGGATCACCCTGAACGAGCCACAGATATTTTCCACCCTGGGCTACCTGCTCGGACAGCACGCCCCCGGGATCAACGACCCCGGCCAGTACTTCCGGGCCTCTCACTTTATAAACCTCGCGCACGGCCGCGCAGTGGAAGCCATCCGCGACGAGAGCGATATGGCCCGCATAGGCACCGTGCTCCAGCTTCCGCCGGTGCATCCGTCCACCGACTCGGACAAAGACGTGGAAGCGGCGCGGATAATGGACGGGTTCTTGAACCGCTGGTACGCAGAGCCCGTGCTTCTGGGAAGGTATCCCCAGGACATGCTCGATCTTTTCTCTCCGCTTGACCTGCCCGTCGAGGAAGGGGACATGGAAGTGATTTACAAGCCCCTGGACTTTGCGGGACTGAACCTCTACACCCGGCTCTTCGCCTGCCATGACCCGGACACCCCGCTTCTGGAAAGCAGGATAGACTTCGGCCATCGTGTCCCCGGCTCCCGCTACACCGACTTCGGCTGGGAGGTCTATCCGCCTTCCATGTTCGAATCCCTTATGCGCTTCAAAGATGAATGGGGAGACCCGGAGGTCTACATTACCGAGAACGGGAGCGCGGAAGCGGAACGGCCGGTAAACGGCGTGGTGGACGACAAGGACCGGATAGATTACCTGTCCTCTTACCTCTACGAGGTGGCCCGGGCCATGGACAAAGGGGTAAAGGTAAAGGGCTACTTTGCCTGGTCCCTGATGGACAACTTCGAGTGGTCGGAGGGCTTCACCAAGCGCTTCGGAGTCTGCCGTACCGACTTCGACACCCTGGAACGCACGCCTAAAAAGAGCGCCCTGTGGTATCGCGAGCTTATCGCGAACCGCGGCTTCCGGCTCTGAATTCCCGCTCTTTTTGCAAGAAGCTCCGGACAATAGAATTCAGTTTGGATGAAAGTGTAAAGACACATGGATTATGCCGAAGCCATAAAGTACCTGGAATGGTTCACCAACTATGAGCGGGCCCTTAGATACCCGTATGACGGCTGGGCCATGAACCTGGAGCGGGTCTCGGCTGTCCTGGCTGAGCTGGGCTCGCCCGAACGGTCCTTGCCGGTGGTCCACATCGCGGGCAGCAAGGGCAAGGGGTCCACCGCGGCCATGATAGAGAGCATGGCCCGCAAAGCGGGCTACAAAACCGGTTTGTTCACCTCGCCGCACCTGGAAAGCTTCCGGGAAAGGATCAGGGTAAACGGCGAATGGGTGAATGAAGAAGCGGTAACAAAGTGGGTGGAAAGAATGGAACCCGCGGTGGACCGGGTCCATCAAACGCCGGGCCTCGGCTTTCTGACCTACTTCGAGATACTGACCGCGCTCGCCTTTGCCGTGTTCGCCGACGCAGAGGTGGACCTTGCCGTAGTCGAGGCCGGGCTGGGCGGCCGTTACGACGCAACCAACGTGTGCCTCCCGCTCATTTCCGTGCTCACCCCCGTGAGCATGGACCATACCGACATACTGGGAGATACCTTGACCGAGATAGCAACGGAAAAGTCCATGATCATAAAAGAAGGCAGGCCCGCGGTCATAGCGCCTCAGCCCGCGGAGGCCCTGGAGGTTTTCTCTTCCCGGGCGGCCGACGTCAAAGCTCCTTTGTACCTGGTCGAGGACGAGTATGATTGGAAGACCGAAAAGCAAGGCCTTTCCGGCCAGACCATGGAGCTTTCGGGTCGGAGAAGGCTTGCCGGCCTCGATCTTTCGCTGGCGGGCGCGCACCAGGCCATGAACGCGGCCACCGCCGTCCTGGTGCTGGACCTGTTGCCCGGACTTTCCGTTGCCGAGAGCGCCGTGCGGGAAGGGCTGTCCTCGTTGCAGTGGCCCGGCCGGTTCCAGCGGGTATCGGAGAGGCCGGACCTTATCCTGGACGGGGCCCACAACGCCTCTTCCGCGGCCTTTCTCCGCGACACCCTGCTTGAAACCTGTGCCGGCAAAAAGGTGACAGCCGTGTTCGGGCTGGGTGGAGATAAAGATGTGCGAGGCTTCTGCCGGGAGCTTGCGCCTGCGCTTTATGCCGCGGTCCTGACCCGCTCCCGGGCCCAGAAGGCCATGGACATGCAACCTTTTCAAGAAGCCCTGGCCGGCATACCCGGAGAAGTCCGCGAGACGCGCTCGGTGGGCGAAGCCGTGGAGCTCGCTTACAGCATTGCTTCGGAAAACGACGTGATCGTGGTTACCGGGTCCTTTTACGTGATCTCCGACTTTCTGGAATGGAGAAAGCAGCGCGTCTTTAATCAGCGCCGGTTGTAAAACCCCGCTTACTTTTTGCCGGCATGTCTCTTCCTGTACTCGATGGGAGGCATACCCATGATCTTCTTGAACTCCCGGCAGAAATAGGGTATGGAGAAAAAGCCGGACTGTCCGGTTACTTCGGCCAGCGGCTCGTTGGTGTGCTCCAGAAGGTGGCACGCCCTTTTGATGCGGAGCTCCTTTAAGTAGCCGATGGGAGTCAAGGAGTACATCTGTTTAAACCTCCGGCAAAAGTAAGAGGTCGAGATGCCGGCCACCGACGCTATCTCCTCCAGGGACATCTGGCGGTAGAAGTTCTCGTCCATGAACCGGCGGCCGGCTTCGATACCCTCGTCAGCCTTGCTTTGCTTTGCAAAAGCCTTCCGGCCCTCCCGGTCTTTGCCGGCCTTGGGCCGGTCCCTTGTCCTCTCAACAGGGGCGTCTTTGCCCTGGCCGGCGGGGTCTTTCTCCGGCTTTTCATCAAAAAAGAGAACCGGCACCTCTTTGATCTTCTCGATGGTCCTCTTTATCTCGTTCCGGCTTTGGGGGTCCACATTGTCCAGGATGACAAGATCGAAGTCTTTGTCGCTTTTCAGCAATCCCGCCAGCTCCGTCATGTTGCTGGCCATGGCAAGGTCTACTCCGTGGCCTGTCGGCTTGCGCTCCATTGTCCTGGCCTTTTCTCCCTCGTCCACGTATACCAGTATCTTGGCCATAGAACCTCCTCTCCCCGGGAGTCAGTTGATGATCTGCTTCCTCGAACTGATGACCTCAGCCATAGACCGGCCTCCGGATATCTTTCCCCTCTCCCCTTTACGAAAGCGAAAAATATGCCCGCATCAATGGCGGCAGCACCGATTAGATGGCAGTATATTAGTAAACTATTTTCGAATCAAGTATAAAAAAAGATTCTCGACAGGCACTCCCCTTGACCGGTAAGAATAACTCATGCAAAACTCCCGTGCCAGCTTTACTTCTCGAAACAAGAGGCCCGGAGGGCATATTGGTTTTATCCTCTTCTCTCCGGCGCCATGGCGTCCCGGAGGCCGTCGCCCAGGAAGTTGAAGGCCAGCATGGTAAGGAAGATGGCCAGGCTGGGAAAGAAGATGATGTGAGGATAAAACTGCATGGCGGTCCAGCCGTCCGAGGCCAGGGTCCCCCAGGACGACTTGGGAGGCTGAATCCCCAGCCCGATAAAAGACAAGGTACTCTCCGCCAGGATCACCACCGGGATGCGGAAGGTCAACGTTACTATCAGAGGCCCCCAGGTGTTGGGAAGGATATGATGAAGCACTATGCGCGGGTGGCCCAGTCCCAAAGAACGCGCCGCTTCAATATAAGTCTCTTCGCGAAGACGGAGGACCTCGCCCCGGATGAGCCGGGCAACGTACACCCAGCTCACCAATGAAAGCGCAAGAAGAAGCGCCAGGTTGTCCGCGTTAAGCCATCTTTCCAACACGGACAGCCCCGTGCTTTCCAGCACCCCTTGCAGCCACTCCCGGTTGATGCTCACATTGATGAGGATGATCAGTAAAAGGTCAGGAAAGGAGTAAACCACGTCCACGATCCGCATGAGCACGTTGTCCGTCTTTCCACCCACGTAGCCGGAGAAAGCCCCGTAGGCCGTGCCCAGCACCAGGCTCAAAAGCGTGGACACCACCGCCACCGACAAGGATATCCGGGCCCCGTAAATCATCCTGCTTAAAAGGTCCCGGCCCAGGAAGTCGGTGCCCATGGGATGCTCGAAAGTAGGGGACTCGAGTTTGCTCTCCCGATCCATCTCCTTGTAGCTGTAAGGAGACACCCACGGCGCCGCTGCAGCGACCACCAGGAGAAAAAGAATGAAAACAAGGCTCGTCATGGCAGCCTTGTTGCGGGCGAGGCGGAACAGGACGAGACGCCGCGGGCCGGGCCGCCGGCGGGTTCGGGCGTCTTTTACCGAGACCTCCATTTCGTTCGTGTCTTTATCCGCTGACCCGGACCAGCACCTTAAGGGCGTCCGGCTGTTGGGCCGCGCTGAGAGCGGAAGCGGCCTCCTGCAAGGGGTATGTACCGCTAATCAGGTCCTTGACCTTGACGCGGCCGGCGGACAGGGCCTGCAAGGCCGGTGGGAAAGGACCGCACCTGGACCCCACTACCGTGATCTCGTCAACCACCACCCGGGAGAGGTCCACCGGAATATTGCCGGCCACCGTGCTCTTCTGAACAATGGTCCCGCAGGGACGCACTAAGTCCAGGGCCGTCCTGAATCCCTCGGCCCGGCCGGTGACCTCGACCGCCACGTCGAACTTCGCCTCCGGGTCCGTGGTTTTCTCTACAAGATCGGAAGAGAAGCAGGTCTCGATGTTCTCTCCGGTAACCAGGGAGAGCTTCTCTTCGTGCCTGCCCGCCAGCACTACCCTCTCCGCAAAACCGGCCAGGACCCGGGCCGAAAGTATGCCCAGCTTGCCGTCTCCCACCACCACTATCCTTTTGCCAGCGAAGTCAACCTGCTCCAGTATCTCGAAACACGCGGCAACCGGCTCCACGAACACCGCGGTCTCGTCGTCCATGTTGTCGGGAACCATGTGAAGGTTGTGAATTGGCAAAGCAAGATACTCTGCGAACGCGCCGTCGCGGTTTTGAATGCCCAGCACCTGCCGGTAAGGGCAATGCCTGGTAAGACCCTGGCGGCAGAAGGAGCACGAGCCGCAGTAGAGATTGATCTCGCCTACAACCCGTTTGCCGGCAAGTGCCGGGTCAGGGGAGCTCTCTACCACTCCCACGAACTCGTGGCCCGGGATGCCGGAAAAGCCCATGTAGCCCCTGGCAAGCTCGATGTCGGTCTGGCAGACGCCGGCCAGTAAAACCCGGACCAATGCCTCCGAAGGCCCGGGCAAAGGTTCGGGGACCTCCGTTACCTTCGCTCCCTGCTCGTTCAATATCAGCGCATACATGGCTTTTAATTCTAAATGCTGCGTATTCCGGATTCAACACATGCAGACGAGGCACGGGCGCCATTTTCCCCTCCCCGACAATCTCCCTCCGGTCCGGTCCGCCCTCAGGTTACAACCCGCCGAGCCCGGCATGGCCCCGGCTTCCCCGGAGACAATGCCTTTGTCTCCACGGCGAAGAATTCGGGATAGGCCGACTGTTCCCCTTACATGTCGCAGTTCCTCGCTTTGTTGGCTGCCGGATAAAGGAAATGAAAATAGGCAAGGATGAAAAAAAGGCGCTCAAGGCCCTGGGCTATCTGAACGAGTAGTCAGGCGGAGGTTTTTAAAGCAAATCTTTTTGACACCCGACCCCCGCGAAAGTATAAAATATTACGGAGCGGGAAACATCGTCTATACTTGTTCACAGGGATTTACATGACAGCAGGGACGATTTTTTTCATGATTTGTTACGGTGCTTGATGATGAATCTTTTTGAAGAGCTTCCGGAGCTGTTTCCGGTCACAACCGGCGGCAAGTGGGGTTTTATCGACCGGCGCGGTTTCCTGGTGGTGAAGCCCCGCTTCGACTATGCCGAGGACTTCTCCGAGGGGCTGGCCCTGGTGATGGAGGGATTTCACTGCGGCTACATAAACGCGGCGGGCGACGTGGTAATCCCTGTGATGTTCGACACTGCTCTTGGTTTTTCCGAGGGGTTGGCCGCGGTTTTCCGGGACGGCAGGGCCGGCTTCATAGACAAGATGGGCAAGTACTTTATAAGCCCGGAGTTCGATACCTGCGGCAACTTCTCCGAGGGCCTGGCGCCGGTGGAGCTCGGAGGCGGCAAGGGCTACATTGACAAGTCGGGCGAGCTGGTGATCCGGCCGCGCTACGATTACGCCGGGGACTTCAGCGAGGGTCTGGCTCCGGTGCAGGCGGGCTCGCGGTTCGGCTACGTTGACCGGGAGGGAGAGCTCGCTATCTGGCCCAAGTTCGACTTCGGCCGGGAGTTTTCGGAAGGACTGGCCGCGGTGTGCCTGGACGGTCTTTACGGGTACGTGGACAAGAGGGGCGGGTTTGTCGTGTCTCCCTGCTACAGCGCGGGCGGGTACTTCTCGGAAGGTCTGGCCGCGGTGGAGACGGACCAAGGTTACGGCTATATTGATTACTCGGGCAGGTTTGTTATCCCGCCTCATTACCAGGACGCCTATGATTTTTCCGAGGGCCTGGCAGGCGTCCAGATAAACGGCAAGTGGGGGTATATAAACCACCAGGGAAGGTTTATCATCCGGCCCCGCTTTGACGAAGCCTACGAGTTCCACTACGGCCTCGCCCTCATGAGGGTCGGAGACCGGGAAGGATACGTGGACCAGGCCGGCAACACCGTCTGGGAGCCCACCAGGTAAAGATTCGGATCACAAAATCAGGAGCTCTTTCCCGTCCTGGCCGGTTCTAATCATTCCTCCCCCATACTCTCTTTCAGCTCGTCCATGCCGTACTTGCCGAAGTAGCTGTACCTCTCGATCTGCTTTTGGGTGAGCGGTTTGGCGGTGATGTTGTTGTCCAGGTAGAGTCTTTTTCTGGTTTCCCTGGTGTAGCGCGGCCAGCGGGGCAGTCCGGGGCCATTGGGGTCGCCGGTTTTTGCGAAGTTGGCGTAATAGGCCATGATCTTCGCGGACATGGGCTCTCCCAGCTCGATGGCCCGGTCGTTTGCCAGGAGGTTGGCGAGGTCAGTGTCCATCTCGAGGGCCCCGAACACCATGGGTTCGTCCAGGCCGTGGAAGGCCCCCATCTTTTTCCGGAAGCGGGTGTCGTCCCAGTCAAACCGGTAGAAGTACACCGGGGAGTGCTCGGCCAAAGCCTCTGCCGCGGCAAAGCCCTGGGCCACGAACGCCTGGTTGGCCACCGCGTAAAGAAGGTGCACCGGCCGGTCATAATCGTCATACGAGTACATGGCCATGACCTCGTCCTTGCGGGGGCCCAAGAGCCACTCCAGGATGTGGTCCACCCACCACTCGGGCCAAAGGCTCAAGCCGGCAAAGAACATGGTGTAGAGCTTGATCTCGTCCCGGGTGTGTCCCACCATCACCGGCACCCGGTTGTAATCGCCTCTTTTTATGTAATCGAGCGGCTGGTCCGCAAGCACGTAACCGTCCATGTGGGGGCCGAACCCCATGCCGCCGGAGACCATGGTGAGGATGGTGTTCTGCCCCTTGGGAACAAAAGCCTCCTGCGGCTTATCCCGCAGGCACTTCACCACGTCCGCGGCGCCGTCGCATCCTACTTCCTCGAGAATTTTTTCGCCCTGCTGGTACCCTTCTTCCAGGGTGGAGGCTGTATTGCAGGAGCCGCTCATGGGAATGGCCCGGTGGAACAAGCCCTCGGCCAGCGGGGTGGCCAGCAGGGTGCACACGCTCATGCCTCCCGCGGACTGGCCGAAGACGGTCACGTTGTCCGGGTCTCCGCCAAACGCGGCGATGTTGTTTTGTACCCATTTCAGGCCGCGTATCTGGTCCAGGATGCCGTAGTTGCCGGTGCTGCCGTGCGGGTCCTCCTCCGCAAGCTCGGGCAGGGCGGTGAAACCGAGGATGCCCACCCGGTAGTCCATGGTTATAACAATGACCTCCTGCTCCGCTGCCAGCCGGGCGCCGTCCGACATCTCGTAGGTCCCGGACCCCTGCTTGAAAGCGCCTCCGTGTATCCAGTACATGACCGGATAGGTGCCGGGCTTCTTCGGTCGCCAGATGTTCAGGGTGAGACAAGCCTCGTCGCAGTCCTCGACGTCCCCGCCCGAGTAAATGGTCGAGTCCTGGGGGCAGGCGGGCCCGTACTCGAAGGCCTTGAGCACGCCCTGGTGCGACGGCGGCGGCTCAGGCGCCCGGAAGCGGAGGTCTCCCACCGGCTGGGCGGCGTATGGTATGCCTTTCCAGACGCAGGCGCTTTCGTCTGCGTCCGCGTAGCCCTTGATCGCACCCTGCTCGGTCTCCACCGGCTCCGAGCAATCAACCATAGCCGAGAGAGTAGATCCCGGCGAGAGAAGTAACACGCAGGCCGCAAGCATAAAGAACGCAGTTGTCAATTTCTTCTTTTCCATCACGTGCTCCTTTCGTGGTTGAGCATGTAATTCTTAAATGGATATTCTTTAATCCCCGGGATGCGATCATCTTTCTGCCACGACACTCTTCCTTGTAGGCTGGTTAACAATTTCATTTCGGGCAAATTATTTACGCAGAGCGGGTTATTGCTTTCTGCTTCAGCTTATATCAATAAAAACAAAATAATTGTCACTCCATATTTAGTAACTATTTAATATCAGACAGTTACAATTAGAACCTCTCTTTTGGCGGTGCTAATTCAGTGCTAATTATCCCCGGTATTAATATACCATCTAGCGGCATTAGTGGTTCCCTCAACCTTTATTTTTCCTTCATCCTTTAGTTCTCTTATCAATACCCTGATCTGATTTCTTGAGAGACCCTTAAGAACCTGGCTGAACTCATAAAATTTACATCCCTCTTGGGAGTTATCTTGTATGTGCTTCAACAACAAAGCCTTGTTGGTCTCTCTGTCCAGCCCTTTCTTCCTGGTATAGGTCCCCTTTTCCCCGAGAAAAGCGTGGAACTGCTGGGATAGAATCGGTTTGTTCCCTGCCGTTTTCTCAATCAAGCCTAATTCCATCAAGTGGGGTAATCTTTTCTCCAAAGTCTCGGACAGCTTTTCACCTTTGAAAACCCGGTTCAGGGTTATAAGGTCATAGGCGGTAAAAGAGGCCAGCTTTTGTTGGCCAATTTTTTCCAGGAAGCGGAGAAACCTGGGATCCTGAACCTGACCGTCGAGCAGGATAGAAACCTGATGATCGTCAGTTCCTTGGAAGCTGGGCAGGGCTTTCCCCTCTTTGAGACATTCTTCGAACATCCTGTCCGCTCCTTGTCCTGCCCTTTCCACCAGACCGCACTTGGAAAAAGTCTCAGCCAGCCTCCTGTTGCGCGGATACTGGCGTTACAGAATATTATCGACAGTGATACCCGGCGGGAATCCACCCGGGCTCACAATCTCGATTCTTCGCTGATACTGCTTTATGAAAATGGAACCTGCCTTGCGGTAATCGCGGTGGCTGACTGCATTCAACAGGGCCTCTCTTATGGCTCCTTCATTGAAGGTAGGGATATCCACCATGAAGAGGCCTTCCTGGTAGTGCTGGATATCGTTTCTCATGTTGATTTTTTCCCAGAGGTCATCATAACAGGAAAAGAAGCCCTGCCGATATTCAATCCGTTGCTGAGCCGCACCCGCTGCTTCACCGGAACGGTACTCAAAGATTATTTCAGCTTGGGGAAGATATCTGCCAAGTGCTCTTCTTTTTCCGAAAAGAATAAGAGCCGCATAGGTCAATTGTCCGTCCACGAAAAGTTCAGCGTCTTCTAAAAGCTGTTCGGTGGAAAGATGAGAAAGACTCTGATTCTTGCTTTTTCTGATCCATCTGCTTCTGAATTTTTCAATAGCTTCAGGTATCAGGTCTTCGATTGACGCCTGCGGACAAAGCTCGGCGGAGTAATCCGGCCCTCCAGCTTCATCGAAAATTATCTTGAGCTGCTCGGGAGTCATCGCAACCACACTTTCTACACTTCGCATCCAATAGGCGCCCCTGTATTGGATTGGAGTTCCGACTGGACGTGAAGGAGCCTCGAAGATAAGTACCCTCCCTTCAGGGTGTAGAACCTGTTTAACCTCGATGCGTAAATGCAAGCGGTCCAATAGTTGCTGTTTTATCTTTTCGGGGTTCATAAAAGCATTGGTGCCGACAACTTTGCGGGGCTGTTTATCCGTTACCCCCAGTATTATCCGTCCTCCCTGTTCATTAGCCAAGGCAACACAATATTTTTACGGAATTATGCACTTAACAAAGCACATATCTAATTTCATTACTTCTTCCCCTTCTTTTTCTTAACATACTGTATCTTATCAGAATTAGTCTCCATGAACGCCTTTAATGCTTCCTCTGGTTTGAGAGGATAGAGCGAGAGTTTATTCTTTTTATTTTTTTGTTTGTTTTTCATTTAACACCCGTCGTTTGAAGCAAATCGGTAACAATTATATTTTGCTTATTCCAACTCTCGCATATTTTTTTGTTATAATATTCTCTTTCCTCTTCTGCCTTTTTACACTCATTAACTATTTTCTTACGTGTGCTTTTATCAGGAAACAGTATCTCAATATCCTCAATAGAGTCACTATTTAATGTACTACCTTTTGCAGCACGCTGGGCATAAGGAGTATAATCAAG
>JAWOBU010000191.1:0-13639 GCA_046484135.1 bacterium
TCCGGATGGCTGAGTTGTGTGTGCTATCCGGATGGCCGAGTCGTGGGCAGTCAATGGCCGAGGATGGGCTATCATGGTGGCTGAGTGGTTCAATCCATTTGACAAAGAGTTGTATGTTCCCCGATTGGAAACAAAGACAAATGTCCCGATTGCCGGCGACGCTTATGGAGGGACTGACCGGTCATAAAAAATGGGGGAACTTCACAGATTAGAACGGCCCTGTTAATGGCCGGTATCTAAAAAGCCCCCTTCCGCAAAAAGCGAAAGGGGGCAGTGGTTCGGGCCGGTTTTTTCTTCAGGGAGTTGGAGGGGCCGGCCTTTGCCGGGGTTGCCTTCTCTGTTGCCTCGGCTGCTGCTTTTGCGAGTCCGGGGGCTGCATGCCGGGAGCGGAGGGCTGTTGCTGCTGCTCGGGCAGCGGCTCGACGTACTCGATGTCCGCGGCGTCCATGAGCCCTTCCATGTATGCGTTTATGGCTTCCTGTTTTTTCTTTTGCTTAAGTACTTCGACTATCTTGTCCCGGACATCCTTCAGGGAGGAAGCGCTCTCCTCTTTCTTCTCCAGGACCTTTACAATGTGATAGCCCATGTCCGTCTCGATGACCGGGCTTAAGTCTTCTTTTTCCATGTTGAACACCACCTGGTCGAACTTCTCCGGCATGACTCCCTTTTTGATGGTCCGTACCACGTCCTCTTCAGTGCCGCCGAAGTCGGAGTGCTCCTTGGCCAGCTTCATAAAATCCGCGCCCTCTTTGATCTTCTTCCGGATGGACTCGGCCAGGTCCTTTTTCTCTTTCTTCTCTTCTTCGCCCGCCGTAGGAGAGACGCTCAGCATGATCTGTTTGACCTTGACCCGGGGAGGCTCTTTAAAGCGGGTCTTCTGCTCTTCGTACTCCTGTTTGATCTCTTTCTCGGTAGGCTCTTCCACCTCTGTTTTGCGGTCCAGTACCTCGCTGTGAACAAGCTGGGACCTGGTCAGGTCCCGGAACTGGGCCTTGGAGAGCCCCATCTCTTGCAACACCGGGTCCAGTCCCTGTCCCTCGGGCAGACGCTGCTTGATGGCGTCGAGCTGCTTCTGAACCTCTTCCGGGTCAGCCTCTATGTCTTCCTCGGCAGCGGCCTGGTTTAAAAGCTCCATCTGGGCCGCGTTTATCATCGCGATCCTTTTTACCTGGTCCTCGGGAATCCGGCCCGTCGGGAACTGCATGCCAAGAAGCGACTGCATCATTTTGACCTCGGACTTGTGCACCGGCTCACCATTCACCTTGATCCAGACCGGGTCCTCCCCGCTCTGCGCGGACGAGCCCTCCGAGGAAGGCGTCGTTTCAGAAGGCGACACCCCGGAGAGTCCCGAAGCCTTACCGGTATCGCCCTGCTCACCCGGCCGCGTCTCCGAGCCGGAATCGCCGTCCTTGCAGCTTACCGAAAAAACCATGAAGGCTCCCGTAAGCAATGCCAAAAGTACGCTCATTCCTTTTTTCATTATTCTCTCTCCTTAAAATAAAAATGCCGGCAGAGCATCGCCGGCTCCTCACCACCACTCTCTTTCCTCCTGACCTTAAACCATAAAAATATAATGGTTTGGCAAGGATGTCAAATACAACTTTCTCCGGCGCCGGAGCAATTCTTGACACGTCAACTCTGTAAGAATAAGCTGTAACCTTCAGGAGGTTGGCAATGAAGTGGCTTTACTGCTGGTGTTTATTAACAGGTCTTCTTTTATTTTCCGCGCCGGTATCCGGACAGACGGTGTCTCCTTCTTCGGGCGCGCTCGAGATGGGCGGCTACGCCAAGTTCGTTTACGCCTTTTCCGTAAAGGACGAGGACACCATGTGGGAAGGCAGGGACGAGTTTTATACCTCTCTGGTGGGACTTCGTCTTCACGGCGTCCTTTCGGAGCACCTGAGCTATAACTTGGAGATCGCGGCGGGCTACAACCCGGAGCGCGACCAGGGAGGCCTGGCCGGCTTTCCCAACCCCGGCGAGGTCGGCACCATCGGGGTCCGGGAAGCCTACTTCACCGTGTCCAACGCCATCCCCTGGACCACGGTCAAGGCGGGGACCTTCATTCCGCCGGTCACCAACTACATGCCCCGGCCGGTAACCAGCCTGGACCTCATTCAGTACCCGCTTTTAAACAACGCTTCCCGCATGACCCCGGACCTCTTTGCAAAAGACAACCGGCCGCCGGCGCGGGACCTGTCCACCTGGCAGCAGACCGGCTTTAACCTTTCCATCGAACCGCCTTACCTCGTCAAACTGGACTTGGGGATGTATAACGGGATGATGCCGGACGGGCAGGCCAACGGCGACCGGAACGTGGCCGAAGCCGTGAACGCGGTCATGACCTTTGAGCCGGACGACCGCCTCTCCGTGTCCATGGCCTACTGGGGCGAGGAGTTTCAAATGGAGTACCCCGGCTATGCGTCGGGCGCCAAGCGTAACCTGACCATATGGTACCTGTACGGGTCCTACACCACCTCGAACCTGGAGGTCTACGCGGATTACGCCCAGGCCCAGATACCGCGCATGCAGCTCGACAACACCGGAGAGTTCACCGACCTCTCCTGGGAGTCGTGGCAGATAACCGCAGGCTATCGGATACTGAACAACGTGTCTTTATGGGCCCGATATGAAGAGATAGACCCCAACCTGGCCGACAGGGTCCAGGTGCCTCAAAGCCGCTACGACGACAGCAAGTGGACCACCATTGGAGTCAACTGGCGGCTCTTCGAGAACGTGGAGCTCTCCGGCAACTACGTCCACAAGGAAGAGGAGGCCCGGGACATTGATGAAGGAGAACCCGGCCAGGACCCCACTCTGCCGCTTTACGACCCCAAGTACAGCGCCCAGAAGAACGACCTGTTCCTCCTCCAACTCCAGGTATGGCAGTAAGACGCATACACTGGTCATGAGTGAGACGGTAAAGTAAGATGTGCCCCGAGCCGACCTCGATGTGGACCGTTAAGGAGCTCCTGGACTGGACCGCACGGGACTTCGCGGAAAAGGGAGTAGACACCGCCCGCCTGGACGCCGAGCTCCTCCTTGCCGAAGCAATGCAATGCTCCCGGCTCGACCTTTACCTCCGGTTCGACGACGTGCCGGACGAGAACTCTCTTGCGCTATTTCGCGAGTACGTCAAGCGTCGGCGCCGGCGGGAGCCGGTTGCTTATATCCTCGGCAAGAAGCCTTTCCACGACATCGAGGTCCATATAAATCCGGGCGTGTTCATCTCCCGGCCCGAGACCGAGTTCCTGGTGGACGCGGCCGCGGACCGGCTGAAAGGGATACCCGCGGGCAAGTCAAAAATCTTGGACATAGGCTGCGGCAGCGGAGCGGTCATTCTTTCCATCCTGAACGCGGTTCCGCTGGTGCAGGCCTGCGCAGTGGACCTGGACCCCAAAGCGGGCGAGAACCTCATGCAGAACGCAAAAAGGCTCGGGCTGAAAAACCGGGTCCGTTTCTTTTGCGGGGACCTGTTCGAGCCGGTAAGGGACGAGGGCCCGTTTGATATGGTTACCATGAACCCGCCTTACATCCCCACTGATGAGATACCTTCCCTCGAACCCGAGGTCAGGGATTATGAACCCTACCGGGCCTTGAACGGAGGCCCGGACGGCCTGGACGTGATAAGGCGACTTCTCAATGAATCCCCTCCGTACATCAAGTACGGGGGATGGCTTCTGTTCGAGATCGGCGAAGGCCAGGCTGACAGGGTCAAGGAGCTCGCCCCCCCGGAGCTGTCCTCCGAAGAATTCCGCAAAGACCTGCAAGGGATTCCCAGGGTGGCTGTTTTTCGACGCGTCCGGGAGTGAAGCCGGTTTGCAGAGCTTAATTTATTCCCGCTTCCAGGTGCCGGAGCGGCCTCCGGCCTTCTCTTCCAGCCGGATGCTTTCTATCTCCATCTGCCGGTCCATGGCCTTGGCCATGTCGTAAATGCAAAGGGCGGCTCCCGCCACTGCGGCCATGGCCTCCATCTCCGCGCCCGTCCGCGCGGTAACCCGGACGCGGCTTTCGATCCTTACTCCGTCTTCTACCACTTCAAGCTCGACCTCCACGTGGTCGAGCGGCAAAGGATGAGCAAGCGGCACCAGGTCGCTCGTTCGCTTGGCAGCCTGAATGCCCGCAAGCCGGGCCGAGGCCAGGACCTCGCCTTTCTGCACCGATCCTTCCCGAACGGCTTTCGCGGTCTCCGCGCTCATGCGCACCTTGCCGGACGCCCGGGCATAACGCCGCGTAACCTCCTTGTCCCCCACGTCCACCATCTTCAGCCGGCCTTTGTCGTCAATGTGAGTGAGAGCCATCTCAATCCTCCCGGAGCCGCCACACGTCCACTTCAGAGCCGCTTTCCACCACCGTCCTCTCGCCGGGCACGTCAATAAGCACGTCCGCATCCAGCATCGAGCTTAAGACCCCGCTCTTCTGGTCATGATACGTCTTAACCTCTAAACAAGGACCGGAAGACACCAGCTTGCCCCGAAGGAACTTGCGCCTGCCCGCCTTGGTTCTTACCTCGCCCGCCATGATCGCGCGGCCTTTTCGCATTCCGTGCTCGCTCCTTCCTGATATCTTGTCCAGGACCGGCCGCACAAAAAGGTGGAAACACACCATGGCGGACACCGGGTTGCCGGGGAGGCCGAACACGAGCTGACTCCCGCGCTTTCCCGCAAAGGTGGGCTTGCCCGGCTTTATGGCCGCCTTGTAAAAGACCTCTTTATAGCCTTTATCCTGAAGGAGGTCCAGGACAAAGTCGTAATCCCCCACCGACACTCCGCCGGAGAGCAAGACCACGTCCGCGTCCCGCGCTCTGGAAAGCTTCTTGTCGAGAGCGCCGGGCCGGTCGCGCGCGATCCCCAAAAACTCCGCCCGGCAGCCGTGCTCCCGGCAGAGACCAAGAAGCGAGTACCCGTTCGCGTCGTAGATGGCGCCCGGCCTGAGCTCCTTTCCCGGCATTTGGACCTCGTCGCCGGTGGAGATGATCGCGGTGCGTTGCCGCCGGGAGACAAGTGCATCCTGCCTGCCCATCGCCGCCAGCATGCCCATGACCGCAGCAGATACGCGGGTCCCCGCGGAAAGCACCGTCCTGCCTTTCTGTACGTCCTCACCCGCGCGGCCCGAGTTGTCGCCCGGACGGACCTCCTTTGCGATATCTACGAAGCCCGCGGCTTCGCCCCGGGTGTCTTCTACCTTTACTACCGCGTCAGCGCCCGCGGGAAGCGGAGCGCCGGTCATGATCCGCACCGCCTGCCCGGACTTTAACTTCAGGCCGCTCGTTTTCCCAGCCGGCAGGTCTTCCAGAACTTCGAGCCGGACCGGCTTGTCAGCCGAAGCCCCCCGGCTGTCCTCCGACCGGAGCGCGTAACCGTCCATGGCCGACTTGTCAAAAGGAGGTATGTCAAAACCCGCTTTCACGTTCTCGCGCAGGACCCGCCCGAGAGCGCTTTTTACGGACACGGTTTCCGTGCCGAGCTTTGCGAGAGCTGCGTTCATCACCTTTTCCAGGGCCTCTTCATAGGGCATTAGAGGAGTGTCCAGAGGTCTTTCCCGTCTTTTGTCCTTGTTCTTTACCATGTTCTTTTACTCCGGTTTCCGGGCCGTCATGAGGTCGGAGGGCCCGGGCAGAAGTATGGTCTCCGGCTCATTGAACCCTGCGGCCCGGAACCAGTCGGCGTACTCCTTTTCGCTGTAGGCCCCGCCGGCCGGCGTGTTCACGAGCATGTTCAGGGCGAACAGCGCTCCGAAGCGCGGAGCGGTCTTGTCCTCGCTCAGCACGAAGTCCTGCATGGCCAGCATTCCGCCGGGGTTCAGGGCCTCGAATATCTTTTGGAAGAGCTTTTGGTTTTCTTCCGGCGACCACATGTGGCAGATGGCGAAGAGGAGCACCAGGTCGTAACCCATGCCCAGCTCGTCTTCCATCATGTCGCCCGCGCGGACCAGTATCCTTCCTTTCATGTTGGCTTCTTCTATGTAGCTTCTGGTGAGTTCGATGACTTCCGGCACGTCGAACACGGTGGCTTTCAGCTCCGAATTCTTCTGCGCGAGCGCTATCGAGTAAGCGCCGGAGCCTCCGCCCAGGTCGAGCACCCTTTTGACGCCGGCGAGGTCCAGCTTTGACGCCACCAGTCCGGCCTGGAAGGACGCGTTCCTGTGCATGGCCGCGATAAACGCCCGGGTCTGCTCCTGGCTTCTTTTTGCCTTGGCCTCGGGATGCACCGCGGTGCCCGCCTTGACGGCGTCGGTAAGGGTGGACCAGCGGTGCCACAGGTGCGCCGCGTGCAAGGCCCCGTCCCGGGAGTTCAAGGAAGAGTCCGAACGCAGGAACTTGCCGGTAAGCTCCGAGTTGTAAAAGGTGTCGTTTTCTTTCTCCAGCATCTCCAGGGCTACCAGCGCGTTCAAAAGCGACTCGGTGGACCGCACGTCAGCGCCGATAGCGGAAGCTGCTTCGGACGCCGTTGCGCCGTCGCCGACCGCACTCATGAGGTCCAGCTCGATCGCGGTGAGCACCGCCCTGCTTTGCATGAAGCTCCGCATGAGCTCGTTGAACTCGGGAGGCATGACACCGCCCTCTTCCATGGCCTTCTTGACCGCCCGCGTTTTTTGGTCGTGCTCTTTTATCTCCTGCTTTACCTTTTTCGGGTCTGTAAGCAACAGCCTTTGTACAGGTTCTCCTTTTACGAGGTGTTCTTCCACCAGGGCGGGCACGTCCTCGGCAGTAACGCCCGCGTACCAGCTCGCATCCGGGTAGACGATCAGGTTGGGGCCCCGCTCGCATATACCCAGGCAGCCGCATTCGGTTACCAGAACGCCGTCCGAAAGGCCCTTATTCTCGATCTCCCGGCGGAGCGCGGCCAGGACCTCTTTGCCGCCCTTGCCCGGGCAGGACGGGACCCATTCCGGCTTGTCCGCCTGACAGATGAACACGTGATATCGGAAAGGCTCCATTCTCATCTCCTTGGAGAAGGATTATCCTCTTACCGTGGCGGCCGGTCAAGCGGGTTTGCAATGCTTCTTGCAGTTTCATATCTTACAATGGAGTCGCGGCGGAATTGTCGCGGCTTCCATGATAATTACCGGAAAGGAGTTCGGATGTGTCGGAAGGACAAATAACTGAAGGTTTAAAGGAGTTATTCTCCGGTGATCCGTTTGCAGCGGAGCTCGGGATCGAGATTGTCGAGCTTGTTCCGGGCCGGTCGAAAGTGAAGATGCAGCTTGCGAGGAAGCATCGGAACTTCCTGGGGTTCGTGCACGGGGGCGCCATCTTCACGCTTTTGGACCAGGCATTTGCGCTTGCGAGCAACTCGCACAACTTATCGTCAGTTGCCATAGACATGAGCGTGCACTTCATTCGGGCGCCTTCTCCGGAGGCGGTGCTTTTTGCGGAGGGCCGCGAGATAAGCCGAAGCCGGAAGCTGGGTCTTTACGAGCTCACGGTTACGGATGAAGCGGGTGAGCAGGTCTGTCGGAGCGAAGGGCGGGTGTACCGGATCGGAAACCCCATAGTGGAATCAGGGGAAAAGGAGTAGCTTGGAAAAGCGGAATCGCGACTAAAGTCGCTCGCACGGAAAGCAATCATAAGCGTTTACTTTAATGGCGGTGGAAGACGTTTGCGGGCGCGAGCTTTTAAATCAGAAACGGCGGAGCCCGAAGGCCCCGCCGTTCATTACAATCAAGGCTTTTTTTAGAAGCTCACGCCCACGGTGGCCAGCACTCCCTGGTTCACCACGTCCAGGTCGAACTCTTCGTCGTCTTCTTCCACCTCGAACTTGGTGGTCAACATGCGATACCCCACGCCGGCATGGAGGTACTTATAATCGTAAGTGATCCCCACGTCCAGGTCGGTGTATCCGGCCTTGATGTCCTCGTAGGCGATGCCCATGCCGCTGAACTGGGCATAGGCCCCGAACCCGTAGGGTAAGTAGAGGTTTCCGCCGATCCCTATTACCGGAATGGGCACCGGCAGGAACTCGTCTCCGTCCACGAGTTTAGTGCTGCCATTATCTTCTTTAGCGGATCCTTCGTATCCCACCGTAAGCATGTAATACTCCGCTCCCCAGATCAGGTCCAGGCTCGCCATGTCGCTCATGAGCGGAGTGTAATGATGGACCAATTTTATGCGGTCAATCCGGTAGTCGGTTTCAAACTCGGTGCCGGTCTTGAACGTATAGCCCGCGAAGTCAATCTCGGTGTCCAGGTCCTTCTCTCCTCCATAGTTCACGCCGTACCAGCTTAAAAGGATCATGTGCTTTTCGCCGGGCCGCCACCTGAGCTCGATCTCGGGCACTGCCTGCTCGTTCTCGAGGCCCAGCTCGTCCACCAGGTCAATCTTCTCGCCCTTGATGGTCGTGGTGTCGTCTCCCAGCACGTCATAGTCCGAAAAGGTCAGATCGCCGGTGTAGTTGGAGAACCAGTAGTTAAGGTTTATCTGTACCGTGTAGTCCCTCTTGTTTTTCTTGGTCTCTTTCGCTTGACTCTTCCATTCCGCTAGCGACTCCGACTCCGCCGGAGGCTGTGTCTCCGCCGGCGGCTGTGTCTCCGCAGGCGGCTGCGTCTCCTGGGCGGAAAGCAGGGGAAGGTACGCGAACATTAACAAAAACGTCATGATCAAAGTCTTTTTCATTTGTCTCCTCCTTGTTCGGCTCGGCGAGCCCGGGGTTTTCCTTATTGTAGCAAAACCGGGCTCTCCCGTGCAAAAAAATGTTCACCTGGTCTTTTTCAGGGCCACCTCCGCGGCTTGCAGGACCGGGTCGAACACGGGCGAGAAGGGCGGCGCATAAGCCAGGTCGAGCTGACTTATCTCTTCGAGGTCCATCCCCTGAGTAAGGGCCATTGCCCACAGGTTGATGCGCTGGGCCACGCCTTCTTTGCCGAACATCTGGGCGCCCAGGAGCTTCCCGGAGCCTCTCTCCACTATGACCAGGGTATGGATGCGCTGATTGTCCGGGCAGTAGTGGGCCTGGGAGTTGCTTTTTATCTCGATCTTTTCCGCGTCCAGGCCGAGGTCGCCCGCTTCCTTTACGCCCAGGCCGGTGCGGGCCACGGCAAGGTCGAACACCCGCGTTACCGCGGTTCCCGCTATTCCGGGAAACTCGGCATCCTCTCCGCCTATGTTGCTGCCTGCCACCCGGCCCTGACGGTTGGCGGTCAACGCAAGAGGGATATAAGCGTTCTTGCCGTAAACCAGGTGATAGGCCTCGGCGCAGTCGCCCGCGGCCCAGATGTTGTCATGAGAGGTCTTTTGCTTCCGGTCCACCTTGATCGCTTTCCGGACCCCCAGGTCTAGTCCGGCGTCCTGTGCAAGTTCGCTCCGCGGTGTGACCCCGATTGCCAAAAGCACCATGTCCGTGTCAATGGTGTCGCTGTTGGAAAGGGTCACCCGGAGACCTTTCTTCTTCTCCTCTACCTTCTCCGCGCCCGCGCCGGTCATGTACTCGACGCCGTGCCGGGAAAGCGAGTCAGACACCGCTTCGGAGACCTCTTCCTCCATCACGGGCATGAGGCGGGGAGCGAATTCGACCATCGAGACGTCCATGCCCGCCATCTTTAAAGCCTCGGCCATCTCCACGCCGATGTAGCCGCCGCCTATGATGAGGGCCTTTTTGGGCGAGTTCACCACGATGTGCTCCTTGAGCTTGCCCGCTTCCATGAGCCCGCGCAGGGCGAACACTCCCGGCAGCTCGAGGTCAATGCCCGGCGGCACAATGGGTTTAGCGCCGGTTGCTATAAGCAGATGGTCGTAGGAGACCTCTTTTTCTTCTCCGGAAGCAAGGTCGCGTACCGTGATGGCGTTTTTGTCCGGCGATATTTTCTCCGCCCGGTGGCCGAGGTTCACCTTGATGTCCCGCTTTTGTTCAAACTCCTCCTTCGAGACCACCACCAGGTCCATGAGCTGCTTAACCGAGCCCGAGATATAATAAGGGATCCCGCAGGCGCCGTAAGATACGTAATCGCCCGTCTCGAACACCTCGATGGAAAGCTCCGGCCGGCGGCGCCGGGCGCGGCCCGCGGCGCTCATCGCGGCGGCGTCTCCGCCGATGACACAAAGTTTTTCTTCGCTCATGGCTCCTCCTTGCGCTCTTTTAGCTCAGGCAGTTCCGGCTTTCTTGACGAGTTGGTTAGCGCAAACCAGCACCGGGTCCCAGGCCGGCGCAAACGGGGGCGAGTATAAAAGGTCCAGGTTGGATAGCTGTCTCACGGTCATGTCCGCCTGTATGGCCGCGGCCAGCACGTCAATGCGGATTGCCGCCATCTCTTCTCCCAGCACTGCCGCGCCCAGGAGCCTTCCGTCGTCCCGGTTCGCCACCAGGTGTACTCGTATCCATCCCGCGCCCGGAAACGCGTGCGCCCTGGTGCGGGCTTTTATTGTCGCGGTTACGGGGTTGAAGCCGTGCTTATTTGCTTGTTTCTCTGTAAGTCCGGTGGTTGCGACCTCGAGGTCGAAGACCCTCTGGCCGGTGGTCCCCAGAACCGGGGGAATCTCCTCCCAGGCTCCAGCGGCGTTGGCCCCGACCATTCTTCCGGTGCGGTTGGCCCGCAACGCCAGCGGGACCCACACCCTCTCGCCGGTTACGTGGTGGAACCCGTCACAGCAGTCCCCGGCCGCGAAGATGTGCTTCTCCGAGGTCCGACCATAGCGGTCCACTGCTACTGCTCCTGCCGCTCCCGGCTCGAGGCCGGCTTCGCGGGCCAGCTCGGAGCGTGGCTCGAACCCGGTTGCCGCCAGCACCAGGTCCGCGGAGAGCTCTCGGTCGGAGAGCACCACCTTGCCGGGAGAGCCCGGCTCGATCCTCTCCACACTGGAGCCGTGGATTACGTCCACGCCGTGGTTTGCGAGCTCTTCTCGAAGGAGCTCATCCATCTCGTCCGGGAGGGACTTAAGCATGACCGGAGTGCGCTTTACAATCGAGACCTCCATGCCGCGCAAGGAGAGGACCTCGGCCAGCTCGAGGCCCAGGTAGCTTCCGCCCAGGATGACCGCCCTTTTACAGCTGTTCTCGCACAGCCTGGACTTGATGGCGTGGCAGTCCTCGAGGGTCCGGAGACACAGGCAGGCCTCGGACTCGATGCCGGGTATGGGAGGCCTGGTAACGCGGCTGCCGGTCGCGAGCACCAGCACGTCATAGTCGAGCTCGAACCCGCCTCCCCGGTCGGTTACGCCCCGGACCTTTTGCTCGGACGGCAGAATGGCCTCGACGCGGTGTCCGAGCCGGAGATCAAGGCCCCGCTTTTCGCGGAACTGGTCCGCGCTCATGACCACCAGGTCGTTGACGTCCCGGTCCGGTTCGGCCAGGTTATAGGGCATGCCGCAGGCGCCGTAGCTCACGTCGTGGCCTGCTTCCAGTACCACGACGCTCGAGTCCGGCAGCCGTCGCTTGATCTGGCTGGCCGCGCTCATACCCGCGGCCACGCCCCCGATCACGCAGAACTGTTTCGCCTCCATCTCGTCCTCCTTGCGGCGCAAAGCCCGGCGACAAGGATATTCAAAAATCCAGACCGGCTCAGTTTTCGGTCAGGACCTCGTCGTCGTACATGGTTTCAAAGCGCAGCTTGTGCCGGGCCTCTTCCTGGGCCAGGGCGCTAAAGGTCTCTTTAAGGCTGTCGTTGGGCGCGGAGGCTGCCAGGTCGGTGTAGAGCCGGAAAGCTGCCTTTTCCTTCTTCATGGCCAGAAGCAACGAGTCCTGCAGGCCCATGTCGGGCGACGGCTTGGTATCCACGGTGTAATCCGCGATCTTCAAGTCCTTTATCTTGTTCTCGGCTGAAAGCATGAGCTTGCCGCTCTGGACGGCCTCCAGCTTGGCCCGGTGGCCTTTTTCCTCCCTGGCCAGGCTTTCGAACAGCTCCTTGATGGACCGGTCTTTGACCCGGCCGGCCAGGTCCATGTAAAACTCGTAGGACTCGTCCTCCCTTGCCATTGCGAACTCCAACACTTCATCCACGGAACCGAAATCGCTCATCATGTTCTCCTTTCCTAAAACATATAATTGGCCGGCCTCAGTAGCCGTATCCGTCTTCTTCTTTAATCTTTCCCTTGAAGATATGATAGACCCAGGATTGGTAGATGACCACGATCGGGATGAACACGATGACTACGGCCAACATTATCTTCAGGGTCTTGGGGCCCGAAGCGGCCTCCGCCAGGTTTATGCTGTAGGCCGGATGAAGACTGGAGGGGACCAGGGCCGGGAAGATGCCGAAAAGACCGAAGAACACCGTGTATAAAATCGTAACGGCCTGCGCCGCCCATGCCCATACGAACCTCCGGCGATACGCCATGTAACCGCCGGCAAGAAGCGCCACTACCAGCACCGCAGGTATGACGAAAAGCCCCGGCCGGCTCGTGTAGTTCGAGTAGAGCTCCGTGCTTACGCGGGTCATGACAAGGAAAAGGACCGCCACTGCAACAAGCCCCCACCAGAGCTTCATCGCCACTCTCGCGGCCCGGTCCTCGAGGTCCCCCTCCGACTTCAAGGCCAACCACAAGGCGCCGTGGAACGAAAACAGGAACAAGAAAAGCAGTCCTCCCACTATGCCGTAGCCGTTAAAGAAACTGCCGAGCGATCCTTCCAGCACTCCGTTTTCGTTTATGGGAATACCCGCGAATAGGTTCGCAAAGGTAAGACCGAAAAAGAAAGCGGCTGTGAGGCTGCTCAGAAAGAAAAGCCGGTCCCAGAGCCTTTTGACGCCCGCGCTTTCCGAATGCTCTCGCAAAACCACGGCCGCGCCCCTGATGATAAGAGAGAACAGGATTATCATGAGAGGCGAGTAGAGCGCGCTGAACATGACGGCGTAGGCGAGTGGAAACGCGGCAAAGGTTATTCCTCCGGCGGCCACCAGCCAGACCTCGTTTCCGTCCCAGAAGGGGCCGATGGACCCGTACACGTTACGCCGGTCGCGCTCATGTTTTCCTAAAAAAGGAAGCAGGATGCCTCCGCCGAGATCGAACCCGTCCAGCAGAAAGTAGACGCCCCACAAGAGTCCCCACAAAGCAAACCATAAGAGCAGCACTTTACACCTCCCCGCCGGCGTCGGTGGACTGACTTGCTTCCGGTCCTTGCCGGGCGAACCGGATGACAAGATAAAAGTTTATGATGCCCAGCAGGCCGTAAACCAGGAGGAAACCCAAAAGCGTGGTCCACACCTGGCCGGCGGCCAATGTAGATGCGGCCTCCGAGGTCTTGACGTGGCCGTAAACTATCCAGGGCTGTCTGCCCATTTCCGTCAGAATCCACCCGCACTGGAGCGCCAGATAGGGAAGCGGTATGGCCAGGATGAAAATCCACGGCAGGCGGGGGAACCGCTCCAGCCGTTTACGCAGGCCGAGCACCAGCCCGTAGCCGGGCAACCGGGACCTGTCCGGCCCGTAATAGACGAACCCTAAAAGAGCGATGGGAATGAAAAGAAAGCCGAGTCCGACCATGGTCCGGAAGGCCAGAAAGGACACCAGCACCGGCGGTCTTTCCTCCTTCGGCCATTCTTTGAGTCCCTTGACCTCTGCGTCCGGCCGGTGATAGGCGAGCAGGCTAAGCGCGTTCGGTATCTTGATGAGCTCGACCAGGTTCCGCTCGTTCTTTTCGTCGGGTATGAGTATCAGGGTCTGGTCCGCTCCTTCTCCTTCCGGGCTGGTCTCCCACAGGGACTCCATTGC
>JAWOBU010000208.1:0-3731 GCA_046484135.1 bacterium
AACTTAGAAGATAATACCTATGAGGTCTGGCCCGTATCAATGTCGGAGACGCAGTCAATTAATATATCCTTGGCCGTGGTTGAATCGGAAGTTAAAATAAATTGGCTTGAGTGCAAGAATCAAGATTGCTTTGCCCGCAGCACATCGCTTGACATAAAAAGGCTTCACTAAACGCAAAATTTCACCTCAAAAACAAAAAGGATGATAAGGCCTCCTTAAGCAGGCGGCGGTATGGTGTTTCTCCCTTTTTGCTGTAGCTGGACACGGTTTTGCGGTAGCCCTCCATAACCCGTTGATTGAACAACGTCCTGTAACTAAGCCCCGGCATTCCGTAAAAGATGCGGCTTATAAACAGGGAGGCGCGCAACTCCGACACCAACTCGTCATGGACCCGTGCGGAGTACTCGGACAGAACCTCCGCGGAGCCGGTATCGAGCGCTTTTATCAACACCTCGGCCGCGATTGATGCGCTCCGGAGCGCGTAGTATATTCCTTCTCCCAGCAGGGGGTCCACCAGGGAGGCTGAGTCTCCGGCCAGGATGGCCCTGGGTCCGTGCAACTTGTTTTTCTTCCCGCCGAACGGAATCAAGGCCAGGTCGGCATGGCTGGTGTCCGCCTCCACATCATTTGCTGTTTGGGGCAGCCTCATCCTGATATACTCGGCCAGTGTTTCTCTCAAGCCGGACAAGGAGGGCAGTTGGGTAAAGACCCCGACATTGAGGTGGTCTGCTTTGGGAAAAACCCAGCCGTAGCCGCGGGGGACGATACCGAAATCCATGGCGAACTTTCCCTGCCACTCGGCCGCATCATCTCTCTTTTGCGGTACGATTTTTTTGGTTACAGCCAGGCCCGCCGACTTTTTGTGGACCATTGCCAGGCTCCTTGACACTATCCCTGCGGCACCGTCCGTTCCGGCAACGTAACTGCCCTGATAACGAGCTGATTTGGTTTTTACCTCGACTCCCTCACTGGAAATGTTTATTGATTTTACCCGCTCGCCTTCATGCACCATCGCTCCCTGCTTGCGGGCACACTCGAGCAGGAAATGATCGAAGCTCGCTCTTTGTACCATGTAGATTATGGGGCGGTCCAGGGTATAGGAAAAGGGACGCCTGCCGGCATAGGAGCTGCACAACTCATAGCACCTGTTCTCTATGATCTCGTCAAGCTCGTCATCCAGAAGCGATACCGCTTTTTGAGTGAGACCGCCACCACAGGGCTTGTCCCGGGGGAACTCCTCTTTCTCCAGGATGATTACTTCCTTTCCTCGGGCGCTCAGCGCGGAGGCGAGGAAAGAGCCGGCCGGGCCTCCTCCCACCACGATAACATCGGCTTTATGTTTCGGTTTCATGGCAAGCACGACCAATCATAACAGTTGCGCTTGCGGTGAGCAATTACCGGTATGAAGGGCTTTCCAGAGTATGGAACTCTAAAAGAGAAGATGAGCACTATCCCTTTTTTCTTTTGATCAGACCGCGAATAGACACCGCCATTACCAGGAACAACAACGAGCTTATGGTTACGAAAATCCCCACCCTGACGTGAACCGGCTGGAAAACAAACCGAACGGTGCTGGTCCCCTCCGAGAGGAACACGGCCTTCAAATTGAGGTCCGCACGATGGATCACCAGCTCCTCCCCCTCCTCGTTGTAGGCCCTCCAGCCGGGATAATAGGTATCAGCCAGGACCAGGTATCCCTTCTTGCTAAGATTTGCCTTAACCACCACTTCGTCCTGGAACTGCTCCACTATCCTGGAGTGCTCTTCCCTGTAAGGGGCAGGGCCTTCCAGCAAAGGCGCCCGCCCGGACATGACGATGGTTTCCGCAGAGGGATTGTACTCGGACGACCGCATCATTTCCAGTGCTTTTTCGTTGTTCGGTGCCCGCCGGGCCTGATGCACTATCCTGGTCCTGCCCATGCTCTCGAAATTTTCGTACACCATGACCCTTTTTCCCTCGCGGTACTTTATGCTGTTCGCATGGTTCCAGAGCCGTGGGTCTATCCAGTAGAAAACTGCTTCCTTGCCGGGCCCTGTTGCAGGGAAATGAATAAATTGGAGCTTTGCCTTTTGCTCCGAAGACGGCAAGAGTGCGCCCTTCGTTTTAATTCTTCCCTTCGAGCCGGCGTCCGCCGCCCGCGCCTGTAAAAGCTGGAGCGAACCCTGGGCCTCATAGGTCAGGATACCCCATGAGCCCGACTTCGCCCGCGGATGGAGGGCATTTCCAGTTTTTCGATCAGGCCGGCACTTCTCCTTGGCGGTAGTGGCGAGAGACCGCGGCAGCCACGCCAGGTAGGTCTCCAGTACGGTTTGGGGCTCCACCGTTCTCTCATATGTGAAAAGGCCTGGTTTGCTCGCTTCCAGCACGGGCCGTGATGATCCAAAAGTTTTCTTTACCTCCTTTAGCTTATAGGTTCCTTGGGGGAGCCTTTTGAAAGGCTGAAAGGCACCCGGGCGAGCAGGGTTTGCCAGGTAGCGCGGATCGGAAAGAAGGGGGTACAGGTCGGCTTCCTCAAGCGCGAAGTCCTGGAGAAAGAAGTATCGAATGGCGGCGAGATTGACGAGGTCGCGATTACTTTCGTTCACGAAGTCTGTGGATTTAAAGCAGGTCGAGAAGTCCAGGTTAGAAAAGACGCCGCCGGAGATTTCTGCCACCTCCGGGCAGATGGCGGCGAGGAAGTAGGCGTGATTGGTCAGGGGATACTGGAACCAGCTTTCGATACTGCTTTCTCCTTTATAGCCGGTGCCGTGCACAGGCAGGGGATGATCGAACTTCGAGCCCGCCCGCGCGGTCCACGGATACATCCCTTGCACCCGGCCTTTATGTCCCAGCTTCTCTACGTATTTTTCATAAACCGGATCGTAATCGGGAAGATTCAGCGGATAAGGCGTTTTCCAGGCGAAGCCGGCAAGGTCAAGAGCTATAAGGGCGAATACGGCGAGGGCAAGGTAATTCGTGCGTTTTCTGTAAACCGCAAAGACCACATAGGCGGACACCGCGGCCAGAAGGGCGGCAAAAGCTATGGAGCCCGCCATCGGCAGCGTCAACGCCAGGCACAGAAGCCCCAGTATTTTCCAACGGCGCGACGGCTCTTGCAAGCAGAGTATCAGTTCATCGAACCCCACTGCCGCTATAATCAAGAGCGGCGCCTGTAAGGCCAACCCCAGCCGGTAGTGGCGGATAAAGGACTTAAGCATGGGAAGGGAAAAAGGGATGCTGCCCAGTCCCCATCTTCCGCCGATCACCATAATAAGCGCCAGGCCGCCCAGAACCAGGGAAGCGAACACCGCCGGGTTCCGCCTTTTTCGAAAAAGTCCGCATAACACTAACAGGAGCAAGCTGAACGGCAGGAACAGGCTCCGGAAAGTACGCGTAAACAGGCCGGCCCCCGCAAGCAGAATCTCGTGAGGGCGGGGGTAAGTGTTCAGATACTCGGCAAGCTCCGGCGTGCGGGTGGTGACCGCTTTGTCGAAAAAAAGCATGGCGGGAATTATCTGACAGGAGGACATGATCCAGGCGGCTGCAGCGGCCGCGCAAAGGATCGCCAGGCTCCTTGCAATCGTCTTGATCGGGTAGCGGGCCTTTAATACATATAGTAAAAGCCAGGCGGGCAAGAGATACGCGGACAAGACGATTGCAAGGAGCCTGGGGATCCTTTGCGCGGCCGCTGCAGCCGCCTGGATCATGTCCTCCTGTCAGATAATTCCCGCCATGCTTTTTTTCGACAAAGC
>JAWOBU010000213.1:0-12987 GCA_046484135.1 bacterium
GGTAGAACACGGTCGGAGAAATACCGTGCTCCTCGCAAAGATCAGAAACAGCCACCTTGTCCACCAAATGACGCCTCAAAATCTTCGCCTTCTCCTCCGCCGTAAATCGCTTTTGTTTCTTGCCCATAATCACGCCTCCTTTCATGATAATTCTACAGGAGGCTTACTCCATTTCCAACTGAAGCGGAACACTTTTTTTCTACCCGGGAGAATATCCCCGCGACATGGTCTCGGGAGACCTTAATGGTGATGGCATCGAGGACTTCGCCGTATCCACCTTTCGGAAGTCCACCCTTTACACCTACCTGGTGCATGCAGACGGAAGCATCAGCCACGCGGGGAGGTATGAGCTCGGCACCAACACCAGCTATATAGATTTAGGAGAACTAAACGGGGACAACTTTCCGGACATCGTGGCAGTGGACTGCGATATTGATAAGATGTTCGTGTTGTTTGGAAACGGCGACGGTACCATGAATCTCGCCAATATCTACGACCCCGGCGACCGACCCCAGTCCGCCACCATAAGCGACGTCAACAATGACGGCTTCGGCGACATAATCGCCGGGACCCTTTACAGCCGCGGCTTCCGCATCTACTACGGGGACGGTCAAGGAGATTTTCCTGAAACCGAGTTCATCTCCACCAACGCCACCGCGGGCGCCTTCTCCCAGGTGTGGGACTTTGACAACGACGGATACAAAGACCTGGTGCTCTCCGGCAACGACAGGAACGGGGGGACCCCCTTCTTCGGCATCTTCAAGGGCGACGCCGGCGGATTCACGCCGACCCAAGTCTGGCGCGAGCCTTATAGAATGGCTGCTCACCAGCTCTTGGACCTTAACACGGACGGGTACATGGACATTCTTGTCAAGTCATCCCCGGACGGCTCCGGCTGGGCCCCTTCCACCCGGCTGAGAGCATTGATAAACCAGGGAGACGGTACCTTTGACTTCGGAGACAAGGTAGACGTCGGCCTAGGACACATCATGGCCAAGGCTGACCTGGACAATGACGGCGACCAGGACATTGCGCTGACCAACCGGGAAGACCCCACCCTGCGGGTCTTCCGCTCCAACGGCAAAGGCTGGTTTGAACCGATGCTGGAGTACCCCATGCCCGACGTTAACGACGGGGTGATTACACTGGACCTCAATCAGGACAAAACCCCCGACATCCTCGTCTCTATTTACAAAAGCCCCGGGCACAGGGAAGTGATCCCCGTTTATAATCACAATTACTGGCAGTTTCCGGACAGCAAAGAAGGCCAGACGAACGCCGGAAAGAACTAAGTTTTCCCAGCCACTGCCCAAGCCACCTCAACAGTCCGTTGGGCTTATATTCGGATTGTGCTGCCCGTATTTATTCTAAATTTTTCAGGAAATTTTTCCGTGCTTTTTTATGCCGGCTCCGGCCGAGCGCCGCCTTTTCAGCCGCAAATTTATGGGGTAAAATATGTCCCCATGTTTTACCGACAAACCGCGGCGGAAGGGACATGTTTGTCTGAAACCGTATCCTCCTATCTTGCGGGTGCTGACAAGTGAACAGGAAAGCTCGGCTCTACGCGGTGCCAGGAAAGACCAGGGACAACCCCGGCCTGAACGCCCTTGCCACCCAGGTGGGAGTGAGCGTGGCAGGCGCCTTTGTTCTGCTGGCCTTCATGATGGCCGCGGTCCCGCTCATCCGGTACTTCTTCTGGCCTTTCTTCTTCCGGGGAGTCGTCGCCGCGATGCTGGCGGGCGCCCTGAGCATAATCTACAACTGGCGCTACAACCGGGCCCTCTATGCCCTCTCCAGGAGCGCGGCCGCGAATGAACGGTTGCCGGAGGACCAGGTGGAAAAGCTGGAGGAGACCGCCTCCCGGCTGCCGTTACGGCTTCTTTTCCTCACCTTGCTGCTCTGGCCCGCCACCACTTTGCTACTCGGCTTCTGGATGAACCTGGCCGGCTTTCTGGGCCTTGCCGACGCCATGCGCCTGGGAGTTACGGGGGTACTGTACTCTCCTTTGCAAGGGTTCATCTTTTATTTCCTCGCCCGGTTGAGCATGCGGGGCCTGGTACGTTTTCTTCACTCCTCCGGCAACATGGGCGGCTATGTCATCACGGGCAGATGGGGCTTAAAGTCCAGGCTGGTCTGGAGCTTCGCCTGCCTGGCCCTTATTCCGCTCCTCGCCGGCGTGTTGCTTTACGGCGTACAAAAAGAACACGATGCTGTCGAGAAGAGCCTTGACAAGACTTGTCTTGCCCTGGAAGCGTTGCACGCTGCTGGAAGCGGAAAGAACGGCGCCTGGGAGGAGGCCACAAAAGAAGTGCTCGCCGGAGTCGAGCTGCCGAGTTCCGCCCGCTTTCTGGTTGTTGATGAAAACGGAGAGCTTCTCGCCGGGGGCATGGGCTGGGAAGCGCGGCAGGTGTGGAGCCGCGAGAGCAAGGACCGCCCTTCACCGGGAACGTGCCGGGTCCGGCCGGTCCCCGGCACCCGCCAATACGTGGCCATGAGATACTTCCCGGACCCCGGCGTGTTGGTAAGCGCTTCCCTTCATCCTTTAAGCCGGTCGGACGCCTTTTTCTTTTTTTCGGGGACAACTCTTATCACGGCTTTTCTGGTGGTCGGCCTGGCCGTTCTTCTGGGGTATCTTGCCGCGGACGACGTGATAAAAACTTTACACGGCATCTCCGGCGAGGCCGCAAAACTGGCCAAGGGTCGCTACTCGCCTGTCTCCGGATTCCTGGCGGACCGGGAGATGCAGGAGCTGGTTGACTCTTTGAATACTCTTTCCGGCTCCATGAAAAAGGAGCTTAAGAGGTCGGAAGAAATCATGCAGGAGACCGGCAATATAATCAGCGAGCTTGCCTCCTGCTCGGCGGAGCTCCGGAGCCATGCGCAAAGACAGCGGGAGATACTGGACGAGCACTCTCCCATGGTCTCCCGGGCCGGCGACAAGGCGGACGAGCTCGCTGCCGCGGCCGGCGCCATCCGCAATGAAGCGCAGGGAAGCCGGGACAGCATGGGGGAAGTGTTTCAAAAGTCCCGTTCCGCTGGAGAGACCTTGCAACACCTGCAGGAGATCATAAAGGGAATTGACGAAGCGTCCGGGGTTCTGGTGCGGGACATGGAAAAAGTGGAGTCCAACTACCGGCGAATGGAGGAAGTGGTAACCATCATAGACGACGTGGCCGACCGGAGCGAAATGGTGGCCTTGAACGCTTCCCTCGAGTCCTCCGGAGGCGAGGGAGGAAGGTCCCGCTTCTCCGTGGTGGCTTCCGAGATCCAGAGGCTCTCCGAGAACATCTCCCGGCAGACCTCGGCCATAAAAGCCATCTTCGGCGAGGTCAAGAACGCCAGCGTGGAGATGGTCCAGTACATCGAGATAAACCGGGACAAAAGCTCAGGAGCGCCGGAGTGGTCGGCAAAGCTAATGCAGACCCTGGAGGGCATCCGCTCGAAAGCCCACCGCGCTTCCGCGGCGGTTGAAAAAATCGAGAAGCGGGCCGAGGAACAAAACAGCTCCCTGGAACAGATGAGAATGGCCATGGGAGAGATAAAAAGCATGACCGACATTATGGACCAGACCAGCCAGGGGACCGAGTCCACCTCCGGCAAGCTGGCCGACCTCTCGAAAAGGCTGGAGGAAATAGTCTCGGACCGCCACGGGCAAAAGCCGGACTAAACCTCGGATCCTTCCGGCAAGCCCGCCGTGATCGGCCGCGGGACCTTTTCTTTCAAAACGGAAGAAATACTTTGCAAAGAAAAGTCGAGCATCCGGTCCGCTTCCACAAGAACGCCCTGGATGGCCCGCGAACTCGCCGGGTAACCCGCCTTTTCAATCTCCGCTTTTGTCTGTAAAGCCTCCCGGATGATGGACAGTGCCCGCTCCATCTCCTCGGTCATGGCCAGGGAGCCCTGCTCCCAGGCAAGGACCAGGGTCTGCCACTCGGGGGGATTGATAAGATGCCTGACCTTATCGAAAAGGGCGGGCCGGTCCGGGTAAAGAAAATCGCGGATACGCTCCAGGCAGTAATCAGGGTCAGAAAGGCGTTGCCTTAAGGTCTCGCGCCGGTCCTTCTCCTCCTTGGCCCGGGCCAGGCTACCGAGCTCGGAAATGAGCTCCTCCTTGATGGAAACGGTGAGCTCGCTTCTAAGCCGCTTGATGATCTCCAGGTGAGCATCCACTCCCAGACCGACGGAAGAAGAACGGTCAAGCTTCTCTCCCCAGGCATCCCGGTCAAAGCTTTCTGAACCGAAGAACGAGGCGGAGTCGTCCTGCCCGATCGGGATGGTATGATCGGATGCACCGGCTTGTTCTTCCCCCGCATCGGCATAAGCCTCCTGCTCCGGGAAAAAAGAACCGCCCTCCTCGGCCGGTTCATAACCGGACGGCGCGGGTTCAAGCTCTGCGGAACTTTCCGCTTCTTCCTCTGACTCGTCCCCATCAAGGTCTATCTCGACCTCTATGCCTTCCGCTTCCTGGTCCTCTTCCTGCTCGAAACGCTGCCGGAGCTCGCGGTAAACCTCCGGGCGAAGCTCCTGCCGAAGCTGCTCTTTGATGTCCTTTTCCATCTCGTCCTTCAAGTCCGCGTAAACCACTTCCTTGAGCTCCGAGCGAAGCCAGTCCCGAATGGACTCGTTCATACCGGGGTCAAAACCTGGGGGGAGCTTGATCTCCATTCCCAAACCGGACAGCTCTTCTTTTACCCGGGAGAAGACCCGCGAGAAAATATGGTCCGGGATCGAGTACTCCTTCCGCACCCATAGATAAAACTGGTCCGTCTCCAGGACGTTGTCCCGCACCGACGAAGGAATGATCTGGCGCACGAAATGGTCAATCATGGCCGCGGGCATGAAGTCCCGGAAACCGGAAGTCAGGCAGGCCTGCTCGAAAATCCGGACCAGGTCCCGATTATGAACGGAGAATGAAGACATGGCATCAGTTCCTTCTCAAGCTCTCTTCGGTTTGCATCCTTGGCCCGGCTTTTTTTTATTCAGCCGCGCCGTTCCCCCACATTTCCCGGGAGGAAAGCTCCGGCATCTCGCAGTCGTCAGTGCAGCCGGGGCTGCCGTACCAGAAAGCGGTGGCGTTCACGTCTATCTCGGTCTTCCGGTGATGATAGATTTCCATGTCGAACTTGATCCTTTTATCGAAAGGAATGACGTCCGGGAAATGCCACCGGTACTGGGACACGATCGCTTCTTTTGCCGTGGCCCTGGATATGGCTTCCCACAGGAAAGGAACGGGAAGGGCCTGGGGCACCACCAGCCATTCCTCGGTCGGGACCGGAATACCGTGGTAGGCGTGGGTGAACTTGAAATACTGTACGCACCAGGCATAGCCGAAGTAGTCCTCCGTGCCCGTGCCGAAGATGGATGGAAACTTATCATCATCCACCCAGATCTTTTCGTCCCCTTCGCCCCACCAGAAAAGCTCCATGGGATTCCTCACGTTCATCACAAGGCCCGCAAAGTTACCGCGGCCCTCCGCCGAGAGCATGGTCATGTCCGACCACGGCCGGGTGGGAAGGTCATTCTTCTCCCGGAAGCAGGCATGGAAGTAAAGAGAATCCGGGCCCCACTCCCACGGACGCGTTACAGCCTCCGCCCGCAGCTTGAGACGCTCGCCGCTCTGGTTCTCGAGCCAGAGCTTCGCATCCTCCCGGAAAGGCATCACCCACCGCGAAACCAGCCGCGCCCCGTTTTCCACGGGCACGATGGAGGACGGAAGGGAATGAAGCTCGGGCGCTCCCGGAGACGCCCCGAAAAAATCTCCCAGCGGCACCGACACCGCCGCCGGATCGCCGTCCCACGACATGGTAAGAAGCGTTTTCCCCAGGACCTCGGGCAGGGCTTTACTTTTGACCTCCAAAGTGAGCCGCGACAGAGCCCGCTCTCCCGAAAAAGTGAAAAGCTCCCCCGAAGCCCCCGGAGCAAGCTCGATCATCGCCTCGTCCGTCCTGCCCCGGTAAGTAAGGTTATCCGCCGGCTCGGACAGGATGGCCGCCGTTCTTTCCATCTCCTCTTCCAGCCCGGAAAGAGCGCTTCTGGAAAATGACTTGACCTTTATATCTTCCGGGTAGAGCCGGAGGTCCACGTGATAGTACATCATGGGAGGAGCCTCCTTCTTAGTGAAAAAGCTCCTCGAAACCGTGACCTTGACGGACTCGGAAAAAGGAATCGGAAAGATGAAATTGCCGCCCATGTTCCGCTTGTCAGCAAAGACCTCGGACCAGGGCTCTACCTTGCCGCCCAGAAGATCGTCCCCCCTGGACTCGATGGAAGGCTCGTCCTCGCCGTCTATGTAAACCCGCCATATCTTGTTGCCCGGGTTCGCCGACCACATCCGAACCAGAGCCCCGGGTCCCTCGGCCTCAGCCATCACGAACTCGAAGCCTCGCTCCGTCTTCTCGGCCCGAAGATAGTTGCCAAAGTCCCGGTTCGCGTACCACGCCAGTACCTTGTCCTTGCCTTTTTCCGACTTCCGGTCATAACTGGAAAACTGGACCAGGCGCGTGCCTTCCGGAAAAGCGCGGGCCAGCCGGGAAAAAGAGCTCATCTGTTTCAAAAGGCTCCGGGTGGAGACCCGGTAAGAACTGCCGGAGGCAGAGGCCCCCAAGAGCATTACCAGGAAAACGATCAAAAAGCGGCGTTTCATGTCACTCCTCCCAGCGTCGAGATTATTCTACCGCCCCCGCATAAATCTTCAAGGCTTTTCCCTTTCGGAAAAAGATTTTTCCGCCCTGCGCTCCATTATCTGATAATCGCCGAAACGAACAACCTTTTTATAACGAGATTTGAGATACCCCTCGATCATGCCGGCCTGGCCGGCGAAAGCCTGGTGCCGAAACCGGTCGCCCGTCATGGACACCACCGCTATCTCGGGTTTCTCCCGCTCCAGGTCTTTCACGACCCTTTCCGCAATCTTTTGATCAAATATCTCGAAGTAAAAAAACGTATCATAGGTCGCCGGCATCCGGTCCGAAAAAACGTATAAAAGAAGGTCCCACGGATACACGAAAATCTTGTCGTCCTTTGCGGAGTGCCCCTTGATCCAATTCACCGTCCGCTCTATCTCCCGCGCTTTATCGGGTGGCGCGCGGATCAGCTCGAGGCCGTCAAGGTCTATCCTCGCGGTGGATTCCCACCGAGGTTGCATTAAAACCGAAATGTGCGGCAATGCCAGGTTGAGATACGCTCCGACTCCCATGGCCACGACCAAAAGCACGGCTCCCATAGAGCGCAAGGACCTACCTCCCTGCTCCCAGCTATTCTGAACGAACAGGCCCGCCAGCAGGGGAGCGCCGGCCGAGGCCACCAGAACATGGGCCAGGTCCAGGCCCGACAAAACGGAAAAGATAAAAAAGAGGGCCCAGGTAACGCGCGCCAGCCTCCAGAACTCTCTGTGTTCTTTGCCGGGACTCGTGAACAGTAAAAGTGAAAGCGCTATAAGCGCGCACACGTATGTCTCGGGGAAAGGTCCGGGGAGGCTAAGTATAAGGACCGCTGCTCCTGCCGCGGAAAGAGCGAGCAGTAAGGAGGCGATAAAGGGACGAGCTTTTGTTGTTCTGATTATAGTGTAAACCAGAACCAGCGAGACAAAAACCACGCCGGCCGCCGGAGGCAGGATGTGAAAAAGAACCACCCGCTTCATGCCCATAAGGCCGAACAAACAAGACCAGGCCTCCTCCAGCGCATGGGCCGTGGCATAACGGGTAAAAAGCAATAGTGCGGGCAGGGCGAGCCCGAAGGAGCCCGCTAAAGCCGGCCGCAGGAGGCCCCTGCCCTTACTTCGGCCCATCCAAACGGAAAGTGCAACAACCACGGCCGCTGGTATGGCCATGCTTTGTTTGGAACACGCCGCGCAGGAAGCTAACAGCCCGGCCGCGAAGATGATCCAATTACTTCCTTTCTCCATGTGCAGGCAGGAAAGGTAAAAACCGGCGAACAGAAAAAAAGCCGCGTCCAAATTGTAATGGGGGAAGCCTCCCAGCGCCGCGCCGAAAAAGATGTAAAGAACACCGGGCGCCAGAGAAAAGGGAAACCTTAAGTATCTCCTGCCCAGGTCCAGGGCCATGAGAAGGATAAAAACGCCCTGCAGCACGGCAAAAAGCCGGCCGATGATAAGATGGAACCCGAAAAGCTTGGTAAGTCCCGCCTGGATCAGGAAACCCAGCGGAGCCACCGGCACAAAGTAGTCCAGATATGTAACTGCGCCGCCCGCCACCTGGTAGCCGTAAAGCACCTGTACGCCTTCGTCCGCCATGTTGATGCCGCGGTTGCAAAGGAGAAGCAGCCATGCCAGCCCCGCAACCAGCACTGCGGCGAACAAGGCCCTTTGCTTGTTAACCTTCATCAGAGGCCCGCGCTTGCACGCTCTTTTTTTGTTGTAGGTTGAGAATCATAGTCATTCAGGAGGGTCCACTTTCATCTCGTAGCCCGAAGCCACGATTTGTTGAAAGTACTCTTCCAGCGCTTCCCGGTCCGCGATAAGAGTTACATCGGGGTGCCCGTGCAGAAAGGTAGCCGGCACTTCCTTTGCCGGCGGCGAGGTCAGCACGGTCTTTAAAACGGGGGCCTTCTCCCAGCCCGTAACCACCATGAGAATCCTCCGGGCCTCCATGATGGTGGCAAGTCCCATGGTTATCGCCCGCCTCGGCGGCTCCTTTGCCTTGCGGAAGTCGGCCTCGTTCACTCTTCTCGTCTCTTCCGCCAGCTCCACCACCCGGGTGCGGGAGTCCGGTTCCGAGCCGGGCTCGTTAAAGCCTATATGTCCGTTCCTGCCGAGGCCCAAAAGCTGGAGGTCAATGCCGCCTGCTTCTTGAATCAGTCTCTCGTACCTCTCGCACTCGGCGTGCGGGTCAGCGGCTTTTCCATCGGGGATGAAAAACCTCTCGGGGGGAAGGTCCACCTGGTCCACCAGCCGGTGCATCATGTACTCGTAATAAGAGTCCGGCTCGCCCGGCCCCAGCCCCACGTACTCGTCCAGGTTGAAAGTGCGGGCCCGCTTGAAGCTCAACCCCGCTTCCTCATGAAGCCGCACCAGCTCGCCGTAAACCGGGATCATGGTGTGCCCGGTGGCAAATCCAAGGTTAACGTCCCTGCCGGAGTGGAGAAGCTCGGCGACCGTGCGCGCCGCCGCCCGGCCCGCGCTCTGCGTATCAGGATATACCAGAAGCCGCATGATTGTTCCCCGGAAGCTTCTTTAATTTATTCTCCATGTGCCCTGTACTGAAACCAGGTTCATTATAGAAGGGATGCGTGGCTTCGCCAACCCGGTCCGTCAAAGATTCGAGGGCAGAAAAGCCCCCGCTTATTGAAACCACATTATAAGGAAGCTTTATTCTTGGCCCTGCTCCCGGATGTAGTTTAAAAGCCCTCCCGCGGCCAGTATGCGGGCCTCTCGCTCCGAGACCGGAAGCCCGAGTTTTATCCTCTCATCACTTCTTTTTATCACCAGCTCCAGGGGACCTCCGGCCATGACCTTTTGCCGGGCCTCCGGGATCTCCACTTCATCGTCCTGCGAAAGCTTGTCGTAATCCGCCGGGTTTTCGAACACGAGCGGCAGGATGCCGAAGTTCACCAGGTTGGCCTTGTGAATGCGTGCGAAGCTCTTGGCCGCCACCGCCCGGATGCCGAGCGCCATGGGCGCCATGGCCGCGTGCTCGCGTGATGACCCCTGACCGTAGTTCTCGCCTCCCACGATCATGCCGCCTCCCCGCTCGCGGGCGCGGGTGGGAAAGCTCGGGTCCACCGACTCGAACACGTACTCCGAAATGGCCGGCAGGTTGGACCGCAAGGGCAGGACCTTGGCGCCCGCCGGCATGATATGGTCGGTGGTTATATCATCGCCCACTTTAAGTAGGACCACTGTCTCGATGTCCGCGGGCATGGCTTCGCTCGCTGGTATCGGCTTGATGTTCGGGCCCCGCCTGAGCTCTACTTCAGCGGGATCGTCCGCAGGAGGCAGGATCATGCGGTCGTCCGCCAGAAAGGTCTCCGGCCAGGACACCTCGGGGTAATCGCCCAAAAGAGTTGGATCAAGAAGCCGGCCGGTGACCGCGGCCACTGCCGCAGTCTCCGGGCTTGTAAGAAACACCCGGTCGTCGCGGGTGCCGGAGCGGCCGGGGAAGTTCCGGTTAAAGGTCCGGACCGAGTTGATCCCGGTGGCTGGCGAGCTTCCCATACCGATACAACCGGCGCACGATGACTCGAGCACACGCGCGCCCGCGCGGACAAGGTCGGCCAGAGCGCCGCTTCGGGCCATCATGGTAAGAACCTGCCTCGAGCCCGGCATAATGGAAAGACTGACCTCCGGATGCACGGTGCGGTCCTTTAGTACTGCCGCGGCAACCATGAGGTCCCGGTAGGACGAGTTGGTGCATGAGCCGATCAGCACCTGCCGGATGTTTATATCGCCCGCCTCCCGGACGGGGACCGCGTTGCCGGGCGAACCCGGAAGCGCCACCATGGGCTCGACCTCGGAAAGGTCTATCTCGAGCCGCTCTTCGTACTCCGCGTCAGAATCAGGCAGGAGCTCCTCGAAGTCAGACTCCCGGCCCTGTCTCTCCAGGTAATCCCGAGTCATGCGGTCGGACGGGAACACCGAGGTTGTCGCGCCGGTCTCCGCTCCCATGTTGGTGATGGTCGCCCGGTCCGGCACGTAAAGGGACTCGATGCCCGGGCCCGTGTACTCGAGCGCCATCCCCAGGCCGCCTTTTACACCCAGACGACGCAAGACCTCCAGGATAACGTCCTTGGCCGACACCCACGGCCGAAGCGAGCCGGTAAGGCGGACCTCGCAGACCCGCGGAGCGACAAGGTAAAACAGCCCGCCGCCCATGGCCACGGCAACGTCAAGACCTCCCGCGCCCATGGCGATCATCCCCATGCCGCCCGAGGTGGGCGTATGAGAGTCCGAGCCCAACAGCGTCCGGCCGGGCCGGGCGAAGCGTTCCAGGTGGACCTGGTGGCAGATGCCGTTCCCCGGCCGGGAAAAGTAGGCCCCGAACTTTGCTGCCGCGGACTGGAGGAACAGGTGGTCGTCCATGTTCTCGAAGCCGGTCTGGAGCATGTTGTGGTCCACGTAGGATACGGACAGCTCGGTTTTCACGCGGGGAATGCCGAGTGCTTCGAACTGGAGCCAGGCCATGGTGCCGGTAGCGTCCTGGCTCAGGGTTTGGGCAATCCTGATGCCGACCTCGTTGCCCGGCACCAGGTGGCCTTCCACCAGATGGCGGGAAAGAATCTTTCCTGTAACCGTACCTTTCAACTCGCGTTCCTCCTTTCAACGCTAGAGAGAAAATTTGCGTGAGCTTGAGCTGCAACTATGGTAGATTTAACCACAGGACACGGCAAACTTCGTGAAGACCGCACTGGAGGAAAGGAAAGGAGTTCTTATGAAAGATTACCGCAAGATGAGCTTTTGGCTGGAAGGAGACCACTACCACGAGAACGCGCCACTGCGGCATGATATTGACGCGGATGTGGCGATCGTGGGAGGAGGCTTTACCGGCCTGTCTTCCGCTTACTATCTGAAGGAGCAGAACCCTGATCTCAAGGTGGCGCTCCTCGAAGCCGAAGTCATCGGCTACGGCGCGTCCGGCCGGAACGGCGGCTTCTCCATGCCGCTTTTGGGCTGGGACATAACCTATCTGCTTTACGTGTTCAAGGAGCGGGGAATAAAGGCCCACCACTTCATGCTCGACTGCGTCCGCCGCACCAGGGAGCTGGTGGAAAAGGAAGGCATGGACTGTGACCTCGAGTATAACGGGCTCATGGTCCTCGCCCGCAACAACTTCCAGATGAGGCAACTCGAGAGAAACCAGAAAGACTTTGAAAAGGCCGGCTGCCACGATATCGAGCTCCTCACCGGCAACGATTTCAAGGAGCGACTCAACTCGTCCTGGCACATTGGCGCGCTTTACGAGCCGGACACCGCTGTCTTAAACCCGGCCAAGCTGGCCCGCGAGATGAAACGGGCGGTCGAGGGAAAAGGGGTCAAGGTTTATGAGCGGAGCCCGGTGACCCGCTTGAATCCCGGCGACACGGTCAGGCTCGACACCCCGGAAGGAACAGTGCGGGCAAGCCGGGTGGTGCTCGGTTTAAACGCCTTCGGCCAGCGGCTCCGCGTCCGGCCCTATACCTACGCTCCCATGTACACCTATATCGTGCTTACCGAGCCTCTCTCGGACGATCTTTATAACGAGGTGGGCTGGACCCGGCGGGAAGGCATCGAGGACAAGCGTCAACTGGTCCATTACATGCGGCTGACCGCTGACAACCGGATTCTGCTGGGCGGCAGGGACGCGCCTTACTTCTTCGGCAACAAGTCGGAGGGCAAGGAGAGTCACAGCAAGATATTCCAGGGGCTGGAGGACGACCTTCGGGGAATGTTCCCCATGCTCGAGAACACCAGAATTAGCCACCGCTGGGGCGGCCCCGTGGCCATAACCCTAATGTTCGTGCCCTCGTTCGGTTACTACAAGGGACACCGAAACATCGCCTATGGAATGGGGTACTGCGGGCACGGGGTCGCGCTCTCGACCTCTGCGGGGATCATCATCCGCGAGCTTCTCAACAACCCGGACTCGGAAATGTTAAAGGACCTCTTGTTCGTCCACAACACCCCCGGGGTCATACCGCCGGAGCCGCTTCGCTACCCGGTCATCAACACCATCAAGGACGCCATGGCGCTTTTTGACCGCATCACGGAGCGCAAAGCCAAGGGCACGCCTCACTGGAAGGAGTAGCCCGCTCCCACGATCCAGGGAAAAGAAAAACCGACTTCAACCCGGGCAAACACGCGGGACATCTCGCTCTCGAGCTTTCTCCGGGTAAAGCGGACCAGGTGGTCCGGGTGCTCGCCCAGGCGCGGCCAGTTCTTGCCGACAAGAAAGTTGGACCCCTGGTACCAGGGAAAGCCGGGGACGCTTATCACGCATACGCCGGAAGAGACGCGGGCGAGCTCGTCAATCACTTTCCGAAAATCAATAATGTGTT
>JAWOBU010000192.1:0-9223 GCA_046484135.1 bacterium
GCTCCAGCTCGCGATCATCGAGACCTGGAGGTCTCTCCCACCTTCTCTACATTTTTTTTCCAGGATGCTCCCTCCCTTCTTTCTCTCGCCCCTCCGACTTGTTTTCAGTCCTTTCAGTTTTTTGGTTTTTCATTCTTGAATTTTTGAAACTTAATAGGAGTAAGAATTGTTTGAGCAGTTAAGTATATATACTACCAAAACAACCGGCGTGGGCGTGACCCGCTTCTCCGGGATCGCCTGTTTCCCCATGCTTACGGGCATGGGAGGCGCGAGCCTTGGCCTCCACCTGGTCGGAGGCCAGGTGATAAACGGCTGGGACATGACGGGCGTTCCCAACGTGCCGGTTACGCTGGACTTCACCGGGCCGAACTACGGCACCGACGGAAACGGCGCTTACCAGGCCGCGGTGGACCCCTACATGTACATGTACGGCAGGAACAACCCGGTCTACGTCTTCGCCATGGTGCCCACCAACCACTTCACAACCGACCAGGAAAAAGCCGCAGACCAGACCTCGACCTACTACTTCCCCTTCATGAGCGAGCCCTTCACCCTCGGACCAGGCATCACGCCAGCGCCGCCCATCATCATCCGCGCCGTGTTTTAGTAAAAGGCTGAAAGATTGGTGGCTATCCTCTAGAGCTTCTTGCAAAAAGGGCGGAGAGAAGGTGGGAGAGACCTCCAGGTCTCGATGATCGCGAGCTGGAGCTCGCTCCCACCATCCAAAGTCTAACTTACCCCCTCGATAATCAGACTTTTGCAAGAGGCTCCTCTACTTTATGAGCTTCATGGTTCGCAGGAGGGGTCTGACTCCGGGAAGCTCCATTGCCGGCATGAGTGTGGTGGCCATTCTGCCGGCGATGGTGGGCCGGTAGATGCCCATCATGGGGTGGACGCGGTTTCGGACCGCGCTTTGATAGACGAAGTTTTGCAGAAACCATGGCAGGTGGGGCGGATACAGGTAACGCCTTAATATGGAGCTTGTGCGGTAGAACGTCTCCTGGGCGCGCCAGAACTCTTGCTCCATCTCATCGCCGGTCATGGTTAGAGGCTGGAAAACGCAGTGGAGGCCGTCGTACAAGGACCACTCATAAGTAAGCATCCGGTTTTCCTTCTCCATCCTTTGGTACAGCCGCGAGCCGGGCACCGGTGTTTGTATGTAGAGAAAGAGCCCTGCCACGTTGTTCTTTATCAGGAACTCCATGGTATCGGCAATGGAGTCGGGAGTGTCGTCTTCCATGACCATGAGGCTTGCCAGAAGCTCGATCTTGTAGGCTCTCATCATGCGCAGGAACTCTTTAAACTCTTCCCTGCCGAAGCCGGCCGTGCCTTTTCCCATCCGGGCCCGCTTCAAGGGGTCCAGGCTCTCGATCCCTATATAAAGCGCTTCGCAGCCCGCGGCCGATGCCTCTTTTAAAAACTCTTCGTTCGCGACCTCTTCCAGGCAGGCCTGGGCCATCCAGAGCTTTTTGAGCGGCTTCATCTTACGGAACAGCTCCAGGCAGAAGTCCCGGTGAGAGAGAATGTTGTCATCAACAAAGAAAACCATGGGCGCCGACGCCTTCAGGTCATCAATCACGTCATCCACCGGCCGATAACGGAAGCTTCCTCCATAGATGCGGGTTACGGTGCAGAACTCGCAGTTGTTGGGACAGCCCCGCACCGCCTGCACGCCGGAGCCGGGAAACCAGTACTTTTTCATGTCCACCAGGTCGTAGCGCGGCCTTGCCAGCCCTTCCATGGACGCACGCGAGTCCCGCTTATAAACCGGTTTCAGGGCTTTCCTGGAGGCGTCGGAAAGAATGTCTTCCCAAAGCCCCTCGCATTCGCCGGAAACGATACCGTCAACATGCTCGAGCGCTTCCTCCAAAAGCAGGGTCACATGAGTGCCGCCCATGAGCACAGGCACGCCCCGCTTGCGATACTCCCGGCCGATCTGGTAGCCGCGGGGAGCACGGGAAGTAATCGAGGTTATGCAGACCAGGTCCACCGGCTCGTCAAAGTCAACCGGCTCCACCACCTCGTTGTGGATGCTGATGTCATGACCCGGTCCGATGCAGGCAGCGAGATATGGAAGAGTAAGACCGGGCACAAGGTCCCGGTGAAACCGCATGGGCCGGGCCTCGCTGTCCAGGGGCGCCGGATATATAAGCTTTATCTTCATGAGAGAAGGGACGTGACCACCAAAAAAGTTTAGTAATTTGGTATTCTACTATTTCCCGGCAGGAGATCAAACAAGCGGGTTGTAAGGTAATGTCAACTTTTGTGTGTCGTCAATGAAATAGGGGCCAAGCCTTGTTTTTTGTGGCTCCTGATGAAAATCTGTGAGTGAAATAGACTTCTCAGTAACCGATTATCTTGATAATAGGAGCTTTCAACAACTTGGGGGGGTTGGTACCCTAAATATATCCCCCGTCTTTCAAAGGCCCTGACACATAAACTTTTACATCACCAATTTTAATTTCGTCTTGTAATTTCAGGTTTGATCGCTTATAATGGCTTTACCGTTCGTTGGGGGAAAGTCGTATCTTGGCGCAATGGGCCGGATTTTATGCATAGCCAACCAGAAGGGGGGGGTGGGTAAGACCACCACCGCGCTTAACCTGGCTGCCTGCCTGTCTGATGTGGGCCGTCGGGTTCTGCTTATTGACGTGGACCCCCAAGCAAACGCTTCCAGCGGCCTGCAAGCGTGCTTCTCGGAGGACCCGGAACGGGCCACCATTTACGAAGCCCTGATGGGCGAGTGCACGGTGGAAGACGCCAGGGTGGAAGTCATGCCGGGCCACCTGTGGCTGGTTCCTTCCGACACCGACCTGGCGGGCGCCGAGATCGAGCTTCTGGACCGCGAACGGCGCGAGTACCGGCTCCGCGACGCCATGGCCTGCGCGGCGGACAACTACGATTACGTGATCATAGACTGTCCGCCTTCGCTGTCCATATTGACCTTGAACGCGCTGGTGGCTTGCGAGCGGGTGCTGATACCGCTACAATGCGAGTATTACGCGCTGGAAGGATTGGGCAGGTTAATGCGGACGCTGGGTCTGGTCAGGGAGCGCCTGAACCCGTCCCTTACTATCGGAGGCATTCTTCTTACCATGTACGATGCAAGGAACAACCTCTCCCGGCAGGTCAGGGAGGAGACCATTAAGCATTTCGGCGACAAGGTTTACAGAACCAAGGTTCCCCGCAACGTAAGGCTGGGGGAGGCCCCCAGCTATGGCCTGCCTATTATCCAGTATGATATCAACTGTGCGGGCGGAAGGGCTTATATCGCACTGGCGGATGAAATCCTGATCCGGGACGGCCTGGCATCAGGAGAAAGTCGGGAGAGTCAAGGGGGAGAGTGATGGCCCGCAAGAAAGCACTGGGACGTGGACTGGACGCCCTGATACCCGGCGGCGGTGAAGGACCGGCGGGCGGAGAGGAAGGACCGCCCGGCGGGGGAGACGCCGACCAGGGGATCGTTTACATAAAGCTGGAAAAGATAAATGCCGGAAGGTTCCAGCCCCGCTCGGAGTTCGACGAGGAAAGCCTGGCCGAGCTCGCGGAGTCCATAAAGTCCCAGGGCATACTCCAGCCTCTCCTGGTCCGGTCCCGCCAGGATAAAGGGTACGAGCTCATCGCAGGGGAGCGCAGGCTCCGGGCGGCCCGCCAGGCCGGGCTGGAGCAGATACCCGCGGTAGTCCGGGAGGTGGACGACAAGACGGCCCTCGAGCTTTCCCTGGTCGAGAACATCCAGCGGGAAGACCTGGACCCCCTGGAGGAAGCAGAGGCCTATAAGAAGCTCATCACCGAATTCGGCTATACCCAGGAGGCGCTTTCCGAAAGAGTGGGCAAAGAAAGGGCCACCGTGGCCAACCTGCTCCGGCTCTTGCGGCTTCCCCAGGAAATAAAAGAAGACCTCCGGGAAGGCAGGATATCCTCCGGACACGCCCGGGCCCTTTTGTCAGCCGAGTCCGAAACCGTCATGCGCAAGCTCCGCGACCAGATAGTGGAAAAGGGCATAAGCGTGCGGGAGACCGAAGAAAGGGCGCGGGGAAAGTCAGACAAGAGCTCGAAAAAGTCTTCCGGCAAGAAGGAAAAGCAACAGGACGTACACCTGAAAAAGATGGAGGACGCCCTGGTCCGGGCCTTGGGCACCAAGACCAGGATTGTTACCAAGGGCAAGGGCGGTGAAATCCAGATTCAGTTTTACTCCATGGACGAGTTGGACCGCATATACCGGATGTTGGCGGGATAAACTTGCCAATCCCGGAGAGAGACGGGCATGAGCTGGTATAGAAAAGGTAAAACCGAAAGGGGACACACGATGAAGGGCAAGAAGAACGAAACGGAAACGAGGCCCGCCAACAGCGGCCCTGCAGACATGAAAGCCGTGCTGGGTAAAGGCAGCGAGTTCGAGGGGACCCTGAGGTTCGAGGGCACGGTACGGATTGACGGCAAGTTCCAGGGCGAGGTCCACTCGGAGGGGACCTTGATCGTGGGAGAGAACGCGGTCATAAACGGCGACCTGTTTGTGGACTCCGCGGTGATCTCCGGTGAAATCCGGGGCAACGTAAAGGCCAAGAACCGGGTCGAGCTCCGCGCGCCCGGCAAGCTTTTCGGGGACCTGGAAAGCCCCGCCTTGACTATCGAGGAGGGCGTTATCTTTGACGGCAACTGCCGGATGAGCAAAGAAAACAAGAAAGCGGGCGCAGAAGGCGTAAAGCCTGCCGAGCCGGAGAAAAAGACCGGCGAGAACACGGCCAAGCCCCCGGAAAAAGCATCGGCCTGACAAGCCTTATATTAAACGGGCCCCTGGCCGCTCGTTCATACAGTATTTGCAGTAAGAAGTGCAGTAAGGAGGAGCATAAATGAAGAAGTTCGGCTGTAGCCGTTCCCCCAAGGGGGTGGCCCTCGTCTTCATTCTTTTTATCGCCGTAGTCGCCCTGTTTCTGTACGGTCCCGCCCGGGCCCAGGAAAAGGCGGGAGAGCCTCCCTCTAAAGAGCACCGCCAAGACCATGCCGCCGGTCCGGCACATCCCGCCGCTTCCACCGGCGAACACGCCGAAGAGAGCGCTCATGACACCGGCCACGCCGGAGGCGGACACGAGCGCCACGTGGACGTGAAGGGCCTGAAAGAGGAGCTCGACGAGCGATTAAAGACCGATGCACACATCGAGCTCGGCCCGGAGGACAGTGGCAGCATAGTTCTGCCCTACAAGTCCAAGGACCACCTGGACCGGATGATGACCGTGATTACCGGCGACGAAAAGCCGAAGTCCTTGAAGCAAATCCGCAAGCAGTTGAAAGAGAAGTTCGCTCTTTACTCCAAGGAGGTAAAAGTAGACGATCCTTCCGAGCCGGACTCCGCCATCAGCATCCGCTATACATCCACCCTGAACCTGGAGAAGCTGGTGAACTCGATCACCAGTTGGAAGCCGCCCTTGTGGAGCGTTACCGGGTTCGTGCTCATGCTTCTTTCCATCGCCATCATTCCTCTTATAAAGCCCCACTGGTGGGAGCACAACAAGAACCGGGCCATCGTGTCCCTTATCCTGGGGGTCCCGTTCGGCACTTACGTGGTCATAAACGACTACGTGGCGCTCCTGCACACCCTGCACGAGTACGAGCAGTTCATCATTCTTTTGGGCTCGCTCTTTGTCATCTCCGGCGGGATCTGGCTTTCGGGGGACGTGCGGTCCACGCCTCGCAACAACACCATCTTTATAGCCATCGGTTCGGTGCTGGCGAGCTTTATCGGGACCACCGGCGCGGCCATGCTTCTCATCCGGCCGCTCATCAAGACCAACTCGGAGAGAAAGTACAAGGTCCACACAGTGGTGTTTTTCATCTTTCTGGTGGCCAACATCGGCGGCTCTTTGACGCCGGTGGGTGACCCGCCCCTGTTTCTGGGGTATCTGAAAGGAGTGCCTTTTACATGGACCCTGGTGAAGCTGTGGCCCTACTGGGCGGCCACCGTGGCATGGCTTCTGGCCCTGTACTTCGTGGTGGACACCTACATCTACCGCACCAGGGAGGCGGACGAGGCCAAGAAATGGGACAACGAGAACGTCGAGCCGCTTAAGCTCCGGGGGGCGCACAACTTCCTGTTCCTTCTCGGGGTGGTCCTTTCGGTGGCCTTTTACCCTTACATGCTGTCCTTTATGACCGACACCCTTAATATCCCTCATCACACCGCGGAGTACATACCGGTGCGGGAGAGCATCATGATCCTCATGTCCATCCTGGGGTGGGTGACCACCAAGAGCGAGTACCGGGAGGCCCAGAACTTCACCTGGGGCCCGATCCTCGAGGTCGCCATATTATTTGCGGCCATCTTTGTCACCATGGTCCCGGCGCTGACCCTGCTCCGGAACTGGGGACCGACCTCCCCCATCCAGGAGCCCTGGCATTTTTTCTGGATCACCGGCTCTTTGTCCAGCTTCCTGGACAATGCGCCCACCTACCTGGTGTTCCTGTCCCTGGGTGAAGGACAGGGAGCGCCTCCGGGCATGGCCTCGGTGGTCCTGAACTCCGGAGGCCAGATAAAGGAAGTAACATTGGTGGCCATATCAGTGGGCGCCGTCTTTATGGGGGCAAACACCTATATCGGCAACGCGCCCAACTTCATGGTCAAGTCCATCTCCGAAGAAAACAAGGTCGCCATGCCTTCTTTCTTCGGGTACATGCTCTGGTCCATCGGCATACTGGTCATCCCGACCTTTATCATATTGACCCTGATCGCCTTTGTCTGACGGCAAGGGCCGGCAAAGGCGGCGGCCTGTAAGGGCCTGAATTGATCGTTATTTATGAAACGGGACCGACAAGGTTCCAGGAAGACTGAAAATCATCTCTTGCAATCAGCGGGGATTTAGGGTATAGTGTCCACCCTGAAGTTCAGCCTTCCGACCCAGTGGTCCATTATTAGCGAATACGAGATATCTTAAAGAGCTGTTGTAAATAGAAAGCGCCGGGGAAACATGAGCCGCTTTTCCCGGAAAAACGAGGCAGGGAGGTTTTTAAGTGATAAGTCTGAACGTCGAGATGATCATCATCCACATGATCTTCTTTCTCATCATGATCTGGGTCCTGCATGCGTTCCTGTTCAAGCCCATCTTGAAAAACGTTGACGCCCGCAAGGATTCCGTGGACGGAAACCGGGGCTCGGCCCGGGAGATGGACCGGAAGGCGGACGAGCTTTACCGGCAGTACAGCGAGAAGATGGAGGAGGCCAGGAAGGACGCGGTAGTGGAAAAGGACAAGCTCAAAAGAGTGGGCGAGAGCGAGGAGGACAGGATCATCAAGGAAGCCCGCCAAAAGACGGGCGACATGATAGCCGACCTTCGCGAGCGGATCGCCGCGGACTTCCAGAAAGCCCGCCAGGGCCTCCAGACCGATACCGAAGACATGGGCAAGGACATCGCCCGCCGGGTGCTGGGCAGAGAGGTCTCGGGAAGCTGAGCTCCCGGGGCCCGGAAACGAGGTCATAATCCATGAGTGATATGAACGAAACCAAACAGAAAAGCTTTTTCAAAAGCAAGGCCTTTTACCTGATCCTGGCCTGGATAGTACTGGGGGTGGTGCTGCATATAGTAGTGGTATCCCTGGTGCCCGACATGAAAGCCGTCTGCCAAAAGTGGGCGCAGGAGCAGAACATAGACCTGTCTCACGCCCACGGCGACCACGGTGCCTGCTACGTGGTGGGACACACCAAGGGCGCCGAGCACCAGAGGCTGGCCGCGGCCATGGCACCGCTTACCGGCAAGATGACCCTGGCCACCGCCTGGACCATCCCCAACTTCCTCATCCTGTTCACGCTTCTTTTTTACTTTATGAATAAATCCCTGGGCAGCTACCTGCAGAACCGGCGGGACGAGCTCGAGCGGTCCATCCGGGAGGCCCGGGAAGCCAGGGAGGCTGCCGAGGCCAAGCTGGCCGAGTACGAACAGAAGATAAACCAGGTGGACAAGGACATCGAAGAGCTGAAAGAGCAGATGCGGCGGGAAGGCGAGGCCGAGAAGCAAAAACTTATTGAGCAGGCCAACAGCCAGGCGGAGCGCATCAGCAGGGAGGCTGATTTCACCGCCAAGCAGGAGGTGAGGATGGCCCAGTACCGGCTCCAGGAGGAGGCCGCCCGCCTGGCGGTCGAGGTGGCGGAGAAAGTCATCCGTGAGGTCATAAACGAAGAGGACAGGGAAAGGATTCTCAACGAGTACCTGGAGAAAGTAAGGGAGCAGGCGTCGTGATAAAGGGAAGTCTGGCAAGAAGGTATGCAAGGGCCTTGATGTCTATCGGCCGGGAGCAGGGCGTTTACGAAAGAGTAGGCGAAGAGCTGTCCGCCTTGGCTGACGTGGCCGGCAAAGACGAGGACTTGAAAACCGTAATCACCGCGCCGGTGATCGGCAAGGACGCCCGGGACAAGGTCATAACCGCGCTGGCCGGGCACATGGGCCTGCACGAGCTGACCACCCGGTTCTTGCAGCTTTTGAACCAGAAAGGACGCCTGGTCTTTTTGGAGAAGATCGCCGAGGCGTACCATGAGATACTGGACGAAGGCGAGGGAAGGGTCCAGGCCGAGGTCACCTCTGCCGCCGCCCTGTCTGCCGAGGACGAAGCCAAGCTGAAACAGGCGCTTTCCGAGGTTACGGGCAAACAGGTGATCCTGTCGGTAAGCGTGGACGATTCTTTGATCGGCGGTGTGGTAACCCGGGTGGCGGGCAAGCTCCTGGACGGCTCGGTAAGGACCCAGCTTCGGGCTATCGAAGAGGAGTTGAGACAGGCTGACAGCGTTTAGGTCAGCGGTTCCTTGAAAGAAATCGAGTTCCTGGAATAAGGGGGAAGGAAAAATGGCTGAAATCAGGGCGGAAGAGATAAGCAAAATTATAAGGCAGCAGATCGAGGGCTACGAAAAGAAGGTCGAGGTCTCGGAAACCGGGGTGGTCTTGTCGGTGGGCGACGGTATTGTAACCGCTTATGGTCTGGACAAGGTCATGGCCAACGAGCTGGTCGAGTTCGAGAACGGTCTTTACGGCATGGCCCTGAACCTGGAAGAGGACAACGTAGGAATAGCCGTCTTCGGCGAGGACGTGGAGATCGGCGAGGGAGACACGGTAAAGCGGACCGGAAAGATCGCCCAGGTGCCGGTGGGAAAGGGAGTCATCGGCAGGGTCATAAACCCTCTGGGCCAGCCCATTGACGGCAAGGGCCCCATCGAGTCGGAGGAGACCCGGCTGATCGAGAT
>JAWOBU010000006.1:0-34419 GCA_046484135.1 bacterium
GTATCCGGCACAAGAAGGGCCGGGAGGACGCCAAGCGCGGCAAGATATTTACCAAGCTGATCCGGGAGCTCTCGATCGCCGCCCGGCTGGGCGGTTCTGACCCGGAGAGCAACCCGCGTTTGCGGCAGGCCATTGACGCGGCCAAGTCGTCCAATATGCCCAACGATAACATCGAGCGCGCGATCAAGAAGGGCGCAGGCGGCGCTGACGGCGCGGCCTACGAAGAGGTCAACTTTGAAGGATACGGCCCGGCGGGCGTGGCGGTGCTGGTGGAGGCGCAGACTGACAACCGCAACCGTACGGTTTCGGAGCTCCGCCATTTCTTTGACCGTTATAACGGCAAGCTGGGGGAGGCGGGCTGCGTATCGTGGATGTTTGACAAGCGGGGCCTTATCATGATTGACAAGTCTGATGCGGACGAGGACACGGTCATGGACATTGCCCTGGACGCGGGGGCGGAGGACATCCGGGGAGAAGGCGACTTCTGGGAGGTTCTTACTTCAACGGACGACTATGAATCGGTCAAGCAGGCTTTTGATGCTAAAGGGGTTCCCCACCAGGGAAGGATAGCCATGATTCCTCAAACCACGGTCCAGCTTTCCGGCAAGTCTGCGGAGCAGATGCTCAAGCTGATGGAGGCGCTGGAGGACTTGGATGATGTTCAGAACGTATGGGCCAACTTTGACATTCCGGACGAGGAGATGGAACGGCTCTCCGCCTGAGGATTTTATATGATCATACTGGGAGTTGATCCTGGACTTCGCTGCACCGGTTACGGCGGGATATCAATACAGGGCCCGTCTCCGGAGATAGTGGAGGCCGGGGTTGTCCGCACCACCAACGGCTCCGAGCTGGGCGAGCGGCTGGACGAGCTTTCCGAAGGGCTTTCCCGGGTAATGGACAGCATAGCTCCCGAGGTCATGGTGGTGGAATCGCTTTATTCCCATTACAACCATCCTCGCACCGCCATTATGATGGGCCACGCCCGGGGCGTGATCATACTGGCGGCGTCCCAAAGAGGGGTCCCGATTATTGATTACCCGGCCACCCGGATCAAGAAGTCCCTTACCGGCGGGGGCCGGGCGACCAAGGAGCAGATGCAGCGGACCATTGCGTCGGTGCTGAAGATGGAAAAGGTCCCCGAGCCCGCGGACGTTGCCGACGCCCTGGCGGTGGCCCTTTGCCACGTCAATGTAGTAAGACACGGCTTTTCCAAGCGCGCTTATGCCGGAGGAGGCAGCAGGGTTTGATCTCCAGGATCAGGGGCACACTGGCTTCGGTTTCCGAGCTCCGGGTGGAGGTTGAAAACCGGGGAGTCTTTTACGAAATCATGGTTCCTTCCTATCTGGCTTCAGACCTGGTGAGCAAGAAGGGTGAACAAGTAGAGCTCTTCACCCACCACTTTCTGGAAGGCGGCCAGGGCTCGTCGAGCCTTGCTCCGAGGCTGGTGGGCTTTTTGAGCGAGGGAGAGAAGGAGTTTTACTCCCACTTGGTCAAGGTGCCGGGCATGGGGTCCCGCATGGTTTTGAAGGCCATGACGGTGGCGCCGGCGAAGATAGCCCGGGCCATCGAGACAGAGGACCGGACCGCACTGGCGGAGCTTCCGGGCCTGGGCAAGCGGACCGCGGACAAGGTGATTGCGGCTTTGAAAGGCAAGCTTTCCGAGTACGCGCTTCCCTCCGAGGAGGACTTGAGCCGGCCGCCGGTGCTGGGCGAGATGGAGGAGGACGCCGTACAGGTACTTCTTCAGCTTTCCTACAAGCGGGCTGAAGCGGAGAACATGGTGCGGATAGTGACTCGGAACGCTTCCGGTTACGAAAGCGCGGACGAGATCGTACAAGCAGTGTTCAAGCAGGTTGGAACAGGGGCGGCGAGATGACGGTGGACAGGATCATAAGCGGCAGCGCGCTTTCCCCCGAGGACGAGTCTTTCGGCTGGAGCCTCCGGCCGGAGCGGCTTTGCGACTACATCGGACAGTGTTCGGTGGTGGAAAAGCTCGAGATAGCCATCCAGGCGGCCCGGCAGAGGAAAGAGCCGCTCGAACACGTTCTTTTTCATGGTCCTCCGGGACTGGGCAAGACCACCCTGGCCCATATCATCTCCCGGGAGATGGACTCCAAACTGGTGTGCAGCTCCGGGCCGGCCCTGCAGAGGCCCGGCGACCTCATGGGGGTCCTTACCAACCTGGAGCGCGGCGACGTTCTGTTTATAGACGAAATCCACCGGTTGAGCTCGACGGTGGAGGAGTTCATCTACCCGGCCATGGAGGACTTCAAGGTTGACTTTGTGGTGGACAAGGGCATGTACGCCAAGACCATCAACGTTCCCCTCCAGCCTTTCACGCTGGTGGGGGCCACCACACGGGCCGGACTGGTTACGGCGCCTTTGCGGGAGCGGTTCGGTATTACTCATCACCTGGACTTTTATCCTGCTTCGGAGCTGTTCCGCATCCTGGTCCGCTCAGCTCAGCTTCTCGAGATCGAGGCTGCGGAAGAGGCCTTGCAAATCCTGGCCCAGCGCTCGCGGGGGACACCCCGGACCGCCAACCGCATCCTCCGGCGGGTCCGCGACTATGCCCAGGTCCGGGCGGATGGAAAAATCACCGACGAGGTGGCGCGCCAGTCCCTGGATATCGAAGGAGTGGACGAGCACGGCCTGGACGAGCTGGACCGGAAGTTCCTCCGGATGATCATAGATTATTATAACGGAGGGCCGGTAGGCATCGAGGCCATCGGCGCCACCTTGAACGAAGAGGTTGACACCCTTGTGGACGTGGTCGAGCCTTTCATGCTCAAGATCGGTTTTGTAAACCGCACCCGGAAAGGACGCTGCATCACCCACCGGGCCTACCAGCACCTCGGCATCAAGCCGCCGCCGCAAACGGCGCCCGGACTTTTCGACGAGTAAATAAAACACCGCTCCGGAGCATTGATGGCCGAACAACAAAACAACATTGAGGAGCTGGCCAGAACCGGCGAGAAGATTATCGGCCGCGACCTGTCCGGCCAGGACCTTTCCCGCCGGCAGTTCGCAAACGCCGTGTTCGAAAAGTGCGATCTCTCCGGCGCGAACCTTTCCTACTCCGAGCTCAGGGGTGCCTCTTTCATCGAGTGCAGCCTGCAAGCCGCCCTGTTCAAGGCGGCCACCTTGAACCATTCCGTTTTTAAAGACCTGGACGCCACCGGCGCCGACTTCGAGACCGCCATCCTGGAAGAGGTGCGCTTCGAAAACGCCAGCCTCGATAAGTGCCGCTTTTTAAAGACCGATCTTTTAAAGGCACAAATATCGAACTCGTCCTTTAAGGCAGCGGACTTTACCGGCGCCCTGCTGGGGCCGGAGCAGCTCCGGGCGGGCGTATTTACCGGTGCGGTGCTGACCGACATGAACCTCGAGAAGTCGGAACTCTCCGGGCTGGACCTTTCCGGCGCGGACTTAAGGTCCGCCAAGTTTCGCGGCAGCCGCCTGGAGGGAATGTGTTTGCGGGAGGCCCGGCTCGACCTTGCGGACCTCCGGGAATGCCGGATCAAGGGCATGGATGCTTATAAAGCGACCATGCAGGGAGCCCGGCTTTCGGGCGCGGTGATAAGGGAGTCGTCGCTTTCGGGGGCCGATCTTACCGAGGCTGTACTGGACAACTCGCAGTGGCAGAGCTCCGACCTGGAGGGTGCGGTGCTGAATAACGTCTCGGCGCGGGAGGCCGGCTTTGCCGGCTGTCACTTCGAGCTTTGCAAGGCCCGTTACGCGGTGTTCGATTCCACGGATTTCATCGCCTGCGGGTTCTACCGGGCCGATCTGACCAATGCTTCTTTTGAAAACACGAACTTTGTCCATCCCGATTTCGAAGCGGCCCAGCTCGCGGGCGCCAATCTGTCCGGCCGGCGTCTCTCCCAGGCCAACCTGAAAGAGTCCCACCTCACCGGAAGCGATCTTTCCGGCGCCGACCTTTCGGGAGCGGACTTAAGCTTTGCCAAGCTGAACGCAGCCAACTTGAACCGCGCCGGCCTGGCAGGCGCCAACCTTACCGGGACCAAGCTGACCAAGTCGGTCATGCGGGGCGCAAACCTCTCGGGCGGACGCCTGGACCGGGCCAACCTGGACCGCACCGACCTGGGGAACGCCAACCTGAGCCGGTCCGTAATGCGCAACGCCAAGCTGCGCCGAACCCGGCTCACCGGAGCCAACCTGGGCGACGCCGAGCTGTTCTCGGTGGAAATGACGGGCGCCGACCTCTCCGGAGCCATGCTGGAAGGAGCGAACATCAAAAAGGCGGAGACCAGGCCCCGCTGCTCCGTCTGCGGGTCCTTCCTCGAAGGCGACGGGACCTGTCTTTCCTGTAAACAACAGGAGATAGGCGCGCTCATCCTGGCCCGGCGGTCCCGGCCTATCTACTTCACCCTCTTTCTCAGCCTCCTGGCCGGACCGTTAAACTTTATCTTGACCCCTCTTTTCGCGGATGTCCTGGCAAAGGGGCCGGAGCTCGAAAGCTCGGTCTTTGGAATAGGGTTCTCCCTCGGGATCGTGCTTTCCGCCATGGCCTTCTTTGTAGGAGTTGTGACCTCCCGAAAAAGCGAAGGGAGAGAGCGCCGGCTTTACGTGGCCAACTCCTTCCTCTCCTGCCTGAACGTGGCGGTCCTGGCCGCCCTCTTGGCCGGCTTTTCCATTCTCGAGGTCCCATTATGGGGAGGGATGCCTTGAAGGTCCTCATGCACGTCTGTTGCGGCCCCTGCGCCGTTTACCCTACGGACACGCTCCGGGCGGAAAGTATGGAGCTCATGCTCTACTTTTTCAACCCCAATGTCCAGCCCTACCAGGAGTTCGAACGCAGACTGAATGCGGCCCGCAGGTTCGCGGAACAGGCCGGCCTCAAGATGATCGAGGATACGCTTTACGACCCCGAGGAGTGGTTCCGGATGATGGCCTTCCGAGAGTCCTTCCGTTGCCGGATTTGCTACCGGACGCGGCTGGAGGCCGCGGCGCAGGTGGCCCGGCGCGGCGGGTTCGACGCCTTTACCACCACCATTCTCTATTCGAAACAACAGCATCACGACCTGGCGCGCGAGCTTGGCGAGGCCGTGGGCGAGGACAAGGGAGTACCTTTCCTCTACCGCGATTTCCGGCATGGCTGGAAAGAAGGGATTGAAAAAAGCAAAGAGCTCGAGCTTTACCGCCAGCAGTACTGCGGCTGCATCTACAGCGAGCGGGACCGGTTTCAAGGGCGGCGGGAGAAAACGCGGGAGCGGGGGTCTTGAGTGCCATGGAGGTGTTGAGCCACATACCTGCGCCCGGGCTCGCCAGCCTGCTTTCGGTAACCGGAGTGGTGGCCGGACTTCTTTCCCTGTTTTTCCTGACTCTTTACAAGGAAGAGAGGGAGCTCGCCAGGTCGAGCAGGATCAGCCTGGAGGGAAAGAGCCGGCGGTGGATCGAAAAAAAGGTCCAGGAGCTGGTGCGGGTCGAGGCCTTCCGGGTGGCCGCGGACCTTGAGACCCATTTGAACCGCTTCCAGGACGCGGCTGAGCTTTACCGGAAGGGCGGCAACTTAAAGCGGGCGGCGGAGAGCTATCTTGCGGCGGGGATGAAGTCGGAGGCCGCCGAGGCTTACTTGCAGAGCCATAACTACAAGCGGGCCGCGGAGCTTTTCCTGGAGGCGGGAGTTTATGACCGGGCCGCCCGTACGAACCAGGAAGCGGGAGAGATCATCCAGGCGGCGCAGATTTACGAGAGAGGCGGAAACCTTGACAAGGCCGCCGAGATCTATCTCGAGCAGGGCCTGTTCCGGAAGGCGGCCCGGATTTACGCTTCCAAGAAGCAATGGAGCAGGGCCGCGGACACGCTCTGGCGCTGTTACAGCCAGGAGCGGGCCCGTCTTCCCGAGGAGATCGCCGCGGGCGACAGCATGCCGCTCCGGGTCCTGGCGCGGCGTTCGGGCGACCTGTTTTACCGGGCTGGCCGTTACGAGGACGCGGTGGAAGCATACCGTGCGGGAGGCTGGACCCTGCAGACGGCGAAGACCTTGCAGGAGTGGGAGCGGTTCGAGCAGGCAGGCGAGGAGTATCTGAAGGCGGGAGAGAACGTAGCCGCTGCGGAGTGTTTTGAGAAAGCCGGCAGGCACTCGGATGCTTCCCGGCTCAGGGCCCATCATTTTCTCAAGGTGGGAGACGAAGAAAAGGCCGTGCCGTACCTGGAGGAGGCCGGCGAGTATAAGCAGGCGGCGATGATCTGCAAGAGACTTTCCAGGTGGCAACAGGCCGCAGAGAACTTCGAGAAGTCGGAGGACTTCCGGGAAGCGGCAGAGATGTACGGCAAGTCGGGGGACAACGAAAGCGCGGCCCGCGTGCTGGAGCGGGCGGGCGATTACGGGTCAGCCGCGGATTATTACGGCAAGGCCGGCAATGAAAAGGCTCGGGCAGACGCTTTGGAGAAGGCGGGCTCTTACCTGGAGGCCGGCAGGAGTTACCTCGAGCAGGAGCTTTCCGACCAGGCCATCAGCGCTTTGCAGAAGATGGAGCGGGACGACCCGGGTTTCAAGAACGCCTGTTTTATTCTGGGGGAAATCTTCCGGGACAGAGGTATGTATGACCTGGCCCGCCGGTACTTCCACCGGACGGTGGAGGACCAGGAGGTCTCCCGCAGCAACCTGGAGAACTTTTACCAGTACGCCTTCTGCTCGGAGCAACTGGGCGAGTACGAGGAGGCCGCCGGTCTTTATGAAAAGATACTGGTGCTGGACTTCCACTTCCGGGACGCTTCCGAACGGTTAAACTCGATCAAGTCCAGCCGTACCATGGTGGACACCCCGAGCGGAGCGGAGCAGGCGGCGACTGTCTCGCGCGGGCCGGTATCCGGGTCCGCGGAGCGGCCGGGTCGGCCTTCCCGGTATAACCTTCTTGAAGAAGTGGGACGCGGGGGTATGGGGATCGTGTACAAGGCGGAGGACTCGACCCTGGAGCGGACCGTGGCTTTCAAGGTCCTGCCCTCCAACTTGAAGGACCATCCTCAGGCGCTCCGGAACTTTTTCCGGGAAGCCAAGAGCGCGGCGCGTCTCAATCATCCCAATATCGTGACCGTCTATGACGCGGGGGAGGAGAGCGAGACTTATTACATAGCCATGGAGTTCGTGGAGGGGGACACCATCAAGTACATCCTGACCAAGGAAGGGGTATTCAGTCCCCGGGCCATCCTGGTGATAGCGGGCCAGGTCTGCAAAGCCCTCGAGTACGCACACGGCCGCCGCGTCGTCCACCGCGACATAAAGAGCTCCAATATTATGTGGACCCCCGACAAGCAGGTCAAGATCATGGACTTCGGCCTGGCCAAGGTGCTCGAAGAGGTCAAGGGATACCAGACCATAGCCTCGGGGACCCCTTATTACATGAGCCCCGAGCAGGTCCTGGGAAAAGACATAGACCATCGCACCGACATCTACTCTTTGGGGATCACCATGTTCGAGATGGCCACCGGCGCGCTGCCTTTCATGCAGGGGGACGCAACCTACCACCACGTCCATACCCCTCCGCCGGAAGCAAAGGACAAGAACCCGGATGTACCCGATGAGCTCAACCGGATAATCCTGCGCTGCATGCAGAAGGACCCGGACGAGCGCTTTGAAAACGCCCGGGACCTGTTTAACGCCTTCCGGAGCGTGGCCACGGCATAGCCCGCCAACGAGGCCGCCCGGCCGCGTCAGCGGGTATCCGCTTAAGGAGAAGAGTCTTCATGTACTTCCCTGAAGTTTGTTTCAAAGGACATACTCCGGACGGCTCTTTATTCCTGGTCCGAAAGTACCGGCCCGAAGACAGGGACCGCGTCCGGTGGATATGCTCGGAGACCGGTTTTCTGGGAAGCCCCCAGGAGCCGTTTTACGTGGGCAGAGAGGAGTTCGCTGACGTGTGGTCCGGCTACTGGACGGACTACGAGCCGGAGAGCGCGTTCGTGGCGGAAGTGAACGGCCGGGTGGAAGGGTATCTCCTGGGATGCGTGGACACGCTCCGGCAGAACCGTATCTGGAAAGACGAGATTCTGCCCCGCGCGACTCGAAGGATGCTCCGGCCCCGCTGGTGGAGACACCCGGAAAACCGGGCCTTCATCCGGGCCAACCTTCGCTCCCGACGGCGGGGCGAGTTCAATGTGCCCATGGGAGTAGTAGTGGACAAGTTCCCCGCCCACCTGCACATCAACATCGCCGACCCGGCCTTACGGGGCACCGGCCTCGGCAAGAAGCTCATGACAGCCTACTTCCGCTACTTAAAGGCACGGGGAGTAAAAGGCGTGCACCTGGGCACGACCTCTCATAACCGGCAGGCCCTGCCTTTATATCATCATCTCGGCTTCCAGGTACTCATCAAAAAACGACTGACCATGTATGACCACGTCATCGAGGACCCGCCGCTCTACTTCCTGTGTATGGGAAAGAAGCTTTAGCGTCTTTTTATCTGTCTTTTCTTTTGCGCGCGTATCTGCTACTTTTAAAATAAAGTTCATAGAAGGAAGGAGGATTTCTTATGTCGCGGAAGAAGATCACGGTAGTAGGGGCCGGAAACGTAGGAGCGAGCACCGCCCATCTTTTGGCCCTGAAAGGGTGGGCGGACGTGGTGCTGGTTGATATAGTCAAGGGCCTTCCGCAAGGCAAGAGCCTGGACCTTTCCCAGTCCGCTCCTCTGTACGGATATGACGCGAACATCCAGGGAACCAACTCCTACGGTCCTACCCGGAACTCGGACCTCGTGATCATCACCTCGGGAATCCCCCGGAAGCCCGGAATGAGCCGCGACGAGCTTATCAAAACCAACACCGGGATAGTAAAGGACGTTACTCAAAAGATAAAGAAGAGCTCTCCCAAGTCCGTCATCATGGTGGTGTGCAATCCTTTGGACGCCATGGTGTACGTGGCCGGCAAGGTGAGCGGCTTTCCCGGAAAGCGGGTCATGGGCATGGCCGGCGTTTTGGACACCTCGCGGTTCCGGACCTTCCTGGCCCAGGAGCTGGGCTGCTCGGCCCAGGACGTTACCGCCATGGTGCTGGGCGGCCACGGCGACACCATGGTCCCCCTGGTGCGTTACTCGACCATGGCGGGTATACCCGTTACCGATCTGCTTTCCAAAAAGCGCATCAACGAGATCGCGGAAAGGACCGCTTACGGCGGCGGCGAGATCGTGAAGGCCATGAACACGAGCGCCTACTATACGCCGGCGGCGGCGGTGGTGGAGATGGCGGAGTCTGTGCTGCTCGACCGGAAGCGGGTCCTGCCCTGCGCCGCGTACTTAAACGGCGAGTACGGGGCCAAGGGCATCTGGGCCGGAGTGCCGTGTGTCCTGGGCAGCCGGGGCGTGGAGCGGATCATCGAGGTGAAGCTGAATAAAGAGGAGCGGATGAAGTTCGACAGGTCCATAAAACACGTGAAGGAGCTGGTGAAAAAGATCGAGGTTTGAGCTGGAGCAGGGGGAGAGGAAATTGCGTTCCATAAAAGCGCAGGAGATCGAGGACAGGGTCCGGGAGTTATGCATCGAAACCTGCATCGTGGCTGACCCGGCCCTGGTCCGGGCATTTGAGGAAGGAAAGAAAAAGGAAGATTCCGCTCTTGCCCGCGATACCCTGGAGAGACTTATCGAGAACACCAGGATAGCGGAACAAGAACGGTTGCCCATCTGCCAGGACACGGGGCTGGCCATATTCTTCGTGGAGCTGGGCGAGGACTTGAAGATCGAGGGCGGCGCCTTGACCGAGGCCGTAAACCGGGGCATGGTCCGGGGCTACCAGGACGGATACCTGCGCAAGTCCACCTGCCACTGCCTTACCCGCAAGAACCGGGGCGACAACTCGCCGGCCTACATCCACCTCGACCTGGTGCCGGGCGACGGCCTCAAGATATCGTTCATGGCCAAGGGAGGCGGCTCGGAGAACATGGGCGGAGTGCGGCTTTTAAAGCCGGGCCAGGGCTGGCAGGGCATAAGCGACTTTGTTGTAGAGACGGTTGACAAGGCGGGCCCGAACCCTTGTCCGCCGGTAATAGTGGGCGTGGGAGTGGGCGGCCCCATGGAGGTCGCCGCCTTGAACTCGAAGAAGGTGTTGTTGCAGGAGACGGAAGGCGTAAACCCCGACCCGGAGCTGGCGGAGAAAGAGGCCGAGCTTCTGGAGCGCATCAACAAACTGGGCGTCGGCCCGGAAGGCTTCGGCGGGCGGACCACTGCGCTCGCGGTGCACATCATGTCCGCGCCCTGCCACATAGCCAGCCTGCCGGTGGCGGTAAGCCTTGCCTGCCAGGCCAGCCGGTCGGGAAGCATCACCTTTTGAGGGAGAACCGGTAGATGGAGGAAAAGAAAAAGATCGAGGCCCCGCTTTCCAGGGAGGTTGTGGAGTCGCTCGAGACCGGCGACATGGTGGAACTCTCCGGCGACATCTACACGGCGCGGGACACCGCGCACAAGCGCATGATCGAGATCATGGACCGGGGCGAAGAGCTGCCTTTTCCGCTCCTTGGCGCGGTCATCTATTACGCGGGACCGACACCTGCTCCGCCCGGCAAGGTCATCGGCGCGGCCGGTCCCACCACCAGCAACCGGATGGACGCTTACGCTCCGCGGCTTATCGAGTCCGGCTTGCGCGGCATGATCGGCAAGGGCAGCCGGGGCCGGGAGGTGATTGACGCTTGCGCAAAGCACGGTTGTGTTTACTTCGCCGCGATCGGCGGCGCGGGCGCGCTCATGTCCATGAGCATCAAGTCCTGCGAGGTGGTGGCGTGGGAGGACCTGGGTCCGGAAGCGGTGCGCAGGCTGCGGGTGGAGGACATGCCGCTGGTGGTGATAAACGACCCCCGGGGCCGGGACCTTTACCGGGAAGGCAGGGAGAAGTTCGCCGAGCGGCAGGAAAAAGGCGCGTGATTCTGATCGCGACTAAAGTCGCTCGCACGAAAGATAGTATCGCGGCTGAAGTCGCTTGGACTGATGCTATACTCTTATGGTGAAGTAGTTGGCACGAAAGCGTGATGGTGTCATAAATTTCCTGCTTTTGGAAAGGAGGATGTCATGTCCGAAAAGAGACATTTAAAGGTCGTCCGAGACGATGATTTTTACCAGTCGCTCCGGCGGCGGATCAGGGATTGGTCTCGTGATAAGGGCAAGGACCACAAGTACCTGGACTACATCCTGGCGGCGCCCGACCTTTTACATCTTCTCAGCAAGCTCTCTCTTGACTCGCGGCTTTCGTGGGGATCGCGGTCCAAGATCGGGGTTGGCATCGCCTACTTCGTGTTTCCACTCGATTTCCTGCCGGAGGCTTTGCTGGGGCCGGTCGGGCTTCTGGACGACATTGCTGTGGCCGCCTGGATCATTGACGACCTTATCAAGACGGCCGGTCCGGACATAGTGCGGGAGCACTGGGCGGGCGATGACGACGTGCTCGAGCTTATAAACAGGATCGTGGACTCAGCGAACGAGATGATCGGCTCTGGCATGGTAAGAAAGCTCAAGAACTATCTCGCCCGCCATAACCTGGAGGGCCGGCCGGTAAAGGTCATAAACCCTTCCGGGAAGTGATCACCCGTTGTCTCCGGTTTCGTCGTTTTCTTCTCCGTTCTTGTCGGGGGTTTCTTCGGTGTCCTTCTGTGGATGGACCAGCTCCCACCTTTCCGCCCAGAAGCCCATGAAGTACTCCATTAGCTCGAGGAACGCCTCTACCACGTCCTCGCCGTCCAGCTCCTCGATGGATGCGAGCGCCGCCTGGTAGGCCCGCTCCGGCTCCATTTCCATGAGGCTTTCGCCGCCCAGGTGATCGAGGAAGAAATCGAAGTACTCGTCATAGACCTCGAGGTGCTCGTCCGTAAACCCCATCCGCTTTAAGTGGGCGAAAAAGGTCTTCTTTATAAAGCCGTTGTCGTCCCGGTGTTCCTGGTCCTCCATCCGGTCCTCGCTATCGCGGTTTTTTACTCCTCTTCTTCCTCTTTCTTGCCGGACTCCGCGATTATCTTCTCCTGGATGTGGGAGGGTACTTCCTGGTAGTGCTCGAACTCCATGGTGAACATCCCCCTGCCTGACGTCAAAGAGTCCAGGTCCGGCGCATACCGCAGCATCTCGGCCAGGGGCACCTGGGCCTTTATGACCTGGTTGTTGCCAGAGGGCTCGGTGCCGGAGAGGCGGCCCCGCCTCCGGTTGATGTCGCCGATCACATCACCCGCGCATTCGGTGGGAACCACCACCTCCGCGTTCATCACCGGCTCGAGAAGCGTAAGGTCCGCCTTTTCCGAAGCCTGCTTGAAACCGAGCGAGCCCGCGATCTGGAAGGCCATGTCCGAGCTGTCCACGTCATGATACTTGCCGTCGTAAAGACGGACCTTGACGTACTTGACCGGATACCCCGCCAGAACGCCCTTGTCCATGCGGTCCTTGACCCCCTTCTCCACCGAAGGGATATAGGTCGCAGGGATGGCGCCGCCCTTGATGGCGTTTACGAACTCGAACTCGGACTCCGAGCCTCTCTCCAGCGGCTCGATCTCGAGCCAGCACCATCCGAACTGGCCCCGGCCGCCCGTCTGCTTCCGGTACTTGCCTTCCCCCTTGGAAGGCTTCTTGATGGTCTCGAGGTAAGGGACCTTGGGAGCGGAAAGGCTCACTTCCACCCCGTACTTGCGCTTCATCTTCTCCAGGGAGACCTCGATGTGGACCTGGCCCATCCCCTCGATGATGAACTCCCCCGTCTGCTCGTCCCGCTTTACGTTCAGGGTCGGGTCCTCCTCCATAAGCCGGTTCAAGGAGGTCATGAGCTTGTCCTCGTCCCCCTTGCTCTTCGGCTCGACCGCAAAGCTTATCACCGGCGAGAACCGCGGCAGCTCCGGAAGAACAATGGGAGAGTTCTCCTCGCAAAGCGTGTCCCCCGTCGCCGTGTCCTTGAGCTTGGCCACGGCCACCACGTCTCCAACCGCGGCCGGGTTCACGGTTTCCGAGGAGTCGCCTCTTAAAAAGAGCATCTGGCCGATCCTCTCTTTGCCCTCTTTCGAGCTGTTCAGGATGGTGCTGTCCCCGTGCAGCTTGCCCGAGAAGATGCGGAATATGGAAAGCTGTCCCCGGAAAGGATCGGATATGGTCTTGAAAACCTGACCGCAGAAGGGCGCGCTGTCACTGCATTCCCTCTCCGTCTGTTTGCCGTCCTTGTCCGTGCCTGTTACTTTTCCGCGATCGAGAGGCGAAGGACCGGTGTCCGTGATTACGTCGAGAAGCAATTTGACCCCTATGGTCTTAACGGAGGAGCCGACCAGGAGGGGGTAAACCGTGCCCGCCTTTACACCTTCGGCCAGGGCCTCGCTGATCTCCTTTGCCGATATCTCCTGCTCCTCCAGGTACTTCTCGAGAAGCTCGTCATTCGACTCGGCCACCGCCTCCACCAACTGGCGGCGGGCGTCCTCCGCCTCCTCAGCCATGTCCGAGGGGATGTCCTCGGTCTTGAACTTGCCCGACCCGTCCTCGTCATAAATAAGGGCCTTCATGGAGAGGAGGTCCACCACTCCTTTGAAATCGCTTTCTTTGCCGATGGGAATGCTGATCAGGCAGGGCGAGATTCCCAGCACGTCCCGCACGTTCTGGACCGCGGCCTGGAAGTCGGCCCGCTCCCGGTCCATCTTGCTTATCCATATGATGCGGGAAAGAAGACGCCCCTCGCTCTCCCTCCACAGCTTGTCGGTAAGAACCTTGACCCCGTCCACCGCGGAAACGGCGAACACGCCTATGTCCATGGCCGGGATGGTGTTCCGGGCCTCCGCCACGAAGTTGGGGTCCCCCGGCGGGTCAGCCACGTGGAACAGGCACTTGTTGTGCTCGAAATGGGTAAAGCCCGAAATGATCGAGCTCATCCGTTTTTTCTCCTCCGGCTCGTAGTCCAGGACGGCGGTCCCCTCCTCGACCTTTCCCACCCTTTTCACCGATCCCGCCACGAACATCATGGCTTCGGCCAGCGAGGTCGTGCCTGCTCCTCCGTGAGAAAACAGCCCTACGGTCCGTATATTTTGCCGGTCGTACTCCTTCATTAAACCGCTCCTTTTCCAGTTTTCCGTTAAAGGTAAAATGATAGATCGTGCCCGTGGTGGTGTCAAGATGACTGCGGGGTGGGGGGTGGCGGGCCTGCGACATGAGAGGGGGTTTTTGACTTGGCTTTTTATTTTGCCAGCGTCATTATAGATGTATCATTACAATCGGAAGATGCTATGAAAAGGTGCGAGGAGATTGAGACGAGGCGGAGAGAGATTCTGAAGGAAATGGGAGGGACACGTTCCATGCGGCGGGGCGGAAAAAAGGCGGTCGTCCTTGCCCTGGCTCTTTGCCGGCGAAACAAAGCCATTGCGCCCGGCGGGCTGTAAGCTTGGGGGCGGAACGGATCAAAGATTGCTCCCTTTCCGTAGGGGCTGGTGCCTTCATAAAAGGCTTGTTTTCCCGGCCACATCTTCCAGTTCTCATCAGGGGGAGTCCGAGCTGATATAGCTCCAAAGGGAAGCTCCGGATATGGAGTCGGCAGCCATTACGGAATGTTGCTTCTTGGAGGGACAGGCAATGACAACAGCGGCGGCCAGCATTAACACAACCATTACCCCTGCGGATTTTTTCCAGCTTTTCATTTCATAATCCTCCTTTGCTTGTCTTCGGCATTAAGCGGGCCTTCCCCTCCCGCGAAAGGATCGGACCTTCAGCTCACCTTGAGGGAATGTATTACAAAAGATTCACCAGTAAGGCCAGGACCCCGTGGACGGTTGCCGAGACCACCAGTACGATCCCGGTCTTGCGGTGGACCTTGATGGGAACCTTCAACCAGCGCCTTCCCGAGGATATCTGGAACCAGACCAGCACCAGGTTGATGATCCCCAGGCCAAGGATTACGTATCCGATCATGACGGCACCTCACTTTAACTCTACGGTATGGGTGTCCGGTCCCTGGCTGCCGTGGCTGTTGCAATGGGCCTTGGCCTCGATCTCGAGCGGCTTGTCAGCCGTAAATTGGCGCTCGACCGTGAATTCCGCACTCTCCGGCCGGTCAAGGTTCGAGTACTCCCAACGCTTCTCCTCTTTGCCGTTTACCTTCAGGTAGACCCAGTCGGTGTAATGAAGGAAGCTGTTCGAGTCGTGCTTTACATGGAGCTTTACGTTGATCTCAGTCCCTTTCTTTACCTTGTCAGGGGCCTCGATCTCCACCTTGGACTTGTTGGCCCAGGCAACAGAGGAGACTGCCAAAACGCAGAACGCACCTATTAGAACCTTAAACCTTTGTTTCATCGAGTCCTCCTTTGCGGACGTTGGCGGAGCTTGACCCGAGCCCGTCAAAGCTCCACTTTCAGTCACTCCTCCAGGTCTTTCTTTACCCGGTCGGACTCTTCCTTGGTGATCTCGCCCCGGGCGTACCTCTGCTTCAGTATGATAAGCGGGTCTTCCCCCTCTTTGTCCTTACCCGGCTCTGTCTTTTTCTGTACCCACACCAGGTAGATGACCAGGCCCAGAAGTAAAAGCACACCGATCCACATTATTACTCCTCCGTAGCCGTACCCGTAATCCATCATGTGGCCGGGCCAGCCGCTTTGATGATGGCCATAGCAGGCGTAAGACGCAACAGCGATGACTCCGCTGAGCCCGGCGATAAGCGCTTGTGAGGGCCTCATTCTTTCATTCCCCTCTATGTATCACTGGTCTTCGGGAGGAGAATATCCTCTCCTGCCCGGTCCCATCATCATGCCGCTTTCGTAGCCACGGCCCTGGCCGCCCATCATGCCGGAGCCCAGGCCGCACATGCCTAGGCCGTGCCCCATACCCATGGGGCCGCCGCTCGCGTCCCACCTGGCTTTCTGTTCGGGGGTGAGTACCGAGCGGATATCAAAAAGTTAAAACTCCTGATGATATTGTCAAGGCAGCTTCCAGGGTCTGCGGATAACAGTTGTTATTGACAAAGGCAATCCGCTATGATAGTTTGCGCTCACAATACAAGATCAAGGACTCCCGTTTAAGCCCGCTCGTGGAAGCCGCGGCAATAAAGGATTAAGCACCGCAACCCGAAGCAGGAGGAGAAGCCATGAGAAACGTGGCGGTGGCAGGCGTGGGCTTGACCGGGCGCCAGGCCAGGCGCAGGGACGAGAACATCTCGGAGCTGTTTTCCGAGGCTGCTCCCAACTCCTCTGAATCGATTCGGGATGAGCTCGGCCGAGGTGCACGATATAGCCTTCAGCAACATGCACACCTTCGAGGGACAGAACCAGCCCGAGATTATAAGCGCCTCCATGCGGGGAGGCGCGGGAAAGCCTATCCTTCGTATACCCTCCGTTGGTTCCGCTTTAATGACCATCCTTCACTGCGTCTATTACAGGATATTTTCCGGCATCTACAACAGCATGCTCGCTATAAGCTTCGAGAAGCAATCGGACGGCCTTACTCAGCCGGGACTGGGGCAATCATTCTGGTGGAGGCATTGGCCATAATGGGGTTCAGTTCTTCAAACCGGGGAGCTTTGAAAAAGGAGTTTCCGGACGCGATGGAGTGATCCTGAAAAACCATGGAAAGAGGAGGATTGTCATGTTTGAGCTGGAAGAGCAGCACCGTATCATGGAGCAGATGATACGGGCCTTCTGCGAGAAGGAGATCGCGCCGCACGTGGAGGCCATGGAGAGGGAGGAGGTCCTGCCGTTTGACATCATGCGGGACTTGGCCAAGAAATTCGGTATTGACCGCTTCATCTCGCGGATGGAAAAGAGCCAGGACAAAGAGCAACAGGGCGGTGGCGAGGAAAGCAAGAAAAAAGAGGAAAAGGAAGAGGAAGCAGAGGGGGAGGACCAAGACCAGGATGAGCAGGGCCTTTTGGGAATAGCGGGGGACCCCATGATGGGGACCATTGTGGGCAAGGAGCTCTCGAGGGTCAGTCCGGGCCTGTGCCTGGCCCTGGGCGCGAGCCTGGGCCTGTGCGGGGGGACCATCATGGCCAAGGGCACGCCGGAGCAGAAGAAGAAGTACGGCCTTCCGGTGCTCGGCCTCCAGAAGGTGGGGTGCTGGGGCATGACCGAGCCGGAGTCCGGTTCCGACGCCTTTGCCCTGAAAACCATAGCGCGGCCCAAGGAGGACGGATACATTATCAACGGGTCCAAGACCTTTATCACCAACGCCCCTTACGCGGACGTGCTGGTGGTGTACGCCAAGATAGACCGGGGCCAGAAGGACCCGCGCGACAAGAGGTTCATCTTTCCCTTTGTCATGGAGAAGGACACCGAGGGCCTGTCCGTATCCAAGCCCATGAAGAAGATGGGAATGAAGGCCTCCCCCACCGGCGAGATCTTCCTGGACGACGTGTTCGTGAAAAAGGACCAGCTTCTGGGAGAGACGGAGGAGAAGTCGAGCCGGGAGCAGGCCAAGGACGTGTTCGCGGGGGAACGCTCCGGCGCTCCCACCATGTGCTGGGGGATCATCGAGCGCTGCCTGGACGACTCCATCAAATACGCCACGGAGCGGAAGCAGTGGGGCAGGCCCCTGGCGGAGTTCCAGCTCATCCAGGAGAAGCTGGCCCGGATGTACGTGCACCTCGAGAACGTGCGCAACATAGCCTTCAAGCAGGCCTGGGCGACCAAGAACCGGAAGGCCACTGCCGCGGACCAGTGCGCGGCCAAGTACTACTGCGCCAACGCCGCGGTGGAAGTGGCCCTGGACGCCATCCAGCTCATGGGCGGGTACGGCTACATGCAGGAGTACCACGTGGAGATGCTCATGCGGGACGCCAAGCTCATCTCCATAGGCGGGGGCACGGATGAGATCCAGCTTCTCACCATTGCCAAGGAGCTTTTAAAGAAGCACGACTTCGAGGTTACCATATCCGGGACCAGGGAGATGTAAAGCGCCTTGAAAGGGCGGAGGCAATCAAGCCGGCCGCTTGGAAACCTGAAACAGCAGAAAAGGATGGGAAAAAATGGGTTTAATGCCGTTGCCGAATCCGCCGGAAGGAACGAGTCTGTCAGAGTATTTCGAGAGCTGGCTGCCCGGGCAGTTGAGCGGTATCCGGGACGTACTCAAACAGAAGGCACCGGAGCTCCATCTCAAGGTGGGCTTCCGCGCCGAGGGAGAGGAAGGCGGGGACTGGAGCATGATAATCAAAAACGGAGAGCTCAGCTTCCAGAAGGGGCTGTCGGATGATTGCATGGTTATCTTTATCCTTTCCGACCGGGACTTCCAGGACGTGATCTCCGGAAAAAGACAGATGATGCCCATGGGCGGACAAGCGAAGAAAGGGGGGGAAGAAATCCAGCCGGAGAGACTGGCCAAGCGCCTGAAAAAGACGGCGGAGTCCGTTAAAGAGATAAAGGGAATGATCGAGTTCGCGGTAAAAGGGGAAGAAGAGCCTGACTTCAGCGCCCGCATCAACTTCGGGCCCCTTCTGGACAAGCCCACCGTGAAGATCGGCCTCAGTGAAGCCGACATGAAGGCCATGCAGAAAGGCGAACTGAACCCGCAAACAGCCTTTATGCAGGGAAAAATGAAGATCGAAGGAGACTTCTCCTTCCTGCTCCAGCTAGCGCCACTGATGACGTAAACCCGGCAGAGGGGGGAAGGAGACCGGATGAGCTCTCGAGGTTTCCGCGGCCGGTTGCCGGCTTCTTTCAGGTGGCCGGGCATGAAATTCGCAACTTTTGCCGTTGATTTGACAAGGCGAGCTTTATATGCTATTTATATAGTAATATATATATTGGTGGTCGGCCAAGTACGTCTGGATCAACCTTTGGAACACGGAGATGAAAAAATGAAAACCAGTAGCCTCTTAAAGGTCAAGTTGGCGGTAATGATCGCGGCCTTGAGCCTGGCCTCTTCCGCGTATGGACAATCGAAAGAAGAGCTTTGCTCCGTTACCCACCGGAAGCCGGACCTTTCCACCCAGCAGATAAAGCACGCCGAGTTCGTCCATTACCTGGTAGTCATCTCCGGGCTCCCCGCCCCTTCGCCGGAAGGCAAGTCCACGGAAGAATACTACCAGCAAGAACTTTCCTTATTGGTTGACGCCGGGTACCCTCCCGCCCTTAAACAGATGGAAGCGGACCGGATCGTTACCAGAAGATACTTCGCTTCCATAATTTTCCAGATCGCCAAACAAACCGACCCGGCTTTCGCCACCCGTTACTCGGACTGTAAAGACGAACATTGCAAAATAAACGCCCTGGTTGAATCCGGCTGGATGCACTCCAAGACGGGAAACATTTACCGGGAAGAGATTCTCTCCGTGTTGTGCTCCAAGGATATCCGGATAAAAAGAGAAGGGGTCGCCATTGATATAGAGCCCATCCTTCTTATGGGAGCGGAACTCGAAGCTCCGGCCAGTCCCATCTAATCCCTGGCAGGAAACGAACAAGAAACAAATAACCAAGGGAACACGGACAAGGAGAGCAAAAGACGGATTTAACAGCGGTATCCCCGATACGCCGCCGATCTTAATCACTTCAAAACCGAAAATTTTTAAGCTATAGCCGGACAAGGAGAATAGAGTCCATGACCCAGGAGATCAGACATCCTTCAGAGCAGGCACATTTTTCAGTAAGCGAAGAGGAGCTAAACCTACAGGAGACGCTCCGGCCCTTGCTGAAACACCGCTGGGAAATACTTCTGTTTGTTTTACTCGGCTTGTTGGTTGCTTTCCTCTACATACATCTGACCACTCCTTTATATCGGGCGGAGTCCACCATCATTCTCCGGATTAACAGCTCCACCAATGTTATCCGGGAGCGAGAAGCCGAGGTCAAGGACCAGATCCGCAAGGAAGATTTTAACACCAACATGAAGACAATAAAATCCCTTCCTCTCGCTAAAAAACTGGTAAAGCAAATGATCGAACGGGGGTATTTCCAGGACGACCTGGAAAAGGTTGATTATTACAACATGGAAAAACAGAAGAAGGAAGAATTCGTGGCCCGCAAGGCCCGGAGCATAAAAAGCGGGCTCATGGTTGACAACCCTTCGGAGACAAATATGATCAACATCCAGTACGAGCATCCCGATCCGGTGTTCGCAAAGCACGTCGTCAACGAGCTCGCTGAGCTGGCGGTTGAAAACAACAAGAAGGAACAGTTGCTCACTACGAAGAACTCGCTGTCCTACCTGAACGAGCAGTTGGACAAGTCCCGTAAGGAGCTAAAAGAAGCGGAGGCCGATCTGTACCGTTACCGGCAAAACCACGAGATTTTCCAGGCCGACATGGACAAAAAGTTAATTGGCCGGCAAAGGGCGGACCTCTCCGCCAAGCTGACGGACATAAGGGCCGAAATCCAGGAGCTGGAGTCAAAGACATCCGAGCTTGGCGCTCTGAAGAAAAAGAGAAACTTCACCAAGTACAACCCCCTGATCGAGGACAGCCGCATACTCAACTCCCTGCGGCAAGACCTGGTTCAAGCGGAAATAAAGTACGAGGAGCTCAAAGGCACTTACCTGGAAAACCATCCCGATATGAAAAAGACCAGGAGAAGGATCAAGGTCCTGAAGGACAAGTTCAAACAGGAGCTCATAATCACCCTGGAAAGACTTAAATCCAAACTGAACGTGCTTGAATCCAAGGAGCGGTACCTGAAAAAATCTCTTGAGAAAATGGAAGATGCCGCCATAACGAGCACCGAAAAAGACATCGAGTACATCGTAATGGAAAGGGAATCCAACTCTGCCACTGAGCTTTACCGGACCCTTCTGTCCGCGGTCAAGGAAGTCAACGTAAACGCCAATAACCTCGCCAACAGCGTCATGTTCGTGCACAAAACAGCGGACACTCCTCCCTCACCGGTCAAACCCAACAAGCCCTTGAACTTAATGATGGGACTGGTAATGGGGGCCATGCTAGGATTGGCATGGGCTTATGGAATGGAGTACATGGACCAGAGCGTACAGACACCCGATGATATAAAGAAGCACACCTCCCTGAACGCGCTCTCCACCATCCCGCTGCTCCGGGAAAACACCGACTCTCCCACTCCCCTTTTATCCCGCCAGAACAAAAAATCCCTGTTCGTCGAGGGCATTACCGGACTGCGCACCCATCTGAAAGTACACATCCCCCAGGAAGCGCCTTATTCGATCCTCTTTACCAGCAGCATGCCCCAGGAAGGAAAAACACTCATAACCTCAAACGTAGCACTCTCTTTCGCACAGGACGGCAAGAAAACCATCATTGTGGACGGAGACCTCCATCACCCCTCCATCCACAAAAACTTCGGAGTGGACAGGGAAAACGGAATTTTCGACCTCATCATTCAGGCGCTCAGCCCGGACTGGTCCGAGCTCGACCTGAAAAAGCTGAGCCTGGGAGACGCACTGTATCTCATCCGGTTAAAAGAGTGGTCCGGAACCATGAAGATAAACTGGGACTCACTGCCGCACCCGCTTACCATCTCTTACGAACAAGGCTCCGCCATATACTCGAATATCCAAAAGTGGAGAGACCGCTATGCCGACGAGAACGAGTTCCCACTGCCCAAAGACCTTAATTTCCAAATGGACGGCTCCGAACTGCCCGAGGTGACGGCCGAACAACAATCCGGAAACGAAGCCCTCAACTTCCTGAAAAAGTACCCCCGCTTGTCCAAGTCCTCATTCTTCCGGCAGGCAATCCTCCAAAACTATGTTAAAGAAACGGAGTTCGAGAACCTGGATGTCCTGACCGCAGGAACCTTCACGGATAACCCCGCCTTTCTGCTCGGCTCCCAACAAATGCAAATCCTTCTACAAATCCTGAAAGAAAATTATGACCGCATAATCATTGATACCCCGCCCGCATGGCCCCTCTCCGACGTCGGTATCATGTCTACATTAGTGGACGGAATCATATGGATCGCAAGGTCCGGAAAAACTCCCAGAAAAATGATGCAAACCAGCATCCAGCACATCATGGAAATTCAACCCAATGTACTGGGAGTGGTCATGAACGCGGTGGACCTCAAAAAGAGCTTCTATTACTACTACGGCTATTACCCGTATCGCTATTACAAGTACGGCTACTACAAAAACTACCTCTCGGATGAAGAAAAATAAAAGAGCCGCCGAATCGCCACCGCCGGGACCGTGCCGGGACCTGTTTTCTTTCCGAGCACTAAAAAACAACAACTGAACCTGAAAGAGCAAGGGACCAAAACAGGAAACCCCCTTGCGCTCTTCTGCCTGCAAAAGAGCGACAGCGACAAACCCGCCCTCTCATGCTACCCTGTGAACACGGGAGAAGCCAAAAAAAAGATGAACTCGAGCGATTGGGAAGACATCGTCGAAAAAGGACCGGTCCGGGCGGACAAGTGGCTTACGGAGAAGCTGCCGGCCTACTCCCGGAACCAGGCACGGGAGCTGATCCACACAGGCCGCGTCCGCGTGGAAGGCAGACGGCTCAAGAAAGGAGACCGTCTGCAAACCGGAGACATTGTCACTGTTACCGGTCTTGCCGCCGCCCACAGCCCGCTGCCGGAGCCTCGCAAGCTGGAGATCGCCTACCAGGACCCGGAGGTGGCAGTGGTGGAAAAACCCGCGGGGATGCCCACTCAGCCGCTCTCGCCGGAAGAGACCGGGACCCTGGCCAACGCCGCGCTTTATAAATGGCCCGGCCTGGAGAAAGTCGGCGACAATCTGCTGGAGCCAGGCATGGTCCACCGCCTGGACACCAAGACCCACGGGCTCGTCCTCTTAGCGAAAAACCGGGAGGCCTTCGACTTTCTGAAAAGGGACCTCCGCATGCGGCGGATTAAAAAATCCTACCGGGCCCTGGTACACGGCCAACTCAGAAAAAACAAGGGAAAGATAGACGCACCCCTGGCCCGGCATCCCTCCCGGCCCGGAACCATGGTCGTGGCCGACCCCGGAGTCCGCTTCCGCGGAAAACCAATGGACGCGCTCACCAGGTTCAAGGTGCTGGAAAGAAAAGATGAACTGACCCTCGTCGAGCTCGAGCTCGTAACCGGAGTCATGCACCAGCTCCGTGTCCACCTGGCCTCCATGGGACATCCCGTCATCGGAGACGACCGATACGGAGAAAAACCAGACCTCGACTCCCCAGCCTACGCACTCCAGTCATACCGGCTCAGCTTCATGCACCCACAAACCGGCGAAATAATAGACGTCCGCTGCCGGCACCCGCTCGGGTTCGACTTCCTCGAAAAGAACACCCGCACCACAGGAGAAGAAACCACCTGAAGCAGCCCCCACCACGGCTCTATCAAGCGATTTTGTCACTTCAGAAAAAATATGTGCCCGCCGAGACGCATTAGCCGCGACTTATGCCGTCCGCCCTTGTGGCGGCCGCGGATTTTTTTTAAACTAATACACCATGGAGCTTTCCAACAAGAAAAAGAAGGCCATTGTGCGGGCGTATTCTTCCCGCTCTATATCCAGTCTGGCCCGACAGTACGGGTTGTCCTCCCGCCAAGTAAAGACGGTCCTTCGGGAAGCGGGCGCCCTGCCCCGCCCTTCCTGGAAGATGCCGATTATAATCCTGTGCTCGCTGGCCGCGCTCGCGGCCGCGGCAACCGCGGCCTACTGGCTCGCAAACCGGCCGTCCCGGTCGGCGCTCTCCGATGTTCGGGACCAACTGAACGTGCTCTTCGTTACCATTGACACCTGCCGGGCCGACCACCTTGGCTGTTACGGCTATAAGAAAGCACACACCCCGGTGGTGGACGCGCTCGCCCGAGAGGGCGTGCGCTTTAAAAAAGCATACTCTCATCAGCCCATCACCCTGCCGTCCCATGCCACCGTCTTGACCGGCACTCATCCCGCCTATCACGGCGTCCACGACAACGGGCTTTTCCGGTTGCCGGACAAAGCAGCCACCCTGGCGGAAACCATGAAAGAAAACGGGTTCGCTACCGCAGCCATCATCAGCGCCTATGTCATGCACCGCCAGTACGGCCTCGACCAGGGGTTCGATCATTACGACGACTCGCTCTCATCGCGCAAAACCAGCGCCGGCGCCGGCTTCGTCGAGATGAAGGCCCAAGAGGTCTCCGACCGGGGACTCGCCTGGATCAAAGAACACCGCCGTAAAAGATGGATGCTCTGGCTCCATTACTTTGACCCGCATAAATACTATGACCCCCCACCCAAGTACCGGCGTATGACCGACCACCCGTATGACGGAGAAATCGCTTATGCCGACCACGAACTGGGACGCGTGATAAATTACCTGGAAGAGGAAGACCTCCGCAGGAAAACCCTTATCATCGTAACCTCTGACCACGGCGAGGGGCTGGGTGAGCACGGCGAATCAACCCACATGATATTCCTCTATAACACCACCACCCGAGTGCCGCTCATCGTGTCCCTGCCCGGCGTCATACCAGAGGGAAGAACCACCAACCGGGTCGCCTCCCTCATGGACCTCGCTCCCACTATACTGGACATAGTGAACATATCGCCGCCCACCTCCATGCAGGGACGGTCCCTCTTGAATCTCTTATTTGGAGAGCCCCAAAACTGGAAACAACAGCCCGTTCTCATGGAAACCCGCGCCCCCTGGCACCAGTACGGATGGAGCCCGCTCAAGGCCATAGTCAAAAACGGCTATAAGTACGTCCAGGCTCCCAAGCCCGAACTCTATAACCTGGAGCGAGACCCGCAAGAAACCAGGAACCTCTATGAAGAAAAGAAAGGCAGGGCAAAAGCCATGGCCCGGGAGCTCCAAAAGCTCCGGCAAAGTTATGCCCAAGGCTCCCTGCAAGAACAGAGCGAGCGGAAGATGGACTCGGAGGCACAGGAAAAACTCGCCAGTCTCGGGTACGTCTTCGCAGGCGGAAGACCGGCCGAACCTATGGCCATGGCCCCGGACCCCAAAGACAGGAAGGAAAGCTTGAACCGGATCAACCGAGCACATACCCTTTATAACCAGGGAGAAAAAGAAGAGGCCATAAGCCTCATGAAAGAAGTGGTAAGGAAGAACCCACGCAACCGGCGGGCCGGGAACCGGCTCTCCATCTGGTACATACATACCGGCCAACGTAAGAAAGCGGAAAAGGTCCTCAAACGCATAGTGGACCAGGACCCCGGATTCGTCGAGGCCTGGTATAACCTCGGCTCCGTGTACATGGACACCGGCCGGCTCGAAAAGACCATCGCCATTGCCGAAACCCTTATCGAAAGGAACCCGGATTACGCCAAAGGCTATAACCTGAAAGGGGCCGCTCTCTCCAGGATGGGAAAACACCGCATCGCCGTCAAGAACTATAAAAAGGCCGTCGAGCTGTTTCAAACCTATGACGAAGCATGGTTCAACCTCGGAACTGCTTACCAGAACACGGGCAAAGACCGACAGGCGCTCCAGGCTTATAAAAAAGCACTCGAGGTGATCCCCTCCAAGGAAAAGTACCAGAGGTTTGTCCGCGCCCAGGAAAAAAAACTCTCAAAAAAGTAATACGTAAAAGCAAAAGGAGGACTATCATGGCTGAATTAATGAGCGTAGAGAAGATGAAAGAGCACGTGGGACAAGAGATCGGTGTCTCTGACTGGCTCCAGATCAGCCAGGACCGCATCAACGCCTTCGCCGATTGCACCGAGGACCACCAGTTTATCCACGTGGACGAAGAAGCGGCCAAAAACGGACCGTTCGGCACGACCATCGCCCACGGATACCTCACCCTGTCCCTGCTCTCCTACTTCGGAGCACAGACCGCGCTTCTGCCCGAGGGAATGAAGATGGCCATCAACTACGGCCTCAACAAGGTAAGGTTCCTGGCCCCCGTCAAGGTAGACTCCCGCATCCGCAACCGGGCGGTGCTAAAAAGCGTGGAGGAAAAAGGCGGCGGCAGGGTACTGGTTACCACCGAAAACACCGTGGAAATAGAAGGGGAAGAAAAGCCCGCCATGGTGGCCGAGTCGCTCGCCATGTATTTCACCTGAAGAACTCCCCGGAAGAAGGCTCCACTTCTGCCCCTTTATTAAGCGGGGAGAGAAACTCCGATGGTCGTGGCGAGCCGGCCAGATCCAAGGGGAGTTTCGTGCCTCGCGTGATCATAATAAAGCTCGAGGGATGGAGACCGCATGAAAACAGAGGTTGCGGGGATTCGCGGCGAGGTAAAGAGGAGGTTGAGCCATCCGCCGCACACCCTCCTTATTGAATGAGACGCGCTCTTTTCCTTCCAATTCCACCAACCCGTGCAAAGCTATTGTCTTTCAATAACCTATCTTGACCGACTCGCGATTTGGGACGATTTTCCCGGAGTCCCCAAAAGAACAACACACCCGCAGTGGGAGATGCCGCGAGGATGGTCTTATTCAAAAAGGACGCGGAGGCAGTCTGCAGGTTCATGCCCACGCCCCCGGCCTCGATGGAAAGGAAGAGGTTTTTGTCTTCGCGGAACCTTTTGAGCAGGTCCTTGTGCTTTCCGCTGAAGACCACCCCATGCAGAAAAGCGTGTCCGTAAAACCTGTGATAAAATGAAGTGTTACTCGATTGACTGCTTCGAGATTGAGACAAGCTGAAAAGCGGCTCGGGGATGACCTAAAGGAAGGTTTACGACAATGAAGAAACCGGAACTCTTACTGCTCCAACCCGCCCAGGACAAGGACCGGCTGGGCTCGCGCAGGAGGCGCAAGTCGTCCATACCCAAACTGAACCTCCCGATACTCGCGGCCAGGGCCGGTCCCGAGTTCGACGTTAAAATCATTGACGAGGCGGTTGACGACATTGACTTCAGCCACCGGCCCGACCTGGTCGGCATCTCCGTGATCACCCAGACCGCGCCCCGCGCTTATGAAATCGGAGACATCTATCGAAAGATGAAGGTCCCGGTGGTGGTGGGAGGGTTCCACGCGAGCTTTTTTCCCGATGAGGCCCTCGAACACGCTGACGCGGTGGTGATGGGAGAGGGCGAGTACGCCTGGGACGAGCTGCTCGAAGACTTCCTGGCCGGCAGGATGAAAGAGCGTTACCAGTCGGACAAGCCGCACAACCTCGTCGGCCTGCCAAGACCCAGGCTGGAGCTGATGAGGAGGAGCGCCTACGGGTTGCCAAACGTGATCGAGACCGCGCGCGGGTGCCCGCACGCCTGCTCTTACTGCGCGGTGAGCCTGTTCTGGGGACGCAGGTTCCGCTTCCGGCCGGTGGAGGAGGTGGTGGACGAGATCAAGGCCATGCCTCCGGGCGAGCTGGCGTTCGTGGACGACAACATCGCGGGCTCGCACAAGCGGGCGAAGAAGTTGTTCGAGGCGTTAATCCCGTTGAAGCGCAGGTGGTCGAGCCAGTCGGACATAAGGATCGGGGAGGACCCGGAGTTGCTCGATCTGGCGGCCAGGAGCGGGTGCAAGTGGCTGTTCATCGGGATCGAGAGCATAAAGCCCGAGAACCTGGCAAAGGTTGGCAAGAGCAAGGTCAACGTAGTGGAAAAATATCGGGAGTCAATCGCGAGGATTCAAAAGGCGGGCATAAGGGTGTTCGGGTCTTTCATCCTGGGGTTCGATGACGATGACGAGTCGGTGTTTGAGAACACGGTGAAGTTCTGCCGCGAGACCAGGATGGAAGCGGCCAACTTCTACATCTACACGCCTCTGCCCTTTACACAGCTTTACCGGGACATGGAAGAGCAGAACAGGATACTCCACCGCGACTGGGGAAAGTACGACTGCAACCACGTGGTCCACCAGCCGGGCGGGATGTCAGCCGAAGAGCTGCTGGAGGGATATCTGAAAACATACAAGGCAATGTACAGCCCGCGGTCCATACTAAAGAGGGCGGCCCGGCCCAGGAAGGGCGCGCTCGAAATCCTGGCTTTCAACCTGGCAAGGATGATCGGATACAAGCGGTTCGAAGAAGGATGCAGGATGTGAACGTGTCAAGCTATTACTCACTTGCCCCGCACAACCCAGTACCCGTGCCAGACGACCAGCGCAGAGCAGGCAAGCGCCGCCTTGTAAAAATGAACCGTGGCAGCGAGGTCAATGAACCAGAGCGGAATCCATCCCAATAAGCGGTCGGTGAGGAGCAGGCAGATTCCCGACGCCGCCATGATGAGTCCGCCCCACACGAGCGCCCAGTACTCGAACTTCTCTGTATGGTGATCTTATTGGAGCTCAGGAAAGTGATTTTGAAGGAGGCATAAAATCCATCAAGCTTGTTATTGTGGCAGGAAGGACCGGTGCTACTGCCCGGCCGCGTGGGGAAGCCCCCCCTTTTTAAAGTGCTGATATGAGTTATACTTGTTTGCAAAGGAGTCAGCGATGCCGCGGGAGCGCATACTGGTAGTAGATGATGAAGAAGATATCCTTGAGCTGGTGAGGTACAATCTTGCCGGGCATGGCTTAAGAGAAATGACTTTTTAGGGGGGCATCAACTACTCGGAAATGAAAAAGCTTTCTGCGCCACAAAATGCGGAATCTAACCTTTTTGCTGGTCGGGGCGACTGGATTTGAACCAGCGACTTTCTGCTCCCAAAGCAGATGCGCTACCAGACTGCGCCACGCCCCGACAGGAAATCACCTTTTATTGATCATGTAAATCCAATGTTACAAACGCAACGTACAAACCGCACCTTCTTCGCGGCTAAAGCCGCTCGCACATGCGTCATTACTTCCACAGAGAGCCGTAATTACGAAAATCTGCCGGTTATTTTGAAAGGATAGCATAGAGCAATTACAATATCAATATGATAGACGGCCGGTAAACGGCATGCCCGTCATGCATATCATGAGCTTTATTTTTCAAAACAACAAACCGTCGCGGCAGCTCCCATGAAGCTTTCCACGGCACTTATCTTTTTCTTCTTAGTGTTTCAAAGCGCAGAGGATTGGTCCGTCTACGAGACCGAGCACTTCCGGGTATATTACAAGCCGGGTTCGGAGACCCTGCTTAAAAACATCGCGCCCCGCCTCGAGCCCGAGCTCTCGCGGATCAGTGAGCTTCTTGAAGCTTCGCCGCCGGGTCCCATAAAGCTGGTGATCGCGCCCGACCCGCGCTCCTTTATAGAGATGCAGGGAGGAGACATTTCGCCCTGGGTTTCGGGAAGGGCCTATCCCTCCCAGTCCACCATAATGGTGAGACCGTTGCGCGGCAGGGAAATACGCCATTCTTCCATTAACGGGGTGATCTCGCACGAGATAGCCCACATCGTTCTCCATCACAAACAGGGCAAACACTCTCCTCCCAAGTGGGTGGACGAAGGGGTCGCCGTGTTCATGGGCTCGGAGCCGTTCTGGTCGCGGAGCGAGCGGTTGATGCCTATTGCGCTGACCGGCAAGTACATCCCTTTCCACTCTCTTCGACACTCCTTTCCCAGGGGCCCGGACGGCGCTTCCACCGCCTACGCCCAGTCCGGAAGCTTTGTTAACTTCCTTTATAACGAGTACGGCGCCGAGTCTTTCCTGGAGTTTTTGGAACGCCTGTCCGCGGGAGAAGACCATGACCAGGCCCTGCAAGCGTCCTTCCAACTCCCCCTTTCGCGGCTGGAAGACAAGTGGCTCAGCGAGGTCAAGAAATCATACTGGCTGGTGGCGGTCTTCTCCGGCGGCGGCCTTCTCTGGTTTTTCATCTCACTTTTATTTATTATCGCTTACCTGAAAAAGAAGAGACAGACGCGGGAGCGAAGACGGCTTCTCGATGCCGGCGACACCGGCCATAACTACCAGGCCTCCCGCGAAAAGACATTTTCAGAAGACGAGGATTTCTATTATCATTAGCCGCGTAATATATTGTAGCTAAGGAGGGGGGAATGGCCGGCGAGATTTTTTACATGGTAAAGGCCGGCGAAGCCAAGAAGTTCAAGGCTGACCCCGAGTCCATCTGGAAGCTGGACCGGGGAGAGGTCCCTCACGTGGACATAGGTCTCAAGGGTTTAGAGCTTGATGCGGCATTGTCCGACTTGTATCCTTCGGACTCGGTCATGTCGAGTGCCGTTATGGGCGGGACAGACATCGGCAACGAAAGCTGTCACATCCGATATCTTGCTCCCGCCCGGGTCAGGGAAATCGCGGCGGAGATAGCACGGGGTGGACATGGAAGAGCTTCACCGGTCTTTTTGTCGACTGAACGCCAGCGGGGACGAAGCCTTCGAGAGCTGCCGGGAATGTTTCCAGGACCTGGTCGAGCTGTTTCAGGAGGCGGCCCGCAAGAAGCTGGGCATTGTAAAAACGATCTACTGAAAGGAGGCGTCCTTGCAGCGCCGGGACTTTATACGCGGCTCCGCAGCCGGGTTTGCGGGCCTGGCCCTTCCCGGCCGGGCGGAGGCGGGCAAGACAGTGCCCCCTCACCGCTGGATTGACGCCGGGCTCTGCATAGGTTGCAGGCAATGCGTTCCTTTGTGTCCGGTGGGGGCCATCACCCTGGAAGCATTTTCTTCTATTGATCCGGACGAATGCACGGAGTGCGGCGTATGCTGGCGCTCCGGCGTCTGTCCGGTGGACGCTATTAAGCCGGGCGAGCTTACCTGGCCGCGGACCCTGCGGGCGGTCTTTTCCAACCCGCTTGCCGAGCACGAAGACACCGGCGTCGCAGGCCGGGGCACGGAAGGCATCAAGACCAACGACAGCACCGGCCGCTATGAACCCGGCTTTATGGGAGTGTTCGTGGAGCTGGGCCGTCCCTGCCTTGGAGCCCGCTTTCGAGAGGCCGAGACAGTCACCCGCAAGTTCGCAAAACACGGCTACCAGGTGGTCTCCGACAACCCGGTGGCCGGCCTGGTTAAAGACCCGGCCACCGGAGAGCTCGACCCGCGCGTCCTGGACGAAAAGTGCATATCAATACTTGTCGAGTTCATCATTGCGCAATCGGACGCAGAACGGCTTATGAGCATACTTGACGAGCTCGGTAACGAGCTCGGGACCGTGTTCAACGTAAGCGTGGCCCTGCCGGCGGACGCGGACGGCGACACTCCTTTGAAAGAGGTGCTGGGCGAGGACGTACGCTCACTTCCGAACGGCAAGGTGAACATCGGGCTGGCCTCCGGTATAAAAACGGATGGACCGAAAGGATAAAGGGCATGTCCCATACTTCGCAACGACGGGGGCTGTCGCCGGATAAACCGGGACAAGAGATGATCGTGCTCGCTATGCTGCCGAGCTCCGCTAAGGACAAGCCGGGCGCCAAAAGCGCCATGAGCGACCTGGCGGGCCGAATGATGGACCACGCTCCGGACAACTGGATCATCAAGAACGCCACTGAAATCCACGTGCCCGACCTGGGACCGGCCGAGGGACTGGCGCGCTTTCTGCACCAGCACTGGCCGGAGAAGACCGACCGGCTTCTCATGCGGGCCGCGGGCTACCTGTCCACCGTAATTACCGCGCTTTACACCGACGTTAAAAACGTGGAGGAGCTTATAACTGAACTCAAGGGGGAATGGCTCGAGAACAATCGCGAGAAAGACCTTCCCGTCTCCATCGTGCTCTCCGGCCTTTTTAAAGACGTGCATGAATGCTGTCAAAAAACCGGGACCACCGAGCACACCTATCTTCACAGCCTCGGCTTTTACGGGAACGTGGCTGATCTGCCCGCGCCGGACGAGCTCGAAATCATCACCATGTGCGGGCACGGCCTTATCGCAACCAATCGCGTCCGGGACCTCGCCGGCAAGGTCCGGGCCGGCGCGATCAGCGCCCGCGAGGCAGCGCAGGACGTAGCCAGGCCATGCGTGTGCGGAATCGTTAACGTGGACCGGGCCGAAAAAATTTTCGAGTGCCTCGCCGGGTAGAGAGATGAGGCGCAAAAGACCGCCCGGCAAAAAAGTCGCAACCTCTTTTCCCCACGAAAGCGGAGCGTACAAGAAGCCCCACGGCGGCAGGATCGCAGTCGCTCTTTGTTATCCCAACTCCTACGAGGTTGCCATGGGCAACCTGGGGTTCCACCAGGTCTGTCATCTTTTTAATTCGTTTTCGGAGATCGCATGCGAGCGGGCGACATGGGAGGGAACAGAAGTAAGGACCATCGAGTCGCGTTTTCCTATAAGCCGGTTCGAGATCATCGCCTTTTCCATATCCTACGAGCCGGACGTGATCAACATGGCAAGGATGCTTTGCCGGGCCGGCGTTCCGCTGGAGCCGGAGGAGCGGGAGAGGCGCAACTCCCCTCTCATCCTTGCCGGCGGAGTCCTGGCTTTTATGAACCCGGAGCCAATGGCGCCTTTTGCCGACCTGTTGGCCGTTGGTGAAGCAGAGGCCATACTTCCGCACTTCGTGGAAGCTTACTTGCAGAACAGAGGCACAGACCGGCGAGAGCTGTTGGCAAGGCTCGCCCGAACGCCGGGCGTTTACGTTCCCTCCCTCTACGTGGAGTCCTACGGCGAGGACGGCACCATAGAAAGAAAGACAAGCCAGGCAGACGCGCCCGAAAAGATCGAGCGATTGTTTCTGCCGCGTCTGGGCGACGACCCGGCGCAGACCCGCGTCTTTACCGAGCGGGCCGAGTTCTGCGACATGGCGCTTGTCGAGCTGGGCCGCGGGTGCATCCACTCCTGCCGCTTCTGCGCCGCTGCCCATATCTACCGCCCGCCCCGGTTCACTCCAGCGGAAAGCATCGAGCGGGTTTTAGAAAGCGCTTGCCGGATGAGAAACAAAGCGGGCCTGGTCTCGGCGTCCGCAACCGACCATCCCGAGTTCGGACACATAAAAGAAGCAGTAAAAAAACACTCCATGTCCCATAGCGTGGCCAGTCTTCGGCTGGATCAGGTAAGCCCGGACCTGCTTTTCGAGATGAAGGAGTACGGACATAAGACGCTCACCGTCGCCCCTGAAGCGGCCACGGAGAGGCTCCGCCACGTAATCAACAAGCCGGTAAAAGAGAACACCGTCCGCGAAGCCATGCAAATGATCGGCGCTTCGGGAATACCGCGGCTCAAGCTCTACTTCCAGATCGGTCTGCCGGACGAGCATGAAGAAGACATAAAAGCCACGGGGCCTTTTTTAAAAAGCATACTGGAGGCACTTGCTCAAGGCTCTGGTAAAAGCAGGTGGCCGGGCCGAATCTCGATTTCCGTAAATCCGTTCGTGCCCAAGCCCGCTACTCCTTTCCAGTGGCACCCCATGGCCGAAGCCCGAGTTCTGCGGGAGAGGATCAAGGTTATGAAGCGGGCGGCGGCTGAAGCGGGCCGCGTTTCCTTTTCCGGCACCTCGGTCCGGGAGGCATGTTTACAGGCGGTGATAGCGCGGGGAGACCGGAGGATTGCTCGCACGATTGCAAGGTGCGCAGAAAGCGGAGCAAGCGCGGCCGGACCGTTGAACCAGGGCGACCGGGACGTGCCCGCCGGCCGCTTTTACTCGCACCGACTGCGCACCTTTGCCGAACACCTGCCGTGGGACTTTATTGATCACGGCGTAGACAAGAAGCTCCTCTGGAGGGAGTACGAAAGAGCGCTGGAAGGGAAAACCTCGCCGCCATGCCGGCCGGGGGAATGCAAGCTATGCGACGCCTGCCGCCGGCAAAGAGACCTTCTTTAGTAAAAGGCCTCTTGGAAAATTTTTGCTTCCGGTGGTGGCGGGAGTGGGCTCCCTGTCTGCCCTGTCTGCGTGCGGACAGGGAGTTCTTTCCCGCCAAATTGCAACAGTCTCTTCACTGTTTCTTTTCCACCATCTTCTCGAACTCTTTTATTAAGTACGGCGCGAAGTCCTTGCCGTAGAAGTTCATGCAGGACTCGTAGCCGCCGGTCTCGTAGTCGTCCGGCATGATGATGTAGCCCCAGTAGTCGTTGGAATGGGTTACCGTGAACACCAGCCGCTGGGGGAAGAGCTTTTCGAGCTCCGCCTGGACCTCGTAGCCGAGCTCGCCGGGCGAAAAGAGGAGTAGGCTCCGGTTGAGCCCGAGCCCCATGATCCTTCCCTGTTCGCGGATCATGTCTTTTCCGAGCAGCTTTATGAGCGGGTTCAGGCCGTACCAGCAGGAGTAGTCCGGGTTCAGCTCGGCCTCCGGCATCGGGAAGGTATGGCTGTAAAGTCTCATCCGCACGCGTTCCACCGGCTCGACTTTGGCAAGGATTTCCTCCGCCCGGTCGGCAAGCTTCTCGCCGATGTACTCGACCTTTTGCCAGGACGACTCCATGTTTTCCACCCCCGGTCCCTGGTCGCCCAGGCCGGCGTTCATGTACATGGCCACTGCGCCGGGATGAACCTCTTCCAGCCGCGACTCGGCAACTCCGGTACATCCTCCGGAGGCCTTCATGGTTTTAGAAGGCATGATGGTCGGATGGATGGCATGGTTTACGATCATGGCCAGGAGCGGACCGCTTTTGTCCCATACTCCCAGCACGCGCATGTCGGGATCAGTGGGACCGCCCCGGTGTCGCCGGTTCTCGGAAACGCCGGGAGACTCGCCCCGCGCCGCGCCCAGAAGCGCCGGCTTACGAGAACCCTCCGCCTGCCGGAGCGCACTCTCCATGGAAGAAAGCACTATCTTCTCGGCCTCCGGCTCGTACCCGCCCATGACCGCGAGCTTGGCCAGAGTATTGTCCACGTAGCCGCCGAGGCTGTAATGAGTATGGGTGGCGGTTATTACCAGGAAGTC